>JBKPNQ010000238.1:0-9449 GCA_046732715.1 Acidobacteriota bacterium | reverse complement strand
TTATCCGGAGGCTGCGTAATGTCGCATTCCGAATGTCCCTTGGTAAGCCGTGTGCGGGAAATCCGCACGCACGGTTTGAACGGGGGTCGTACTCACAGCGCCGCGCTCGCGCGGTGCAACAAGTAGGATCTACCAATGGCCGGCGATCGTGAACGTCCTTCGGATCTCGTGCAGGGCACACTCGACATGTTGATCCTGCAAGTGCTCGCGCTCGAGCCGATGCATGGCTACGGGATCGGTCAGCGGCTCGAACAGATCAGCCACGGCGTGTTCGTGGTCAACGGCGGGTCGCTGTTCCCGGCGCTGTGGCGGCTGGAGCGCGCCGGGTACGTCCGGCCCAGGTGGCAGACGACTGAACAGAACCGCCGCGCCAAGTACTACACGTTGACGGCAGCCGGCACTCGACACCTGGAGAAAACAACCGCTGAGTGGCGACGCCAGGCAGCAGCCATCGGGCTGATCCTGCGCAAGGTGTAGCGTGACGTTCCTTCGAACGCGGGCTGACCGCGCTGTTGCGAAGGCGTCGGCGCTGCGACGAGATCGACGAGGAAATCCGCGAGTACCTGCAGGCCGATGTCGATCCGCGCGTGGCACGCGGAGAACATCCCGATTCCGCGAATCGCAATGCACGGCTCGCGTTCGGCAATCCCCTCTCAAGACGCGAGGCAGAGACGACAGGCGGCTGGGCGCACTTGCTCGAGTCGGCAGTTCTCGCGCCGGAGAACTTGCCGAGCGCAAGATCGACTGAGCAGGGCGCAGGCTGCGCGAGATACTCCGCTTTACGATCTCGTGATCACAACCGGTGCCCCGCGCGTGACGGCGAGGCTCGTGGCTGCACTCCCTCCGTTGACCGCGAACTCCAGGTGTTCGGTGCTGCCAAACAACGCGCACACCTCTCCCGGACGAATGTCGGCATACGTGGCGACAACGCCGGCGACCGGATGTTCGGCGACGCGCAACGCCGCCGCCTGGCCGCGCGTGAAGGACTCGAACGTGCGGCGATCGATGTTCGTGACGAGATTCCCAAATCGATCCACCAGCAAAACGACTCCAGAAAGCTGCGCCTCGTTGGCGTCTGGCTGCGGAATCTCGACGTGTTGATAGCTGGTCACCGGGCGACCCAACGCGGATAGCTGAATGCCTTTTGCGAGCCACGCGGCCGCTGGCGCAAATCGATCGCGCCCTTCAAACGTCCGGCTGACTGTCGGCCTCGCGTACCGTCGTTCGGTGAGTTCGACGACACGTTTGGGCGGAACCTCGCGCAACACCGCCGTCAGCACCCCGTTGTCGGGCGCGACGAATCGATAGTCGCCGGCCTCCGCGGCAATGCCCTTGCGGGGCGACCCTACCCCGGGATCGACAATCGCGAGAAAGATTGTTCCCGGCGGAAAGTATCGGCACGATGCCGCCAGTTGCAGCGCACCCTCGACGACGTCGTGTGGGGCGATCTCGTGGGTGATGTCGATGAGCGTGACGTCGGGGCAAATCCCGATCATCACCCCTTTCATCGTACCGGCGTAGTGATCGCGCGTGCCGAAGTCGCTCAGCAGAGCGATGACCGGACGCATGGGCCGCTAGCTCCTGCGCTTGAGCAGGATCTCCCGCGTATTGCTCTTCAGCAGGAAGGAATCCGCGACCGCGAGACCGTCGAACATCTTGATGATGTCGCGGTTGAGGAGGACGTGCTTGGCGCCGCCACCGCTCGACTGCGGCCGGTGACGGAGCGATTTGTCATCCGCGATCTCGTATTTCGTGAAGGGAACCGGCACCGGCGTGGCGGTGCTGCAGAAAAAGCCCATGACGGATCCGCCCGGCCGGAGCATCCGGACAATCTGGCGCGCCAGCGCCTGCCCGGCAGCCTTGGGCAGGTAGTCGAACACATCCCAGCACAGGATGCCGTCAACCGTGCCGTCGTCATGGCGGAAGCGCGTGCCGATGACGGTCGCGAGCGCATCGAGCGTGCCAGCGCGCGCGTGGCGATCGTAGTCGGCGAAGAGATCCTCGATGAACAGCTTGCAGCCAAGCTGCTCGCCAAAGAACGAGACATTGGTCCCGATCACCGGACCCAGATCGATGAGCACGGGCGAGTCGGAGCGTTGCGCGATCGCGGCGAGGAATTTCGGCAGTGCCTTCGAAGGCACCACGGTGTCGCTGCCGCGCGCGAGCGTCGCGTCGCCAGGTGCATCGGACTGGCCGGGACGCTTGCCGCCCCAGCGAAGGATGTCTGACAGCATGGGAAAACCCGATCGAGCACCCGGACGACCGCGCTACGCCACCTCACGGTGACGAGATTACGCGACCGCCCGGACGGCCGATGCGATGCCCTAGCGGTTGGCCCCTGCCGCGGCCGGCGTCTGCTGCGCAGCCGGCTGCGAGGACGCTGACGCGCTGGCCGGTTTGCTCTCGCTCTTGGGCGCGCTTCCCTTTTGCATGTCGATGCTGCCGCGGAAGTGTGCCCCTTCGGCAATTGCAACCCGCGGCGCCGCAATGTCGCCGTCCACCGACCCGTTGTCGCGGATGTCGACCTTTTCCGACGCGCTGACGTTGCCGGTCACCTCGCCCAGGATGATCACGGACTTGGCGAACACCTGCGCCTTGATTCGCGCATTGGAACCGATCGTGAGCACATTCTGACGCAGCTCGATCTTGCCCTCGACCTGTCCTTCAATCGTCAGATCTTCGCTGCCGTTGAGCTCGCCTTTGATGACGACCGATTTGCCTATGTTCACAACATTCCTCTCCTGTCCACGTTGAGGGTCGCCGGCCACTGCCGGACGCGACGTCGACTCCGCGGTTTGCGGCGCAGGGCTGTGCTGCGCCGGAGCAGAGGTCTGGCCGGCCGGTGCACTTGGCTTTGCCGCATCATCCCGTTTCCACATTGGCACTCTCCACCTATCGAAATTGGTCGCAGTTCCGCGGCTCTGTTGGAGCAGGGTCCGGCCAGTATACGCACGCGTTTTGCCCGCTGTCTAGTCCTTTTATTGCTGAGAGTTAGCGCGAATGCTAACATGAAGAAATCGCGCCATGCGCATCTACTTCGATCACAACGCCACGACCCCCGTCGATCCGGCGGTTGCCGAGGCCGTCACCCGAGTGATGACGGACACGTTCGGCAATGCATCGAGCGTTCACCATTTCGGCCAGCAGGCGAAGGCCGTGCTGGACGACGCGCGCTCCGCCGTGGCCTCCCTCATCGCGGCAGAGCCATCCGAAATCGTCTTTACGAGCGGCGGAACCGAAGCCGACAACTTCGCCCTTCGCGGCGTGGCGGAGGCCCTCGAGCCGACCGGCCGGCGTCATCTGATCGCCAGCAGCATCGAGCATGAGGCCGTGCTCGTCACACTTCGGGCACTTGCGCGCCGCGGATGGCGGACCACTCTTCTATCGGTCGATCAGTCCGGGATCGTGAAGCCCGAGGCGCTGGCGGAGGCGTTGACGGACGAGACCGCGATCGTGTCGGTCATGCACGCGAACAATGAAATCGGCACGATCCAGCCAATTACGGAGCTGGCCCGGATCGCACACGGACGGGGCGCCCTCTTTCACACCGACGCGGTTCAGTCGATCGGCAAGATTCCGGTGGACGTCCGCGCCCTCGGGGTTGACCTTCTGTCGTTGTCCGCGCATAAGTTCAACGGGCCAAAGGGGGTCGGCGCCCTCTGGGTCAAGCGCGGCGCGAGGGTGACCTCCGTGATGACCGGAGGCAAGCACGAGCGCAATCGCCGCGCCGGCACCGAGAATGTCGCCGGCATTGCCGGCCTCGGCGTGGCTGCCCAGCTCGCCGCCCGAAAGGCGGCAACTGAAGGCGCCCGGCTCGGCTCGCTCCGCAATCGACTCGAGGAGGGCATTCTCGCCCGGGTGCCAGGCACGGCAATCAACGGCGTACGCGAGCCGCGTGTGCCGAACACGACGAACATCAGTTTCGACGCAGTCGAAGCCGAGAGCCTGCTCATCGCGCTCGATCTCGAGGGAGTTGCCGTCTCGACGGGTTCCGCCTGTTCGTCCGGGACGCTCGAGCCCTCCCACGTGCTGCGGGCCATGGGCCTCCCCTCGCCCCGCACCCAGAATTCAATCCGTATGAGTCTCGGCGCCGGCAACACGGAGGCGGAGGTGGACTTCGTCGTCTCCAAGCTGCCAGGGATTGTCGAGAAGCTGCGAAGCCTCACCGGCGCAAGGGCGAGGGCCTGACCGCATGCGCATCGTGGTCGCAATGTCGGGTGGCGTGGATTCCTCCGTCGCGGCCGGAGTTCTCGTTCGACAGGGGCACGACGTCATCGGACTGTCGATGCAGCTGTACGACCACTCGCACTCGAACGAGGCCGGCTCGGAGCCTGGCGCGCGCGCGTTCGGCACCTGCTGCACGATTGACGACCTTCACGACGCTCGCCGAGTGGCAGCGACGCTGGGCATTCCGCACTACATCGTGAATTTCGAGCGGGAATTCGCCGATACCGTCATCTCCAATTTCGTCAGCGAGTACTCGTCGGGCCGCACGCCGATCCCGTGCGTCCACTGCAATGGCGATCTCAAGTTTGCAACCCTGGTCCGTCGCGCTGAGGGGCTCGGAGCCGACTTCGTCGCCACCGGTCATTACGCGCGCGTTGGCCTCGATCCCGTGACAGGACGATATGCGCTGAAGCGCGGCGCCGATTCCGCCAGGATCAGTCGTACTTTCTCTTTACCCTCGACCAGGACCAGCTGTCGCACGCGATGTTCCCGGTGGGGGATCTCGACAAGCCAACCGTCCGCGAGCACGCACGCGCACTCGGACTGCCGGTGGCCGACAAGCCAGACAGCCACGAGATCTGCTTCGTGGCGTCCGGCGAGCACGCGGCATTTCTCGAGCAGCATGGAACGCCGACAAGTGCCGGCGCTATTCGCGATGTAACAGGGAATGTCGTCGGCCGGCACGACGGCGTTCATCGGTTCACCGTCGGCCAGCGTAAGGGCCTGGGTCTCTCCTCACCCATCCCTCTCTACGTCGTGGGGATCGACGCCGCCGAGAAGACCGTCACGGTGGGACCAAGGGAGTCGCTCGAGCGGGTCGAGCTGACCGCATCGGGCGTCAATTGGATTTCGGGGGCTGCTCCCCCGTCTGGCACGCGGGTGACGGCGCGCATTCGTCACCGCCACCGCGAAGCGCCCGCATCACTCGAGCCACTATCCGGCGACCGCGTCCGCGTGACCTTCGATGAGCCGCAGTCCGCGGTCGCGCCAGGACAGGCCGTCGTCATGTACGACGGAGACAAAGTCGTCGGAGGAGGGTGGATCGACTCGAATCCCTAATCCCTAATCGCTCATCCCTAATCGCTCATCCTGAATCCCTGATCCTCGAATCCCCAATCCTCGAATCGCTGAATCCTCGAATCGCTGAATCCTCGAACCGCCCATCGACTGCTCTGATTCAAGATTGGGCGACTCAAGGATCAGGGATTCAGGGATGAGGGATTCAGGGATGAGGGATTCGACGATCCGGGATTCGGGATCAGTGATTAGTGATGAGGGATTCAGACGTCCACTGCCGGGACCAGTGGTTCTCCCAGGTGCTGAGGGAGTTGGTCAAGGTAGTGTTCCGCATCGATCGCGGCCATGCAGCCGGAACCGGCGGCCGTGATGGCCTGTCTGTACACGTGATCCTGCACGTCGCCGCATGCGAAGACGCCGCGAACGTTTGTCCGTGAGCCCATGTGCGTGACGATGTAGCCGTTGGGATCGAGATCGAGTTGGTCCTTGAAGAGTGCCGTGTTCGGTGTGTGGCCGATCGCTACGAAGACGCCCTCGACCGGCACTTCCTTCTGCTCTCCGGTCCTGGTGTTTCTGAGCACCATCCCGGTGACTTCCCCCTTGCCGATGTCGGTGATTTCGACGACATCGGAGTTCCATTCAAAAGAGATCTTGGGGTTGGCGAACGCCTTGTCCTGCATGATCTTCGACGCGCGCAGCGTATCGCGTCGGTGAACCACGATGACCTGCGACGCGAAGCGCGTCAGGAAGATCGCTTCTTCCATCGCCGAATCGCCGCCGCCGACGACCGCGATGGGCTTCCCGCGGAAGAAGTATCCGTCGCAGGTCGCGCACGTGGATACGCCGTGGCCAAGCAGCCCGCGTTCGGACGGCAGGCCCAGCAGGCGCGCGGACGCGCCGGTGGCGACAATGAGCGACCGGGAGAGGTATTCTCCTTCGCTGGTGCGGACGACGAAGGGGTTCGAGCGAAGGTCGACGCTCGTCACGTTGCCGCGGAGAGTTTCGGCGCCAAACCGTTCAGCCTGGACGCGCATCTCCTCCATCAGCGCGGGGCCCATGATGCCGTCTCGAAACCCCGGCCAGTTCTCGACCAGGGTGGTCAACATCAACTGCCCCCCGGCTTCGAGCCCTTCGATCAGCAATGGTTTCAGGTTGGCGCGAGCGGAATAGAGGGCGGCGGTCAAGCCGGCGGGCCCGGACCCAATGATGATGACGTTGCGCAGGTCTGCCATCGGAAATCAATCAACAATCAACACGCGACAATCAGCCCCTCGACGATGCTCGCGGCTGACCCTGAGTCATATCGAAGGTCAGCAATCATTAGACGTGCTTGTCGATCAGCTTCTTCAGGGAGTCCTTGTCGGCCAGCCCAACCACCTGCTCGACAATCTGCCCTCCCTTGAAGAGCAGCAGCGTCGGAATGCCGCGGATGCTGAATCGACCGGCGACCGCCGGGTTGTCGTCCACGTTCAACTTACCGATCGTCATCCGGCCATCGTAGTCCGTCGCCAGCTCATCGATCGTGGGCCCAAGCCGCTTGCAGGGTCCACACCATTCCGCCCAGAAGTCCACGAGGACCGGACGGGATGCCTTGATGACGGACTGATCGAAATTTGTGTCGGTTAGGGTCGTCACTTTCTCAGATGCCATGTTGTCAATGCCTCAGAAAGACCGCTCTACGCCTCATCCCCTGGCTGCCGCAGCAGCCCCTTCATACACTTTGACATACTCCCGAGCCGAAGCGTCCCAGGAGAAATCCAGTTTCATGCCATTCAGCTGAATCTTCCTCCATTCGGCCGGGTTTCGGAAGAGCTCCAGCCCCCGCCGGACGGTAGAAACCAGGTCAGCTGGCGAATAGCCCTGGAACGTGAAGCCATTCCCGCCCGGTTCGGACGCATCCTTTACTGTGTCTGCCAATCCGCCGGTTGCCCTGACGATTGGGACCGTTCCATACCGGAGGCTATACATCTGATTGAGTCCACACGGCTCATACCGCGATGGCATCAGGAAGAGGTCACATCCTGCTTCGATCCGGTGAGCCAGCCTCTCATCGAACCCGATAGTGGCCGAGACCCGCTGCGGGAACCGAGCCGCCAAGTTGCGCCACATGTCTTCGTAGTGACGATCGCCGCTGCCCAGCATGACCCACATGGCGTCGAACGACATCAGGTCGTCGACGGCCCGGGCAATCAGATCGAACCCCTTCTGGTCGGTCAGCCGCGAAATAACTCCGATCACCGGCCGGCTACTCTGGTTGTCGCTCAGGCCGGCGGTTTCGAGCAGCACCCGGCGAGCCGCCGACTTCCCGGACAGATCCTGTCCCGAGTAGGTCGCGCCGATGAATTCGTCCGTTTCAGGATTCCAGCGCTCGACATCAATACCGTTCAGAATGCCGCTCAACGCATCGGCGCGCCGCCTGAGGACGCCGTCGAATCCAAAACCGAACTCCGGGGTCAGGATCTCGCGTGCATACGTCGGGCTCACCGTCGTCAGCCGCTCACTGAAGTTGATGCCCCCCTTCAGGTAGCTGATTCGTCCCCAGTACTCGAGCGCCTGGATATCGAGCAGTTCCGGACCGAAGCCGAGAGCCGGCAGTAACGCGGTTGGAAAAAGCCCCTGAAACGCCAGGTTGTGGATCGTAAAGATGGCGGGGACTCCACCGATCGTCGGGTCGGGCGAAAAGTGCATCTTCTGGAAGACCGGGACGAGACCGGCCTGCCAGTCGTGGGCGTGAATGATCGACGGCCGTTCTCCGCGCAGACGTGCGTACTCGATCGCGGCGCGGCAGAAGACCGCGAAGCGCCACCCATTGTCGGGGTAATCGACGCCGTTGACGTTATACAGTCCGCCCGGGCGATCGAACAGGTCCGGCACAT
The DNA here is from genome assembly GCA_046732715.1 of Acidobacteriota bacterium. Classification (GTDB taxonomy): domain Bacteria; phylum Acidobacteriota; class Vicinamibacteria; order Vicinamibacterales; family 2-12-FULL-66-21; genus JALZOC01. Next base: position 1,329 of record JBKPNQ010000238.1, on the reverse strand, counting down.
CCACGAAGACGACCGTGACGCCGCGACGCTCCTCGCGGGTGTGAAATGCCACCTTCTGCGTGTGATCGGCGACCGGAACCGCTGTGACCAGCGAACGCGATCCCGTAATGTCCACACCGTGGTATCGCGGCAGCACCAACGTCACCTGGTGCCCGAGGCGTCCCAATGCGTCGGGCAACGCGGCCACGACTTCGGCGAGGCCGCCCGTCTTCGCGTATGGATGCGCCTCCGACGCGACCATGAATATCGACAGCCCTGGAGTCGAGGCGCTCGAGCCTGGCTTCGATCGCGAGGTCTTCGGAGCCGCAGGTTTCGAGACCGATCGGGGCGCACGCGCCGCCTTCGGCGTGGACTTCACCGGTGGTGCCGGCCTGTCGGCGAATGGAAGCGGCTTGCGGTCAGATCTGGTTTCTGACGGGGATTTTGGCAGCGTCCTGGCTCGTGGACGCTTCTTCTTCTCGGGCATGCCGGTCGAAATCATCCCATCAGTTGGCGGATGCGATCAACTTGCTTCATTCATCGCCCTTCATGTCGAACTGCACGAGCCCACGGCAAACGCGAAGATCCCAAGATCCGAAGATCCGAAGGCGTCGTTGGCGTCCGCCGCCACGCGCTTCGCGGGTCAGGGAGTCAAAGAAACACAGATACAAGCACCACTTGATCATGAGCTGCTTGCATCTGTGTTTCTTTGGCTCCCCGTCCGCCGGCCGCTGGCCGGCGGCGACGGACGCACTTGTCACGTGTCCGGCTGGCGTTGGCGCCACCCGGGAGTTTGTTCGGGTTCGCGTCGAACATTTTTCTCAGCCAGGCGGGGAACGCAGGCGGGCAGATCATCAACGTCGCGTGCTTTGCCAGAGTATTGCTCTGGTGAAAATGCGTCTCGCTTCCTTCCCCTCCGGCCCTTTGATTCTGCGATTCTGTGCGCCTTCGACGAAGACGTGGTCCTCCAAGACGAAGATCATCCAGCCCCGGCTGGCGCCAGCGCGCCAGCCGGGCACGTGACGGGCGTCCGCCGCCGCCGGCCTGCGGCCGGCCGACAGGCAGTCAGAGAATCCCAGATACAAACAACTCACAAGCAGGTGTTGCTTGTATCTGCGATTCTCTGACTGCCTGACGCGCGAAGCGTGTAGCGGCGGACGCACAACGACAGCTTCGGATCTTCGATTCTTCGCATTGCCCGTGGGGCTCGTGCAGCTCGGTGGTGAAAGCTATTGACGATAAGCTGCGTCGCCGGTCACGATTCAGGTTTCCCCATGCTGAGACGCTGGCTCTGGATCCTGGTCGCTGCAGCGCTCGTCGTGGTAGCTGCGGCAGCGTGGGCTCTGCGGA
>JBKPNQ010000237.1:0-45694 GCA_046732715.1 Acidobacteriota bacterium | reverse complement strand
GGTCTTCGTGAGCAGCTTCCGGGATATCCGGTCGACGATCGTTGCGGTCTTCGGCAAGGGGCCTCGCCCTGCAGGACGGCAGGTTGAGGCTTCAGGAGATGATCTTGATCCAACCACGCACGACGGGCTACCGTGCAGGTTGTTTCCCGGCTCGAAGTGTCGAGATGAAGACAGCACAAATGACTCCGATCCTCGTCGTCCTGATGGCGTTGGCCACCGGCGCGCGCACGGCCGTGCCAGCCGTCGTGCCGCTGGCGCCGTGGGCCGGCCTGCTGCGTTCCGTCACAGTGACGGTCGATGGGACGGCGCACCCGTTCGTCTTCGATACCGGCGGCGGCGAAACAGTCATCACGCCCGAGGTGGCCGCGGCAGTCGGGTGTACACCATACGGGCGGAGCATCGGGTTCAGGATGAGCGGCGAGCGCGTCGAGTTCGAGCACTGCGATAACGTAGCGCTGCGGCTCGGCCAGGTGGCCCTCACTCGGGATCCGGTCGGCGTCTTCGATCTGAAGTCGATTCTGCCTGCAGGACTGCCGCGTACTGACGGCGCGCTGTCGCTGCGATCGTTTCGCGATCGTCCGGTGACCATCGCGCTCGGCGCGGGCCGGTTGACGCTCGAGACGGCGGGCAGCCTCGCTGCGCGCGTGAGGCGGATGCGACCCTTGACGATCCGGATCGCGACGGGTCCGAGCGGTGCGGAGACGACTGTGCACGTAGCCGCTCGCGTTGGCGGGCGGCGCGTGTGGTTGCTGCTCGACTCCGGCAATGGCGACCCGGCGCTCGTCGCCCCGCACGTCGCTGCGATGGTTGGCCTGAAGGGGGCTGAGGGGGACGCGGTTATTCAGATCGATGGCGTCGGACCAGTCCAGCTGCCTATTCGGCCGCAGTCGATCATCTACGACGGCGTGCTCGGTGCGGGGTTCATACAGGACTGGGTCCTGACGTTTGACCTCCCGTCCGCCCGCGCCTGGGCGGCGCCGGCGGACAGAGCTTCTGGAAAGTGAGAGTGACTACTCGGACGGGCTCCTAGCGGAATCCGGGCTCAGCCAGTTCTCTGTCACTCGTAGCGTCGGGGCTTCGGCCGCGGCGTCCCGACGAACAGCGAGTCGCTAGCCGCAAGTCGCAAATCTATTTATCCGGTAGCCCCTGCGGCGCTCGCACCGTGAGCCCCTTGCGATCGACGGTCAGGTTGAATCGTTTGTCGGGTTTCACGCCGTCGGGCAGCGCATAGGAGACTTGATACTGTGCGGCGAGGTCGTCGGCGACCTGCATGAGCGACTTCTGAATCGCAGCGGTCGTGACCACCTCGATGCGCCGACCGCCAGACTGCTTGGAACCGTCGCCCAGCACCTGCTCGCGGCCCGCCTCATCTCCCATCGTGCTCAGATTCGAACTGTTGTTCGCGCCCTGCGCGGCAAACGTGACCGCGTACAGCTGGCTGCCGCTCTGCCGTAGCGTCGTCAGAATCGAGCTGGCTGTGGCGCCAGCCTGACCACCGGCGAATGCCACGACCACCATCACTGGTCGCTCGACGTTCTGCTCGTCGAAGGTCTTGGCCATGTCGCTGATGCACTCGGTCAGATTCGAGGTCGGCTGCGGGTTGAGGCTCAGCTCGTTGATCGCCTTGAGCACGACGTTTACGTCGGTGACGAACGGCGTCAGGGAGTTGTTCCGGAGGCCGACGGTGACGAGCGAAATCTCCGCCGCGCCGCTCATGCGCTTCACGAATTCAAACAGGCCGACACGGGTCTGGGTATCGCCAATCAACCGCTCTTCGACCATCAAGGCCAGGTGGGCCTTCGTGGTCGACGGTCCCGCTTTCGTGACCTCGCGATCCTTGCCCCCTTCCTTGACCTTGAAATTGGCCGCCGTCAGGTCCGGAACCGGCGCGCCCTTGCTGTCGGTGATGGTGACGTAAACCGTCCTGGCCGTAGCCTCCGCCTTCGCCGCCATCAGGCGCGGCCCAGATGCGGACAGGATGCAAACGACAGCAATCACCGCAAACGCGCGGATGCGGGCTGAGCTCATGTCGAACCTCCAGCCGGCAGTATAGACCTGCCTCGGCTAGTGATGCGACAGAATTGACGGCCGGGAGTGTCGGGCCGGATCTCGATCGATTGGAACAACGCCGCGGACGATGAGCAGGATGCCGGCGACGACCATCACCGCCGACACGGCGACGCGGAGTCGTCGGCGTGCGGCCGACGGAATCGCTGTCGCCGACATACTGAGCAGCGCCAGCAGCGGAACTGTGCCCGTGCCAAAGCCGATCATGAACACCACAGAGCCGACAACGGTGCCGCTCGACGCGGCAGTGGCAAGCGCGGCATACAGCAGTCCACAGGGCATGAGACCGTTTGCCAGACCCAGAGCGACATACCCCAGTGCTTGATGTCGTCGTGCGAACGTCATCGCGCGGCAGGACGCGCGCAGGGCGATCCAGGACGATAGGCGCGCGATCGGCCTCACTCTGGCCCCCGCCGCGGCGAGCAGAAGGAGTGCCCCGGCGAGGATCGCAACGCCGCGGCCCACGCCCGCGAGGATGAGTCCTTCGCCAACGTAGCCAACGAGAACGCCGAGCAACGCGTATGTGAGGATGCGTCCGCTATGGTACCGAAGCATGCATGCGAATGCGTGACGGCGGGACAACCGCGCCGTCGGGTTGATCGCCAGTAACAGGGGGCCACACATGGCGACGCAATGGGAGCTGCCCGCGAGCCCCAGGAGTACGCCAGCCAGCAATCGAGTCATTTGAGATTGACCAGCTTCTCGAGGTAGTAGTCGCGCCCCGCAGCCGACCATCGCACTTGCACGAGCCACGTTCCTCGAGCGATCTCGCCGACCGCGAGGACCTGTCTGCCAGTCCCGTCAGGGCTGAGCGCTATCATTTGATCCGCTGCCGGATCAGATGCGCGATACAGAGTAATCGACCCCGCCGCCCCCGCCGCCTGATCCGCTGGAATGACGATGTCAATGCAATCCCGGCCGTTGCTGGTTAGCCCGGCCGCGCCTCCCAGCGCCAGTGCGTTTTGACGCGCGGCGAGATGCTGATCCTCCCGAAGGGAATCGGCATAGTAGTCGGGACTCACGAGCAGAACGGGGCGGCTCATCGCAAAGGCCGCGAAGCCGCCGGTTGCGATCGCGAACAGGAGATATGCGGCGGCTAGACCCGTTCCCCAATTCAGCCTCATGGCGACTTCCTCCCTGGCAGGGTCGTCGGACCCAGAAATGCGGTGTCGATGCGCTGGACGATCTCTCCCCCGGATCGCACGGCAAGGCGGACAGGCGTGGTCCCGCCTTGAATGGCCGAGGCAGGAAGGCGCAACAGCAAGCGCGCATCGAGTACGCCGTAGGGTGGCACCTGCGACGACCCGAGGATCGTCACCGTCGCTCCGGATGGTTCGGTAACTTCGATTGAGAACGTGGCGAGGCGATTGGATCGGTTCAGACCTTCAAGCGTATAGAAGTTCGCGACATCGCCGCCAGCGACGCTCGCGTACAGCGTGCCTGGCTGGCGAAGGACGACAAAATCCAAGCTGCGGCGACCTACCAGCAGGAGCGTGACCGAACTGACGAGGACGAACCAGACTGCTGCATAGGCGACGACTCGGGTGCGTACCCATTGGGCTGGCCCCCCTCGTGCCCGTTCCGCAGACGTGTGCCGAATCAGGCCGAGTGGCCGGCCGACTCGCCGCATCACATCATTGCAGGCATCGATGCACGCCGTGCAGGCGACGCACTCCAGCTGAATGCCATTGCGAATGTCGATTCCGGTAGGGCACACAGTCACGCAACGATGGCAGTCAATACAGTCGCCTCCCACTCTCGATTCCTCGTGCGATCGAACCAGACGCGACCGTGGTTCGCCGCGTCCGGCGTCGTAGGTCACGGTCACTGTCTGAGGGTCGACCAGCGACGACAGCATGCGTCCATAGGGACAAGCCAGGACGCACGCCTGTTCGCGGAACCTGGCGAAGACGGCGTAAAAGACCAGGCTGAACACTGAAATCGTGGCGAGCCCGGCCAGATGACGTCGTGGCGAATCGGTCACGATCGTGATGAGCGGTCCGGCGCCAATGATCCAGGCAAGAAAGACGTTGGCGATGAGAAACGAAAGCCCGAAGAAGACGACGTGCTTGAGTGCCTTTCGCCGCACTGCCTGGGCGGTGCGTACGCCGCGGTCGTTGCGAAGTTGGAGTTCGGCGGATCCGTCGATCGCGTACTCGATCTTCCTGAACAGCATCTCCATGAAGATGGTTTGGGGGCACAACCAGCCGCACCAGATACGTCCGACGACGACCGTCGACAGCACGATGGTCACGAGCACCGTCAGCGCGAGCACGACGACGATGTGAAAGTCTTGCGGCATGAACAGCGTGCCCAGGATCACGAACCGTCGGTTCAGGATGTCGAGAAGCATGAGCGGCTGCCCGTGCACGGTGATGAAAGGTGCCAGCAACAGAAAGGCGATCAAAAACCCGCTCAATGCGGTGCGCGCGCGGTACAACCGTCCCGAGGGCTGGCGAGCGTAGACCCAACGTCGTCGGCCGTCGCGGGCGACGCTGGCGAGCTCGTTACGAAAGGTCTCGTGCTCTTCCGCGTAGGCCGGATCCATGGGAGTCAACCAACCTTACTTGCACGGCTTGTCGCGCTCTTCGTCTGGCGGCTTGGGCGCAGCTGGCATCGATCCCCGCTTCGATAGCACGTAGCTCGCAACCTGGAGGACCTGCTGCTCGCTGAGCGGCTTGCCGATGCCGTAGGGCAGCATGCCCTTCGGCGGGAACCCCGTGGTGATGCTGATCACGACATCCTGGATGGTGCAGCCATGAAGCCACTTGTCGTCGGTCAGGTTCGGCCCCACGAGCCCACCCAGATCGTTGCGATGGCACGAGAAGCACGTATTGTCGGGTCCGTCGAAGATGGCGCGCCCCTTTTCGAGGCTGGACTGATCAGTGAGTGCAACGAGCACGATGCTCTCTTTCGCGGTGTGCGGACCGGATGCGGCAGTCTTCGACGCGGCTTCCAGTTCGGCGTGATACTCGGCCACCATCCCGGCGCGGCCGTAGAGTGGCCGCGGCAGCACGTGATAGTTCATCAGATAGATCGCGGCGAACGCGATGGTGAAATAAAAGCCGTATAGCCACCACCGGGGGAGTGCGTTATCGAATTCGTGAATGCCGTCGGCCTCGTGGTCGAGCAGTTCGTCCGACCGGCGGTTGTCACGATTGTCGCGGGTCATCGCGGCTCCTCCCCGACCGGGTGGCCCAAGCTGGTCTCGTCGAGCGGCAGCATGGCGAGCGCCTGTGCGTGCCTGCGGTCCATGCGGACAACCGAGATCAGGACTGCCGTGAAGACCGTGACAAACAGCAGGAGTGAGACGACCGGGAATGTCTCAATTCCTGTAATTGAACGAAGGATGTCTTTGTACATTACTGGCCTCCGGTCCCGGCTGCGGGCGCGGTTGCTGCAGCCGAAGGCGCAGCCTTGATATCGGTGCCGAGTCGCTCGAGATAGGCGATGAGCGCAATGATTTCGCGGTCGGCGCTTGCTGGCATGCCTCCGCGGGTCAGGCTCTCCGCCACGGACGACGCCTGTGCCCGAAGGTTGGCCTCGGCGGCGCGCTCAAAGCCTTCCGGGTAGGGCACGCCGAGGCGGCGGAGCGTAATGATTTTTCCTTCGATGTGTGACGTATCGAGCGTGCTGTCGTACAACCAGGGATAGCCCGGCATGATCGAACCCGGCGACGTGGCCGACGGCTCTTTCATGTGCACGAAGTGCCAGGATGCCGGATACTTTCCGCCGATACGATGCAAATCGGGTCCGTTTCGCTTCGAGCCCCACAGGAACGGATGGTCGTAGACAAATTCTCCAGCCTTTGAGTAATCGCCGTAGCGCGCCGTCTCTGCTCGCAGCGGTCGAATCATCTGCGAATGACAACCCACGCATCCCTCACGGATGTACAGATCGCGGCCCTCGATTTCCAGCGGCGTGTATGGCTTGACCGCCGCAATCGTCGGAACATTCGAGCGCACGAGGGCGGTTGGAACGAATTCGATGACCCCGCCGACGATAACGGATGCGAAGGTCCAGACGGCAAACTGCACCGGACGCGATTCAAGCCGGCGGTGCCACGCGGAAAGTGGCGCGCGTTTCTGCGCGACCAGCGGCGGCGCTTCGGCGGACTCGGCGGCAATGAACGTCCCCTGTCGGGCGGTGCGATAGAGGTTGTATGCAGCGACGAGGCCGCCCATCATGAAGAGAGTGCCGCCCCCGGCCCGGAGCATGTACATCGGCCGAAGCCTGACGACGGTCTCCAGGAAATTCGGATATTGCAGCACGCCGTCTGGTGTGAACTGCTGCCACATCAAGCTCTGCGTGATTCCCGAGACGTACATCGGGATCGCATAGAAGAGGATGCCAAGCGTCGCAAGCCAGAAATGAAGGTTGGCGAGCCGTTCCGAGTAGAGCTTCGTGCCGTAGATCCGGGGAACGATGTAGTACAACATCGCGAACGCCAGCCCGCCGTTCCATGCGAGCGCCCCCAGATGCACGTGACCGATGATGTAGTCGGTGTAGTGGGTCAGGGCGTTGACGTTCTTCAGCGACATCATCGGCCCTTCGAATGTCGACATGCCGTAGGCCGTGACACCGACCACCATGAACTTCAGGACCGCGCTTTCCCGGACGCGATCCCACGCGCCGCGAAGCGTGAGGAGGCCGTTGACCATGCCGCCCCACGATGGCGCAATCAGCATGACTGAGAAGACGGTGCCGAGCGATTGCGCCCAGTCCGGGAGTGCGGTGTAGAGCAGGTGATGCGGGCCCGCCCAGATGTAGAGGAAGATCAGCGACCAGAAATGCACGATCGACAGCCGGTAAGAGAAGACCGGCCGATTGGACGCTTTCGGGATGAAGTAATACATCACCCCCAGGAACGGCGTCGTCAGGAAGAACGCAACGGCATTGTGCCCGTACCACCATTGCACCAGCGCATCCTGAACGCCGGCATACATTGAGTAGCTTTTGAGGAGCCCGACCGGCAGTTCCAGCGAATTGACGACGTGCAGCACGGCGACGGTGATGAAGGTGGCGAGATAGAACCAGATCGATACGTACATGTGCCGCTCGCGTCGTCGCAGGATCGTGCCAATCAGGTTCCAGCCGAAGACGATCCAGACCACCGCGATCAGCAGATCGATCGGCCATTCGAGCTCCGCGTATTCCTTGCTGGTCGTGAATCCGAGCGGGAGGGTGATGGCAGCGAGCACAATAATGAGCTGCCAGCCCCAGAAGTGAATCGCGCTCAGCCGATCGCTGAACATCCGCGCTTTGCAGAGTCGCTGCAACGAGTAATAGACGCCAACGAAGATGGCATTTCCGGCGAAGGCGAAGATCGCAGCGTTGGTGTGCAGTGGCCGCAAGCGTCCGTATGACAGGAGGGGAAGGCCGGAGAGGAACGCCGGATACACGAGTTTCAGCGCGATCATCAAGCCCACGAGAAAGGCCACGATGGCCCAGAACGCGGTGGCCACGGCGAACTGGCGGACAACGGCATTGTCGTAGGCGAACTGTTCGGTCCGTGCCTGCTCATCGACTGTCGGAAGAGTGCGCGGAATGGCGGCGGTCGGACTCGTCAGGATGACGCTCATGTTTGTTTATCCGATTGAGTGAACACGTTCGTTGGCGCTCGCGTCGGCATGGTGCCCGTCAAGCAATATCCGGACGGCTGGCGTCCGCGTGTCATCGAACTGGCCTGACCGGACGGCCCACACGAACGCGACGAGGAATCCGCAGGCGACTGTGCCGCCGGCGGCGATCAGCAGGATCAGGACGGTCATGACCGAAGCATCCTTCTGGCCGACCACTGCATGGCGCTCCAGCTCAAGCCCACGATGGTCAACGAGCTGAGAGGCATCAGCACCGCCGACGCCAGCGGCGTCAATGCGCCCTTTAGCGCCAGCGTCAGGCCGGCGGCGTTGTAGAGCACGGACACCAGGAAGCACAGGAAGACGACCGCCCTGGCGCGCTTCGCATAGCGCACGAAGACGGGCAGATCGGCGACGCGGTTGCCCGCCACCACCGCGTCGCAGGCCGGCACGATGCAGGCGGTATCGTCAGACACGGTGATGCCGACGTCCGCGGCGGCGAGCGCGCCCGAATCGTTGAGCCCGTCGCCGACCATCAGCACATGGTGTCCTGCCTCCTTTGCCGCGGTGATAAACGCGAGCTTGTCGTGCGGCGTCTGACGAAACCGCATGCGTGGCCCGAAGACACTCAGCCACCGACAACGTTCGCCTTCGTGATCTCCAGACAGAAGCCAGATGGAATGCGAGCTGGCGAGCATCTGCGCGGCCGCTTCGACACCCGGGCGCACGGCCCCGAACACCCGCACCCAGCCGCGTTCGGCACCGACTCGAACAAAGGTGCGATCGTCGTGATCCGCGACTAGGTCCGCGGCGCACGTGGCCACGAAGCCTGGCGCGCCGATGGCAACCGGGAGACCGTTGACCCACCCGCAAATGCCGGCACCGGGTTTCTCGATCACTTCCGAGACGTGTGCGGTCTCCGCCCGACCAGCGGCAACCGAGTCGAAGCCGCTCGCGATGGCACGGCTGACGGGATGCGTCGAGCAGGCGGCGAGGGCTTGCGCGAGGCGCCAGCTCTCTCGGCTGAGGCCGCCTGTTTCGATCGTCTGCCGAGCGTCTGACGCCGTGAGTGTCCCGGTTTTGTCAAAGGCGATTGTGTCGATGCGGCTGAGATCGAAGACGACGGCGGCGTCCTTCAGGTACAGACCGCGTTTCGCCAGAAAGCCCGCGGCGGCGCCGAGGGTCATTGGCGCCGACAAGGTCAGCGCACAGGGGCAGGCAATGATCAGGACGGCAGTGGCGACCTTCAGGCTCGCACTGCCGTCCGGCCACCACGCGGCGCCGCCAGCGACGGCCAGGCCAATCGCGGCAATCGTGAACCAGGTGCCGAAGCTCGCCGCGACCGCGGTCAGCCATCGCGACTTGGGCTTGGCAAATATCGGATTGTTCCAGAGGCTGGCCAAATGGCTGTGGCAGACATCGGTGAGCAGGCGCAGACGGAGGACGTCGCCGATCGCGCGCCCGCCGGCACGCACGCTCTCGCCCAGTTCCACGGCAACCGGCACTTGTTCGCCAGTGACGAACGCATAATCGACGCGGCCCGGCCCGTCCAGCAATTCCGCGTCGGCCGGAACGACTTCCCCAGGCCGCACTTCGATTGTGTCGCCGCGCGTCACTCGATCCAGGGGAGCTAGCGCAAAGTCGTCCCCTCGCTGCACGCGTACCGACAGCGGCAGAAATGAACGATACGTGCGATCGAACGCGATGCTGTCGAACACTTTGTGCTGGACCAGGCGCCCACAGAGCAAGAAGAAAACGAGCCCGGAAAATGAATCGAGGAACCCTTCACCCCGGCCGGTTCCGATGTCGAGGACGCTGCGCAGGTAGAGGGCACCGAGGCCGATCGCGACCGGAACTTCGATGGCCATCGAGCGCCGGCGCAGCGCCTCCCAGGCGGTCTGGAAGTACGGCGCCGCGCTGAAGAGCAGCACGGGTGTGGCGAACAGGAGGTTCAGCGCGTCGAAGAGATGTTGAAACGTCGGATCGAGCGGCGCGCCGTTCGCGTAGCGCGGGATGCTGAAGAGCATGATGTTCCCGAACGCGAACCCGGCAACACCGAGCTGCAAATGCAGTCGTCGCCGCGCTGACGTGGTCGTCCGCGTGGCGTCCTCGGGCGAGATGGCCGGTTCGTATCCGATCGCCGCGAGTCGCTCAGCAATCCGTCGCAACGTGGTGGCATGCGGGCGGAAGTCGACCCGGACAGTTCGCCGGAACAGGTCCACCTCGCTTCGAATGATGCCGTCATCGAATCGCCAGAGCTGTTCGAGGAGCCAGATGCACGACGCACAGTGAATTGACGGGACCGAAAACGTCACCCGCGCCATGTCCGGACGGCTGAACGTGACGAGTCGATCGGCGACGGCTGCATCGTCCAGCGCCGAAAATCGCAGGGCATCGCGACCGGAAGCGAGCTGCTGGGACGTGCCCGGCTGAACGTCGCATGTATAGAACGCGTCGAGGCCCGCGCGATGCAGCACGGTGAAGACTGCTTCGCACCCGGCGCAGCAGAAGTTGCCGGTATCACACGCGATCGACCCGGTTCGGCACGGTTCGTTGCAATGGCGACAGAGCGTAGTGGTCAGCGTGGGGTAAGAATCGATCGCTGCGAGATCCATCGATGCTGGCGTCAGGGCAACTTGGATGCCAGAGAATTCGGTGCTAAGTGATTGATTGACCCGCGCGACGGTTTGTTAGTTGCCGGTTTTCCGGCAGTGTCGGTGGCGAGTTACCGGACGGGTTAGAATAGGCTCTATCGAGGTGTGTTATGGATGCTCAGCGAACATCAGGCAGTCCGCTGCTGCCAAAGCCAGTTGAACAGTTTCGTGACTACGCGAACGCCAATCCACGCGTCGCTGAGTTCTACGCACTCAACCACGCGCATCAGACGCTTGACTTCGTCCTGAAGAAGAAAGGTGACTACCTGCCGCGGACGCGCCGGACGATGACGGTGTGGGAGTCGCTGGACTACCTGAACACGTTGGTGGACGACAGCGATCCCGATATCGATTTCACGCAGATCGAACACGCCCTGCAGACGGCGGAAGCGATTCGTGCCGCCAATCAGCCACGATGGTTCATCGTGACCGGGCTCGTCCACGATCTCGGCAAGATCCTGTGCCTCTTCGGCGAGCCGCAGTGGGCGGTCGTCGGCGACACGTTCCCTGTCGGGTGCCGGTTCTCACCGACGATCGTGTACAGCGACTTCTTCGAGAACAACCCCGACTCCCGCGTTGCCGAATATCAGACCGAGTGCGGCATCTACGAACGCGGATGCGGTCTCGACAACGTGCATCTGTCGTGGGGCCACGATGAGTACGTGTACCACGTGGTGAAGGATTACCTGCCGGTGGAAGCGCTCTACATGCTGCGCTACCACTCGTTCTATCCGTGGCACAAGGAAGGGGCCTATACGCACCTCACGAACGAGACCGATCGCGAGATGCTCAAATGGGTCCGTGCCTTCAACCGCTACGATCTCTACTCGAAAGGCGCGCCGCGTCCGAAGGTCGACGAGCTGATGCCTTACTACAAAGACCTGGTGGATGAGTTCTTGCCTGAGCCGTTGAAATGGTAGAGAAAGTTGCCAGTTGCCAGTCTCCAGTTGCCAGTGCCCAGAACGCCTTCCGTCAACTGGAAACTGGAAACTGACAGTACTCAGCGTCAGTTCAATTTCACCGGCTGCGCCGCCTTCGGCTGCGCCGTGTTGTAGTCCTCACCGAGAAGCATGGCCATCGTGGCCGCGATTTGCGACTGGGTGATCTTCAAGCCTGATCGCACGCCAAGCGGGGCGACGCCGGGTCCCAGCGCCGCCATCCAGATCTGATCGGACTCCAGCACTTTCTCGCCGTGGCCAGTCCAGTTTTCGCCCGTGTTCCCGCGTCCGTGATCGGTGGCCAGTAGAAGGGCGGTTCGTCCCTTGTACTCCGGCATTGACTGCGCGGTTTCCCACAGCCGCCGGATGAAACGATCGTTGCGCCACGCGGCGTCGAGATACAGGTCGTAGCGGCGCCCGTGCGCCCACTCATCCGTCTCGCCGAGCATGACGTAGAGCACCCGCGGCCGATTCTTTTTCAAATACTCGAGTGCGCCGGCGCCGGTTGGCGCATCCGCGCGCGTCTCGCCCCAGTACGGCGGGAGATCGGCTGCGAACTCGTTGATGGCTCGGTCCCGATCGGTCTTCGGATCGGTGATAGGTGCGCCGGCGCCGTTCGCGTACAGATGGCTGCGCTCCGTGTTGACGATCCAGGGGAGCAGTTCCCACGATGCGAAGCTGGCGATTTTTCCGGCATAACCCGGGCGCCCGTTCAACCACTCGAGGACGGTGACGTTCGGGTTCGGTTTGCGGTCGTTGCTGTCGATCCGCGGATCGGGGAAGCCGGAAAGGATCTCGTTGTAACCGGGGTACGAGAACCGCATCCCATTGGTCACGCGGGCGTCGCTGCCCTTGGAGGGATCCCCAAACACCTGGCCGACCTTGGCGATGACCGTCCAGAGAAACGGCATCAACTTCTCGCGCCGCTGCTCCGGCGTCGCGCCGCCGAAGCGTTCTTCGACTTTGCCCTTCGACGCGTCCGACACGCCTCCTTCTTTCGGCGTCAGAAGCTCGGCCGACATGCCGCCGAACACTTCCTGCCAACGCATCCCGTCCATCGTCACGACGAACACGTTGCTGACTCGTCCCCGGCGTTCCTGGGGCTCGGCAGATGGGAAGCCCATCGAAAGCACCGCGAACGCGAGCGTGAGGAGGATGGTGAAAGGTTGCGGAAGGCGTCTCATGGGGGCGAATTATATGCCGCCGACTGCGAGCCGAAAGAACGTAAGATGCCCAAGGCCAATTCGTTGGGCGAGCAGTCCAAACGACGGTAGCCTGCGTCCCGAGGGATCCTTCGACAGGCTCAGGGTCGTCCTGAGCGACGTCGAAGGACGAGGCGCGCAGTCGCCGAGCGGGAGCGACTGGGGCGGACCCCAGTGATCGATTCACGCTCTCAGGAGGTCGTCATGATGAAACGTCTCGGAGTCGTTGTGTTTGTTTGCGCCGTCGTCGCCTCAGCGGCGGCGGCTGTGCCGAGGAGCCTGGGTGCGGCAGCTCAGTCGCCTGACCTGGTCGTCCACGAGTGGGGGACGTTCACCTCGATTGCCGGACCGGACGGCCAGGCAGTTCAATGGCGGCCACTGACGGGTCCGTCGGATCTGCCCTGTTTTGTGACTCAGCTCAACCCCAACAGCGTGAAACTGCCACTCGGAGGCCTGCCCGGCCTCAAGGCGACGGTCCGCATGGAGACGCCGGTCCTGTACTTCTACTCGACCTCCGAACGGACGGTGCAGGCGACTGTTGCGTTCCCCCAGGGCCTAATATCCGAGTGGTACCCGCAGCCGGCCGTCGCGCCCCTGACACGCATTCAATGGAACGACGTGCGGATCACGCCGGGTGCGAAGGAGAACTTCCCGACCGAGCCGGACGGCAGCCACTACTACGCCGCCCGGGAGACAGATGCCGTCCCAGTAACGGTCGGCAGCCAGCAGGAGAAGTTCCTGTTCTATCGTGGCATCGGGAATTTCCGTCCGCCCCTGTCGGCAACCATCGATCGTGACGGCAGAGTTGGGGTCGCTCAGCCCGCCGGAACCGGGATTGATACCGTGATCCTCTTTGAACGGCGCGGCGGGCGCATGGGCTATCGCGTCGCCCACGCCGAAGGCAAGAACATCGTCCTCGATCGGCCCGCTTTGGCGGACAACGTCGAGTCGCTTCGTGAGGGGCTTCGCGGCATCCTGGCCGGGCAGGGCCTCTATCCGCGCGAGGCGGCCGCAATGGTCGAGACGTGGCGAGATTCCTGGTTCGAAGATGGCGCCCGATTGTTCTACGTGCTGCCGCAGCCTGCAGTCGATGCCATCCTCCCACTCCAGATCGAGCCAATGCCGACGACCGTAACGCGCGTCTTCGTCGGTCGCATGGAGATCGTCACGCCGGAGATTGAATCCGAGGTAGCCGAGGCGATGAGGACCAGCAACCAGCTCGTACTTCGCAAGTACGGCCGCTTCCTTGAGCCGATCTCGCAGATGGTTCAACAACGGCTGGCCGCCGGGTACGACCAGCGGAAAGCAGACGATGCGATGAAGCTGGTGGCGGCGCAGTCGACCAAGGCTGCATGCAGCACCGCCGCGAGACCGCGGCCGGGCGGCCCGGCATCGAATCAATGAAGGGAACGGGGAGAGCAATATTCTCCAGAAGCGGTTTCAAACCAAGCACGACAGTGGGGAACGAGCGCGCGAGTGAGCCCGCGCGAGCGGAGCGGGGATTGCGCGGCGCCCGCGAGCGAGCGTGTCGGGAAGTCCGAGGGGCAAAGCCCCTCGGGGTAAGACTGTCCAGCATTGGCCTGGCGGTTGTTCTTGCGTTGGCGATCGCGGTCGTGGACGCGAAACAACCTGCCGCTTCCGCGCAGACGTTCGATCTCGTCGTGTATGGTGGCACCGCGGGTGGCGTCATTGCTGCCGTCGCCGCTCGCCGTGAAGGATTGAGAGTTGCCCTCCTCGAACCTGGACACCACCTCGGCGGGATGGTGTCCGGTGGCCTTGGCTGGACGGATTACGGGAAAAAAGAAGTGATCGGCGGAGACTCGCTCGAGTTCTTCGAGCGAATCGGCGCGAAGTACGGCCGACCGATCGAGTGGCACTTCGAACCGCACGTCGCCGAAGCGGTCTTCAACGATCTCGTCAAGGACGCGGGCGTGCGCGTGTTCCTTCAGCACCGGCTTCGCGAGAAGGGTGCGGTGCGCAAGACCGGCACTCGGGTGACCGAAATCCTGATGGACAACGGCAGCGCCTTTCGTGCGCGGATCTTCGCCGATGCCAGCTACGAAGGCGATCTCATGGCCCAGGCCGGCGTGTCGTACACCTGGGGACGCGAAGGAATCAACGAGTACAACGAATCGCTCGCGGGCGTCCGCGACCGTACGCCGTTGCATCAATTCCGCGCTGCGGTTTCGCCTGTGGATGCGTCCGGGAAGCTGCTGCCGGAGATCATGCCGCGGTCGAAGGACCCGGTGGGTGCCGCCGACAAGCGCGTCCAGGCCTACAACTTCCGTCTGTGCATGACGAGGAATGCGGACAACCGCATCGCCTGGCCTAAGCCCGCCGGCTACAACGCATCACGGTACGAGCTGCTCGCGCGCTATCTGCCGGCGTTCGAAAAGACGCTGGGACGGCCGCTGGCCATCAACGACGTGATGAAGGCCGACATCGTCCAGAACGGCAAGACCGACACGAACAACAACGGCGCGTTCTCGACGGACTTCATCGGCGGCAGCTACGACTATCCTGAAGGCAGCTACGCGACCCGCGCACGCATTCGCCAGGCGCACGTGGACTACATCCAGGGGTTTATGTACTTCCTCGCAACCGATCCGGGCGTCCCCGCGGCGTTATCGGCCGAGATGAAAGAATGGGGCCTCTGCCAGGACGAGTTCGCCGACACCAATCACTGGCCGTATCAGCTGTACGTGCGCGAGGCGCGGCGAATGGTCGGCGAGTACGTGATGTCTCAAAAGGACATTCAGACCGAATTGACCAAGCCGGATTCAATCGGTATGGGCTCGTATAATAGCGACTCGCACAACGTCCAGCGTCGTCCGACCGAGGACGGCATGGCTGTCGAAAATGAAGGGGACATGCAAGTCAGCGTCACGCCCTACGAGATTCCGTATCGAATGATCCTGCCCAAGCGTGCGCAGGCGACGAATCTCCTTGTGCCAGTCTGCTTCTCGGCGACGCACGTGGCCTATTCGACGCTGCGGATGGAACCGCAGTACATGATCGTCGGCCAGGCGGCGGGGATCGCGGCGAAGATGGCGATCGACGGTCGGCTGGCAGTGCAGGACGTCGATAGTCGCGCGCTCAGCGCGAAGTTGTCATCGCAGCGAGCCGTACTGCATCAGCCCTAGCATCGGCTGGGTCAGCGGAAGCGCTGACGTCTGGTCGAGTACTCTTTGGCGCCGTCGCCGTCCGTGACGATCTCCGGCGATCCCCAGAGCGCGGTGGTTGGCACTCCATCAATCGCATCCGCTGCGAGGACCACTCGCCACATGACGCGCTCCGGATGATAGAAGAGGCTCCACTTCCAACCCGCGTATGCCGAGAGATCGGTCCGAACATCAACCCAACCACGTTGACCTTGGGTGAGGACAACGTCTGTCAGACGCTCGTAAATTCGATCGTCGCTGACGCCAACTCGGAGCCGTACCGACGTGGCCCGCTGATCCGGGCTCGCCGGGTCGAGGGCCGCTGCTGCGCGCAAAACGCCACGGCGCGGGAGTGGAAGCGGCATCGTGAGACGACTGGGGACCGGGACGACGAGCGATGGGCGGGATACACCGTCGATTTGTCGATCGGCGATCTGAAAACCGACGGGTGGACGCTTCTCGGCGGCATCGAATTCGCGCAGGAGGTTGACGGCCTGCACGGGTGTGTTCTCGACGTGCCGGCAGCCCGCGCATAAGATGACGGCAAGAATGGCGAGGGCGTACCGATGCATTGCGATCGCGCTGGTAATCCTGTTCCTGGCTGCGGTCGCGCGATCTTATCATCCCGGCACAGGGTTCACGGCGCTGATTGGCTTTCCGCTGGCGGGGCCAACCGAACCCCCGGCGCTCCAGGCGATCCCCCACGCACAATCGTCATCCGCCAGTTACGACGGGCAGTTTTACGCGCAACGCGCGCTTGATCCACTGTTGCGCGATCCAACCATCGATCGCGGAATGGATCTGGCGCCATTCCGGGCGCGGCGCATTCTCTTCAGCTGGACCGCGTACGTGCTGGGGCTTGGTCGTCCTGCCTGGATCCTGGAAGCCTATGCGCTCCAGAACGTCGCCTGCTGGTTGATCCTTGCCGTACTAGTGACGCGATGGATCCGTCCTGTGTCGGCGCGCGGCCTCGCGCGCTGGTACGCGATCCTGTTTTCGCACGGATTGCAGTGGTCGGTCGGCCTGGCTTTGCTCGATGGGCCGAGTCTCGTGCTGACGATGTGCGCGGTGATTGCGATCGAACGGAATCACCCGCTCCGTTCCGCCGCCATCGTCGGCGTGGCGGCGCTTGGTCGCGAGACCAACGTTCTCGTCGGGTTCGCGCAGCCGTTTCCAAAAGACGGTCGCGGCTGGGCTCGGATCGTGCTGGCCGCGATGCTCGTCGTTCTGCCGCTGCTCGTTTGGACGGACTATCTGCGCTCAATCTATCGATCGACCACGCTGAACGGGACGGATTCGTTCGTCCTTCTCGGATCCGGCCTCGCGTCCAGCTGGGGAGATGCTCTGTCGTTGCTGACGACTCGATTTTCCCAGGCGCTGGCACCAGCATGCATCATCGTCTCGATCGCGGTCCAGGCGCTGTTCGTGTTCGTCCGCCGTGAGTACGACGCGGCATGGTGGCGCGTGGCGTTCTCTTACGCGATCATGCTGCTGTTCCTTGACCCGGTGCTGGCCAACCCTCACACAGGCGCAATTACCCGCGTCATGCTGCCGCTGACCGTGGGTTTCAACGTGCTCCTCGCTCGCGAGTCACGAGCCACGCATTTCTGGTCGTGGTTCGTCGCCGGGAATGTCCATTTGTTGCCGGCCTACTCCGTGCTGCCGCTGATCCCGGGGCTGCGCTAGAATCCGATCATGACTTTACTGGTCCGGCTTCTGGCAATCAGCGTGGTGGCGGCGGCCGTCTCCGCCGAGCCCGCCAAAGTAGCGGGGAAGTGGAACGTGACGCTGCAGCTCGAGACGATCACCGGCCACCCGGTCATTCTTCTGAAGCAGGATGGCGAGAAGCTGACCGGCACCTACGAGAGCGCCCGCTACGGGCAATCCGAGCTGAAGGGCTCGATCAAGGAAAAAGAGATCGAGTTCTCGGTCTCGTTCGTGGCCGAGGGCATGCAGACGCAGGGCGCCTTTGGTGGGACCGTTGACGGCGACACGATGAGCGGCAACTGCTCGTTTGAAGGCGCTGGTGACGGCACCTGGTCTGCGTCGCGCGTCAAGTCCCAGTAGGATGGTGTGCGGCACCCGTTGGTGGTCCGCAATCACCGTCGGCGCGGCCGTCGCATGCGTCTTCGCCGCGCCGGTTAGCGTCGCCGCTTATTCCGCCCTCGCGCACGAAGCCATCATCGACGCGGCGTGGGATGGATCGATCGAGCCGGCTCTCCGCGCCAGGTTCCACGCGACGCCAGATGAATTGAAACGGGCCCGCGCGTTTGCGTACGGCGGGAGCCTGATTCAGGACATCGGCTATTACCCGTTTTCGAGCCGGTTCTTCGGCAACCTGACACACTACGTCCGCAGCGGGGATTTCGTCGAGGCCATGCTCCGCGAATCGACAGACGTCACGGAATATGCGTTTGCCCTGGGAGCCCTCGCGCACTATGCCGCCGATACCCGCGGCCATCCACTGGCCGTGAACCGCGCGGTTCCGGTTCTCTATCCCAAGCTGCGCGAGCGTTTCGGCGATGTCGTCACCTACGAGCAGAACCCGTCCGCCCATCTGAAGACCGAGTTCGGATTCGACGTCCTGCAGGTTGCCCGGGGCAAGTACGCGAGCGGGGCGTATCACGACTTCATCGGCTTTGAGGTCTCCAAGCCGGTGATCGAGCGCGCGTTCCGTTCCACCTACGGCCTGGAGTTGAACGACGTGTTCGAGTCGATCGATCTGTCGATTGGCACGTTCAGGTGGACCGTCAACACGACGATTCCCGGAATGACCAAAGTGGCCTGGGATCTCAAGCAGAACGAGATCGAAGCCCTCACGCCCGGCGCGACGCGCCAGAGTTTCACATTCGCTCAGACTCGCGCTGCATACGAGCAGAAGTGGGGCACCGAATACAAGCGGCCGGCGCTCCGACACAAGATCGTCGCGTTCCTGCTTCGAATCGTTCCACGATTCGGTCCGTTCAAGCCGCTCGCGTTCAAGCCGCCCACGGCGGAGACGGAACGCTGGTTCCTCGAGAGTTTCGAGCGGACCGTCGAGTACTACCGCACCCTGGTTGGTGCGTCGGCGCGTTCGCAGTTATCGATCGCCAACCGAAATTTCGACACCGGCGCGACGGTGAAGCCGGGTGAGTACTCGCTCGTCGATAAAACCTACGCGGAGCTCGTCGAACGGTTGGCCAGGCACGTCGATGGCACCGCGTCAATTCCGCCAGCGCTCCTGACTCAGATCGGCGCCTTCTATGCCGATCCGTCCGCGCCGATCGAGACGAAGAAAAACAAGAAAGACTGGGTCAACCTGACGCGCGCGCTCGAACAGATCCAGGTGAGTCATGGACGATGAGGCAGGGTCCCGACGGTTCTGTGGATCAAAAGCTTCGATGACTGGGGTCGTCGCACGTCGCGACAACAGTATTGTGATTTACAGCACAGAAACCGCACACAAACCGGCCCCCAACGAGCAGAAACGTTAGATAAGCCGACCTTGCGGCTCGGCATGTTGCTTGCCGAGTTGGCGCCATGCGCTGCAGGCTGTGGGTGGCCGGAATTCTGGCCGCCGTCCTGGTGTCTCCCCCGAATTTGCGCGCCCTCCGGGCGCAACAAGCGCAATTGCCGGCACCGGAGGCATGGGCCGCCCTGGACCGCGGCGATGCGGAGAAAGCGGCGGCAATCTTCCGCGAGGAGCTCGACCGCAGCCCCGACAATGCCCCGCTGCTCTATGGTTCCGGGTACGCGGCCTTCACGCTCGGCCGCACGGATGCGGCCATCTCTTTCCTGAAGCGAGCGATCGACGCCAATCCGAAGTTTGTGCAGGCGATGGTTCTGCTGTCGCAGATTGCCTACCAGGCGGCGGATCTCGATCTCGCGGTATCGACGCTCGAGAAGGCTGCCGCCATAGCCCCGCGCGACCGACGGATCGCGCAGCAGCTGGAACAATGGCGCCGGGAAGCGGCCGTCCACAACAACCTCAACGAGAACACGACCGCACGGTTCAAGGTCCTGTACGAAGGCGCGACGCAGAAGGCGATCGGTGATCAGATTTCCGCGATTCTCGAATCTGCCTACTGGCGCATCGGCAAGACGATGAACACCTACCCGTCCGAAACCCTGAACGTGATCCTGTACACCAATCGCCAGTTCCAGGACATCACGCGCGCGCCCGCCTGGGCCGGTGGTGGGTACGACGGGCGAATCCGCCTGCCGGTCGGCGGCGCGCTCCGGTCGCCGAAGACGCTCGAGCGTGTCGTGACGCACGAATACGTCCACGCGGTCATTCACAACGCTGCCGGAGACGACGTGCCGACTTGGATTAATGAGGGGCTGGCGAGCTACATGGAATCGTCCGATCGAAGCTGGGCCACGCTCGCGCTGCGGCACGCCGACGGACGCATTCCCATGGAGGATCTTGCCGATGGGTTCGGTCACTTCGATAGCGACACGGCGCTTGTGGCGTATGCGGAGAGCCTCCTGGCCGGCCAGCTCCTGTGCGAGCGAGTGGGACAGAACCTTGGGCCGTTCCTGCAAATGCTGGGCAGCGGACACTCGGTCGATCAGGCCCTGAGCACGGTGAATATCCAGCCCGAACTGTTCTACGCCGAGTGGCGGCGTCGAATCGGCATGAAGTGAACGAGAGGGAGAATGTCCCAGAACTATACGACGCAGCCGGCGCAAACCGAGCCGCAGGACTACTACGAAATCCTGCAGGTCAGCGCGACCGCGGATCCGGAGACGATTCACCGGGTCTACCGCCTCCTCGCGCAGCGCTTTCACCCTGACAATCACGAAACCGGCAACGCCGCCCGGTTCCGTGCCATCAGCGAAGCCTACACCGTGCTCAGCAACCCGGAAGAGCGGGCACGCTACGACATCGTCCATGCGCAGCAGCAGAAGGGGCGCTGGAAGCTGGTGTCGACCGGAGCGCATGCCGAGAACGACTTCGACATGGAGCAGATGGTGCGGCTGACCGTGCTCGAGGTGCTCTACACCAAGCGGCGAATGGACCCGCGCGAGCCGGCAATTTACTCGACCGATCTCGAAGAGATGATCGGCCGGCCGCGTGAGCATCTCGAGTTCACGATCTGGTATCTCAGTACTCGAAAGTATGTCGCCCGCGACGACAGCTCACGCCTGATCATCACCGCCGACGGCGTCGATCATCTCGAGGCCAACTACCGCGCGACGACACGTCTGCGGCTCAAGCCGGCGTCATAAACAGAAAAGCCGAGGTCAAATCGATGACCTCGGCTCTGTTCGCGACTGGCGACTAGCGGTTAGCGACTGGCGACTGGGTTGGCTGTCTTTTGGCCAGCCGCTAGCCGCCAGCAGCGAGTCACCTACACGTTCTTCGGCACCACATACGGCGCGCGATACTCGCGCGTCAGCATCTTGTTGGCCTCGGGATCGTTAAGGATCGTCATCGTCTTTTCGTCCCAGTGCAGCGTGCGGCCGACGCGGTAGCTGATGTTGGCCAGGTGCATCAAGTTGCACGAGAGCGCACCTTCCGCGACCTCCGCGTTCAAATCCTCGCGCTTGCGGCTGCGGACCGCGCCGATGAAGTTGGCCCAGTGTTCGTCCTTCTTGGTGTCGGCTGGGCCCGGCTTCTGCTCCTTGCCGATGAACGAGTAGTACTTGTTGTAGTTGTCGATCACCAGGTAACCGTTGGAGCCGTAGAACTGGTTGCCAATGGTGTTGCCCGGCTTGCCCTCGTCGATGCCGGCCTCGTGCGGTGAAATCCAGTGCCGCACTTCGAACGTCATCATCTTCTTCTTGCCGTTGACGTCGAATTCGAAGCTCGCGCTGATCGTGTTCGGCGTCTCCTGGTCGTCATCGAACATGAACTTGCCGCCGATGGCGCTGACCTTCGTCGGGTGGGCGACGCCGAGTCCCCAGCGGGCGATGTCGACCTCATGGATGCCCTGGTTGCCGAGATCGCCGTTGCCCGTGTCCCAGTACCAATGCCAGTTGTAGTGGAACCGGTTGCGGTTGAACGGCCGTTTCGGCGCCGGTCCGAGCCAGAGGTCGTAATTCACCTGCGACAGGTACGCGGTGTCGTAGCACGGCTCCTGGCGCCCGTCCGGCGTGAACGAGAACTTCTCGCCGGCATTCATCGGGCCGTCAGGGTACTTCCCGATCGTATTGCGCCACTTGTAGCAGAGACCGCGCGCCATGTAGACCTCGCCGATCTCGCCATTCCGCATCCGCTCTACGGCTTCCTGCAGCGCCGGTGACGAGCGGCTCTGGCTGCCTTGCTGGACGATGCGGTTGTACTTGCGGGCGGCGGCGACGATTTGCTGCGATTCAAAGATGTTGTGCGTGCAGGGCTTCTCGACGTAGACATCCTTGCCCGCCTGGACCGCCCAGATCGTCTGCAGTGTGTGCCAGTGATTGGGCGAGGCGATCGAGATGGCGTCGATGTTCTTGTCTTCAAGCAGCTTGCGCATGTCGACGTAGGTTGCCGGCTTCCGCGCACCCTTGCCTTCGAGATACTTCAGCTTCGCGTCCATGTGGGATTGATCGACATCGCAGAGCGCCACGATCTCGACGTTGGGCATCGATGACCAGGCGGTGACGTGGCTCTGACCTCGTCCGCCGCATCCGACGACCCCCATCCGCACTGTGTCGTTCGGGCTCGCCAGCCCACGGACCGTCGCGCCCGCAGTCATCACCGCGGTGCTCACGAGAAAATCTCTTCGGTTCATCGTCATAGCTGCTCCTGATGTTTCAAGCGTCCGGACTGATGGGCCGAGGTCCAGCGCGATTGGACACGACACCCCGGGGGAGGATACCACGCTTGGCTCCTGGCTGCTCACTGGTGCCTGCTGGTTGCCGGCTCGTACTGGGCTGTTTGCTGCGTGCTGGCTGGTTGACTATTGCGCCGGCCGCTGACGTTGGTTTGGCCTGAAGAGCAGCAAGAGCCGCCAGACGCCGAGAATGCAGAAGCCAGTAGCCAGTAGCCAACGACCGGAACTATGATTCGCCCGCCCGAGCTTCATGTATCGAGTCTCTGTCGGCCTCACGCTGTGTGCACTCCTGGTTCCGACGCTGCGCGGTCAGACGCCGGCAGCACAGCCGCCAACATTCCGCGCCGACACCCACCTCGTCCAGGTCACCGTCGTCGTCACCGACGCCCGGCAGAACCCAGTGACGGACCTGAAGGCAGGCGACTTCCGCGTCTTCGAGGACGGCAAGGAACAGGCGATTGCGCTGTTCTCAGCCGACGCACGTTCGTCGCATTCGACAGCGCTGGACGCGATCCCGGGTGGCGCCGCGACCGTGAGTAATCAGGTGCCTGTCAGCGGCGGCGTCACCGTGATCCTGTTCGATCGGCTGAACACGGCGTGGGGCGACCAGGCGCAAGCGCGGCGCAACATCATCAAGTATCTGCTGCAGGCGCCGCCCACCGAGCGGATTGGATTCTACGTCCTCGACTCGGCACATGTGACGATTGCCCACGACTTTACGACCGATACCCGGTCGCTTCTGAACGCGCTCACCAGGCTACAGGCGCGGGAGTCGCGGGAGGTGAATATCACCGGCGAGCAGGCGCCGACGATTCCGTCGAGCGGTGGCCTGAGTACGGCCATGGACGCCCAGCTCGATGCGGCGCTGGCGCGCATGGACACCATGATCAAAGGGGAAGAGTTGAAGAACCGCGTGGACTCCACGCTGAGCGCCCTGGAAGCCATTGCACGGCACGTCGCCGGCATTCCAGGACGCAAGAATCTGATCTGGGTGTCTTCGGCCTTTCCGCTTTCCTTTGACGATGGGTTCGGGACGCGATCGACGTATCGCGAAGTGAGCATCGCCACGCGGGCGATCGCCGATGCAGACGTGTCGATCTATCCCATCGACGCCCGCGGACTGATGGGCAGCTCCGCCGTGGTCGCGAGAACGCCGACCTATACGACGCTTCACAATGACATGCCGTCGCTCGACAGCATGCAGATGCTCGCGGAACGAACCGGCGGGCTCGTCTACACCAACACGAACGATCTCGGGCGGGCGATTGCCCGCGCGGTCAATGACGCGCGCTTGACGTACACACTCGGCTACTATCCGGTCAACGTGACCTGGGATGGACACTTTCGCAAGATCTCCGTCAAGGTACTTCGGGACGGTGCTGACGTCCGCTATCGCAACGGATATCTCGCGTTGCCGGCGCCGCCGCAGTCGCCCGAGACGCGTCAGAATGCGCTGGTGCGCGCGCTGGCCAGCCCGCTCAATGCGATTGCGCTGCCGCTGACCGTCAGCCTCGAGTCCGCCCCAGATGGTGAGCTGACCGCGACGCTCCGCCTCAGCGCGAGCTCAATCCGCTTGAGCCAGACGGCACCCGACATATGGGAAGGGGCCGTCGATGTCGCCATCGCGCAAGCGCTGCCAAACGGAGCGCTGGCGAAGGCGCTCGACATTACCGTGCCGCTGCGATTCACGACGGCGACTCGCGATCAGGCCTTGCGCGAGGGGCTCAACCTCAATCGCCGCATCCGGCCAAACCCTGATGCGCATGCGCTTCGCATCGCCGTGCGCGATCCCGCGACGGGCGCTGTCGGCAGCGTCGCCATTTCAGCTGACGTGATTCGATCGGTCCACGGAAAGTAAGGAGAGCGTCATGCTTCGTTCGATGTTCGTTGCAACATGGCTGGTCGCACTGTTGGTTCCTCCCGCGCAGCAGCCGCCGTCGTCGGACCAGCCGCTTCGGCTGGCGATCGCAGGGCTCGTGCACGGGCATGTCAGCGGGTTCCTGAAGGGTGCGCAAGGACGCACGGACGTTCAGATCGTCGGCATCTACGAGCCCGACCCGGCGCTCCTCAAGCAGTACGGCGACCGATACAAGATCGCAGAGTCAGCGCGATTCACCGATCTGACGGCTCTGCTCGATCGCACGAAACCGGAAGCGGTCGCGTCCTTTACCAACACCTTCGATCATCCGGCCATCGTCGAGGCGGCCGCAGCGCGGCACATCCACGTGATGATGGAGAAGCCGCTCGCGGTGACCAATGCTGACGCGCAGCGCATCAAGCGGGCAGCGGATCGAGGCGGGGTCGAGGTGTTCGTGAACTACGAGACGACCTGGTATCCGAGCCACGGTGCGATCTGGGCGCTGATCAAGGAACGGAAAGCCGCCGGTGAGATTCGAAAGATGGTCGCGATGGACGGCCATCAAGGGCCGAAGGCGATCAACGTTCAACCGGAGTTCTTCGCGTGGCTTTCGGATCCGGTCAAGAACGGGGCAGGGGCGCTCTACGATTTCGGGTGCTACGGCGCCAACCTGATGACGTGGCTGATGGACAACCAGAGGCCGCTCGCCGTGACCGCCGTCACCCAGCATTTTCAGCCGGCTGTCTACTCGCGCGTCGATGACGAAGCCACCATCCTGGTCGAGTATCCACACGCGCAGGGGATCATCCAGGCGTCGTGGAACTGGCCGGCGAGTCGGAAGGATTTCGAGGTCTATGGCGAACGGGGCTACGCGATTGCGACCGGCGGGAACGGACTTCGCGTGCTGCTCCCGAACGAGCCGGACCACGTCGTCACGCCGGAGCCCCGTGCGGCCGACGAGCGCGACTCGATTGCGCATCTGCTCGCCGTCGCGCGCGGCCAGCGCAAGCCGAACGGCCTCTCATCGCTCGAGAACAACGTCCTCGTGACCGAGATCCTCGACGCGGCCCGCGAGTCGGCGCGCACGCACCAGCGTGTCGCGATCAAGAGGTAAATGCCAGAAGCTATCTCATGAACTTGACACTCGTTTCAAGATGCGAGCGAGCATGGCGAGCGAGCCACGCGACCGGGGCGCGCCGGCGAAGCGACGCGCGAGAGAGCGTTAAGGGGGTCCGAGGGAGCCCCTCGGAGTGATTACGCCGGCTTCCGTGAGGGGGGCGCCGCCTGCACTTCGACGATCGGTGTGACCGGAGCCGGAGTCGTTGACGCCGCCGCGGTCGTGTTGAGCCCGAGCTGCTGCAGCATGGACGGCACGTTCAGTCCCAGCGCTTCCATCTGCTGAAGCAGATTGAAGACGATAGCCGGGCTGGTTTTCGCGAGGCGTCCAAGGCCGCTGCTGTTGCCGTCGCCGTTGCCTGGACCCTGATCGATCACTACCAGCTTGTCGATGTTCCCTAACGGCGCAGAGACGGCGCTGAAGACGCCGCTGGAGGCGCTGATGATGGCCGGCAGCTTTTCGAGAACGGTCTGAAGCCGCGCCGCCTCGTTGAACTGCTGCCACGCCTCTGCCTTGCGCAAGATCGCAGCGGCCTCGGCCACGCCCTGTGCTTCGATCGCCTTGGCCTGCGCCAGGCCGATCGCTTCGATCTTCGCCGCTTCGGCGCGGCCCTCGGCCTCAACCGCGGCCGCTCGGCCCGCCCCCTCCTTGCGGAGCTTTTCCTGTTCCGCCTCCGCCATTGAAATCATCGCGGATCGTCGTCCCTCCGCTTCAAGAATCGCGGACTGCTTCGCCGCCTCGGCACGCACGACCGCCGCCAGTCGATCCGCTTCCGCCGGCTTGATGACGGTCGCCTCGAGCTCCTTTTGTTTGCGGAGCACTTCCTGTTCCTGAACGGAGATCAGTTCCTGGGTGCGCGTTCGCTCGACCTTGACCTCCTCGGCGACGACCGCCTGTCGCGCCGTCGCCTGCGAGAGAGGGCCGGCCTGTTCTGCACGAGCCTTTTGCGTCTCGATCTCGGCCTGATACTGCGCCTGACGAATCATGAAATCGCGCGACGCCTGGGAGATCTCCGCATCCGCCTTGAACTTCGCCTGTTCGCCTTCCTGAAGCGCCTGCGCGGATTTGATCTTGGCGTCGCGATGCGCTTCGGCTTCGCCGATCGTCGCGTCCCGCTTGACTTCAGCCGTGCGCCGTTTACCCAAGGCGTTGAGGTACTCCTCGTCGTCGCTGATTTCCTGAATCGTGAGCACGTCGACGCCAATTCCCATCTTCTCGAGATCGACCGTGGCTTCGCTCGTCAGCTTCTGCGCGAAACTCTGGCGATCGCTGTTGACTTCCTCGACCGTCAGCGTGCCCAGGATCGAACGCAGGTGCCCTTCAAGCGTCTGGAAGATCACCTTCTGCACCTGATCCGGCGTCATGCCGAGGAAGCGTTCGGCGGCTGCCTGCAGCGACGACTCGTCACCTCGAATCTTGACGTTGGCGACGGCCTTCACTGAAACCGGAACCCCCTTCAACGTGTAGGCACGCTTGATCTCCAGCGGGATCGTCAGGACGTTGAGATGGAGATACTCGACCTTCTCGAGCAGCGGAATGCGCAGCGCCGCGCCGCCGCGCACCATGCGGTAGCCAACCACCCGGCCATCAGACAGCTTGCGTTTCCTGCCGCTCAATACGGCGACGGCGTTCGGCGACACCTTCAAGTAGTTGCGGCTGATCAGCCACATCGCGGCAAAGAAGCCGAGAACGACGGCGACAACGAGAATAGGAAGCCAGAGACCAGAAGTTGGAAGGATCATGGGGGCCTCGCGTGTTACTGACGCGTTACGATCACGGTTTCGCCGAGCACATCCTCGACGCGCACGGAGCTGTTCTCGGGGATGGCGTCTCCCTGACGTGCGCGGGCGATCTTGTCGATCAATTCTTCACCGACGCGGCAGCGGACCTGTCCCACACCGCCGGCCGGGATCGTCACGGTCACGCGACCGACCTGTCCCACCAGATCCGACGCGCGCGATTCCGATGATGCCTGTTGACCGTAGAGAAAACGTGCGAACAGGAAAATCGGCGTTGCCAACGCCAGCCCGCCGACGAAGCCGATCGCGGACGCCGGCAGCGGATCGAGTCCGTAATGGGTGGCGATGGCGCCGAACGCGCCGAATGCGGTGATGAACACACTGATGACACGCGTGCTGAAGAACCCAGGGCCGCCGTGGTCCATGTGTCCATCGAATCCGCCGTCGAAATGATCGAAGATGCCGCCGAAGAACAACGAAACGATCAGAAAGAGGAAGCCGACGGCCGCAATGGCCAGAAATACCGTAAACGCGTTCAGTTCCAGGACGTTCATTCTGAGACGCTCCACCCTGAAATCGAATCTGAGTCGGTGATGGTGTGCTCAGAGTATCCAGTTTCCAGTCGCCAGTTTCCAGTGCTTCTCGTTTTTTTGTGCGATCGCTCGTTCGGGAGGCGAAAGAGGACGCACTTCGACCTGGCGCTGGAAGAGGATTGGAAACCGGAGACTGGAAACTGGAAACCGGGAACTGGAAACTGGGGACTGGGAACCGGAAACTTCAGTCGCGTGCGTGTTGCGCTCGCGCAGGGCAAGCTGAGTCAGTTGCGGCTGAGTAACGCTGCCAACACGCCAAAGTACCCGACCCCAAAGTACGTCGCGACGATGAGTATTCGGCCCGACGCCGACAGGCGGCGCCAGGCGGCGGCCGGGTGAACGCAGCAGGCGAGCGTTCGGCCGATGATGATGTCGGCGCTCATACGACTCAGCTCAGCAAATCCGGTTCCACGAACGCGTCGGCCATTCTCGTGCAAATCTCAGCGCAATCTCAAGAAAGGCTCGTCTGTTCGCGGGCTTTGTCACGCCGTCGGGCGACTTCCGGCTGACGTCGCCATCCTCCGGCAGAGGTCCGCAGGCTTGCACTCGTCTATCACAACGGGCGCAGTGTCGGGCGGGGTGGAAGAAGAAGACCGTTTGTTTCCCCTGGGGCGGGTCACATTGGGTGATGTTATGGACAAAGCACGGGTCGGCGCAGTGCTGGCCGCAATCGGGTTGTGGGTGTCAGGCACCGCGTACGCCGAGCCATTGAATTTGACCGGCGGGGTTGTTGTGCTCTTCGATGAAGGGTCTATTTTCCGCCTGGAAGCGCCGGGCGTCGGCGTCGGCACGCACAATTTCGCGGTGACCGCCGCCGCTGGCGTGATCCCTGACCCCGAGTGCTCGACGGGGCGTGTGTGCCTGCCGGGTGAGAGCTTCAATTTCGCGCGCTCGACCGGGCCAGACGTGTTCCTCGGTGCCGAGAACGCGACTTCGGGGCTCGAGCTCAACGGCCATCTTTTCGAGAACGTGACGTTCTTCGGATCGATGAACTTTGATGCGCCGACCGTGACACTGCCGACGAACGGACAACGCTGGCGGACGTTCCATGTTCCGTTCGAGCTGACGGGGTCTCTCCGCACCGAGCAGAACGGCGACACGATATGGTCCTCTGACATCGCCGGAACCGGCATCGCGTCGTCAACGTTCCAGCTCGTCAACGGTGGCCGCTGGTATCAGTTCGATGCGCCCCCCTCGACGTTCATCACCTTCGCGATCAATTCCGCAGCGGCCGCACCAGTGCCGGAGCCGGCCACCATGGTCCTAATCGGTACGGGCCTTCTGGGAATCGCCAGAATGACCCGACGCCGTCCGCAGAAGACGAAAACCTAGCTGACGCTCACGCTGGGGACAGCCGACTCAATGCATCTGCGGATCACTAGAATGACGTGGTCGACGGTAACTGGTTTTTTCAGGATGCAGTTGACGTCCAGGTAGGACAGATCCTCGGTCGATCCCGTAATCACAACAATGGGGATGTAGCGGCTGAAAACCTGCTCTGCCAGATCCTTGCGTACAGCAACGCCGTCCACTTCCGGCAGGCCCAGATCGAGCACGACGAGATCCGGAGGGCTGGCCTCGATGAGCTTGAGCGCCTCGAGTCCATCACCCGCCTCGGCAACCGCGTATCCTTCCAGCCTGAGCGCGGTTCGCCACAACGCGCGTAACCCTACATCGTCTTCGACAATCAAAATGACTTGCTGACGAGGCACCGGCAAATCCGTCCTGGCTCGCAGTGCACGTCCGCGAGCACCTGCAAACCGAACGCCGATTCGGGACGGCACTAAATCCGTTGGGCTTGCGTTTCGTGGATGCCGCCAAGGTCTGTGCAAGGTCCCGGGCGGAAGGGGGGCGCAGGGGCCTGGCTGATTTCAAGACTGAAATGGAGACCCCTCGGCATGCCGGCTGCACACTCAGCCACTGCCTGCGGATTATCGCGGGAAATTAAAGAAAACTGCCGCAAAGACCGACCATTTCTGTAAGCTAATGTTCGATTAACGGCCGGGCTTCGCGGGGGTGCGCGAAACTGTAAGTGGTTGCCAGGAGGCCCCATGAGCAATCTGCGATGGTCCCTCGGCGTTCTCGCCCTTGTGATCGGATCGGCCGCGCCGGTGTTCGCCCAGCAGGAGGCCAATGCTGCCGGGCGGATTAAGACTGTCTCCGGCGCCGCGTTCATTGTGCGTAATGGCGCAGAGGTTCCGGCTCAACCGGGACAGCTGGTTTTCGAATCGGACAGCCTGCGAACCGGCGCGGACGGAAAGGTTGGCGTTACCCTCAAGGACGACACCCGGCTGGCCCTCGGGCCGGGGAGCGAAGTGCGACTGGAACGATTCGCCTACGCTCCTGGAACGGCGAGCCTTGGTCTGGTGTTGAAGTTCGTGAAAGGCGTGACTGCCTATGTCTCCGGGCGTCTGGCGAAACTGGCGCCTGATTCCATTCGTCTCGAGACCCCGTCGGCAATCGTCGGCGTGCGAGGGACAACACTAGCGATACGCGTTCAGCCGTGAAATATCGCTTCTTTGCGGTCGCCGTAGCCGCGACCTTTGCCGGAACGCTGGAGCTTGCGTGTACTAAGAAACACGTAGCTCCGGCGCCCGCGCCGCCAACCTCGCAAACCCTGGTTGTCCTCCTGCCTGACTCCGATACTGGAACCACCGGACGCGCCTATGTCTCGAACGGCGCCGGCTCGACGGATCTGAATGCGGCTCGCGACTCCGTCACGGCTTCCGCCGGGCAGCCCCCACCGGCTGTAACGACGATGAGCGAAGAGGAGGTGCGGCGGGTTTTCGGCGAGGCTCTATCGGCGCTGCCGCAACCACCCGTGCACTTCACCCTCTACTTCAAGTTTCAATCAGACGAATTGACGGACGAGTCGCGCGCCCTGCT
This sequence comes from Acidobacteriota bacterium, assembly GCA_046732715.1. Classification (GTDB taxonomy): domain Bacteria; phylum Acidobacteriota; class Vicinamibacteria; order Vicinamibacterales; family 2-12-FULL-66-21; genus JALZOC01. The sequence goes on along the minus strand of JBKPNQ010000237.1, from coordinate 15,160 downwards.
TCCTGAAATCCTGGCCACGGTCAAGCAGCGCTCCATCCCCGAGGTCTTGGTCGTCGGGCATACGGACACGATGGGCGCGCCTCGCGCCAACCTTGAACTCGGCATGAACCGCGCGACGGCCGTCTACAGAATCCTCATCCAGGTCGGTTTCGATCCGTCGACCATTGAAATTCGATCGCATGGAGAGAGCGATCCATTGGTGAAGACGTCGGACGAGACGCCGGAACCCCGCAACCGCCGTGTCGAGATTTCCGTCCGTTAATCGGGCGAAGTCGACGGCTGACAAAGAAGGCGCGGCGCGCCGCGGCCGGATTGTTTTTCTCTCCGGGCTCGTTCCTGTCGCCCTGACGGCTATATTTGCCGTTTTCCGCCCCGCGTTCATTCCCCGGCTCGACGACACCGTCTACGACGTGGTGATGCGCTCGAGCAGCATCCAGCCGCCTGGCAAGCGCGTCGTGATTGTCGATATCGACGAGCGAAGCCTGATGGAGCTCGGTCAGTGGCCATGGCGCCGTGACATCATCGGAGAATTAATCACGAAACTCCGCGACCTGGGCGCATCGGTGATCGGCCTTGACATCATCTTTGCGGAAACCGATCGCCTTCAGATCCCGGAGTCAGACGGGACCGATACCCGGCTTACGCCGGACGATGTGCTGGCCGACGTGCTTCGGCAGGGAAACGTGTTGCTCGGTTACGGCCTGACCTTCGATCAGGCCGGGCGCGAGCGGACGAACTGCGATCTGCACCCGGTAACGGTTGCGGTACTGCACCCACCCGAGGAGTCCGAACAGTCGCCTTACTTTCATGCCACCGGCGCGATTTGCAGCCTGCCCCTGCTGGCCCGGGCGGCTGGAGGCTCGGGGTTCCTGAATGCCGCGCCCGACGCTGATGGCATTCTCCGGCGTGTGCCGATCGTCGCCGAACTCGACGGCCGTCTGTATCCGAGTCTCGCGCTGGCGGCGCTCAGGGCCGAGACAGGATCGCGGGACATGACGCTTCGCGTGCTGAACGTGAATTCGTCGATGCTGGAACTCGGTGACGATCTGGTGGTGCCGCTCGACGGGAAGGGTAACCTCCTGGCGCGCTATCGCGGCAAGAAGGGCACATTCCAGCATCTCTCCGCTGCGGATATCCTGAACAACCGCCTGCCTCCAGCAGTCGTGCGCGACAAAATCGTGCTCGTCGGCACGACGGCGCTCGGCACGAGGGAAGTGGTCGCCACGCCGCTCGATACGCTGTTCGCCGGCGTCGAAGTGCAGGCAACCATCACCGACAACCTCCTCGAACGGACCTTCATCCGTCGTTCGTCGCTGGGCTCGGTGCTTGATTTTCAGGTCGTCGTAGTCTTCGGCCTCGCCTTGTCGATTCTGGTGGCCATCGCCGGCGTGATCCCGGGCGTGATTGGGGGTGTGCTGGGCATTACCGCGCTCTGGACTGGCTCGATCTGGCTGCTTTCGACCCAGGGCCTCTACGTCTCGCCGCTGTTCCCGACTATGGGCGTGGTCTCCGGGCTCGCGATGATGACCTTCGCGAAGTTCGTCGTCGAGCGGCGCAGGGCGGAGACGGCTGGTCGGCAGAGAACGGACGCGCAGCGCCTGATGGTGCAGACGCTCCTGTCGCTCACCGAGACGCGGGATGCCGAGACCGGCCGGCACTCGCGCCGCACCCAGCTGTACGCGCGGGTCCTCGCGCAGGAACTGTCGAAGAATCCGGAGTACGGTGACTACCTCAGCGCCGACCGGATCGATTTGCTCTCGAGCCTTGCGCCGCTTCACGACATCGGCAAGGTCGGAATTCCAGATCACATTCTCAACAAGCCCGGGCCCCTGACACCCGACGAAATGCTGGAAATGAAGAAGCACCCTGCGCTCGGGCACGAAGTGATCCTGAAAGCCGAGCAGCAGGTCGGCGTCTACGATGACGCGACGCTGGCGATGGCGAAGGATATCGTTTACACCCATCACGAGCGGTGGGATGGCACCGGGTATCCACAGGGCCTGCGGGGCGAGCTGATTCCAATTCCCGGCCGGGTCATGGCTATCGTCGACGTCTACGACGCCGCGGTCACGAGAACGCTGTATCGGCGGACGATGTCGCACGAGGACACGGTGAAGTTCATCGTGGCCGGCAAAGGCACGCACTTCGACCCGGCGGTCGTGGACGCCTTCATCAGCGCGTCTGCCGTCATCGAGCACATCTCGAACGAAGAGAATCACTGACAGGACGTGTTCCCGTCGGGATCGGTGATGGGGGCGGGATCCAGGGTCCGGACGCGATCAGCCGCCGCTAACTGTTACCTGATGATTCTCAGATTGGTCGGCGGGGCTGGTGGTGTGCCGCCGGCCTGAGTGAGTGTGACAGTCTGCCCAGCAACCGTCATGGTACCGGTGCGCGCTGCGCCCGTGTTGGCGGCTACCGTGTAGTTCACCTGGCCGACCCCGGAACCCGTGGCACTCGTCACGGTGACCCAGGCGACGTTGCTGATAGCGGTCCACGAGCATTGCGTGCCCGACGTGACCGACACGGCGTTCGCGCCGCCATTCGTGGCGACGCTCACGCTGGTAGGCGTGACCGAATAGCTGCAACTCGAAGCCGCCTGCGTGAATGTGACCGTTTGCCCAGCGACCGTCATGGTCCCGGTACGCGAAGAGCCGGTCGAATTGGCGGCGACGGTGTAATTGACCTGGCCGATTCCGGAACCGGTCGCGCTGGTCACGGTGATCCAGCCGACATTGCTGACGGCGGTCCACGAGCACTGCGTTCCTGACGTCACGGACAGCGAGCTCGTCATACCGATGGATGTCACCGTCACGCTGGTCGGCGTCACCGTCGCGGTGCAGCCCGTGCCCGACTGCGTGAACGTGACGGTTTGCCCGGCGACCGTCATCGTTCCGATTCGGTCGACGCCTGTCGAATTGGCGGCGACGGTGTAATTGACCTGGCCGATGCCCGATCCGGTTGCGCTCGTCACGGTAATCCAGCCGACATTGCTGACGGCGGTCCACGAGCACTGCGTCCCTGATGTCACGGACAGCGAGCTCGTCATGCCGATGGATGTCACCGTCACGCTGGTCGGCGTCACCGTCGCGGCGCAGCCCGTGCCCGACTGCGTGAACGTGACGGTTTGCCCGCCCACCGTCATCGTTCCGATTCGATCACTGCTGGTGGAATTGGCGGCGACGGTGTAATTGACCTGGCCAATGCCGGAGCCGGTTGCACTCGTCACGGTGATCCAGCCGACGTTACTGACCGCGGTCCACGAGCACAGTGTGCCTGACGTGACCGACAACGCGCTGGTGCTCCCGATCATCGGGACATTTACGCTGGTCGGCGTCACGGTCACACCGCAGCCCGTGCCTGCTTGCGTGAACGTGACCGTCTGCCCGGCGACGGTCATGGTTCCGATTCGATCACTGCCGGTGGAATTGGCGGCGACGGTGTAGTTCACCTGGCCGATGCCGGAGCCGGTTGCGCTCGTCACGGTGATCCAGCCGACGTTGCTGACCGCGCTCCATGAACAGCTGGTGCCGGTCGCGACCGACAACGCGCTCGTGCTGCCGATCGATGGCACGGACACGGTCGTCGGTGTGACCGTCGCCGTGCACCCAGAACCGGATTGCGTAAACGTGACCGTCTGTCCGGCGACCGTCATCGAACCGACCCGGGTGACGCCGGTCGTATTGGCCGCAACGGTGTAATTCACCTGGCCGATGCCGGATCCCGTTGCGCTCGTCACGGTAATCCAAGGCACGTTGCTGACGGCGGTCCACGAGCACTGCGTGCCGGAGACGACCGATAGCGACGAGCCTGTGCTCCCGATTTGTGGCACCGTCACCGTCGTCGGAGTGACGGTCGACGAACAGCCAGAGGCCGACTGTGTGAACGTGACCGTCTTTCCTGCGACGGTCATCGTCCCGGTGCGGCTGGCGCCCGTCGTGTTTGCCGCGACGCTGTAGTTCACGGAGCCGATTCCGGAACCCGTGGCGCTCGTCACCGTGATCCAGCTGTCATTGCTGACAGCGGTCCAGGCGCACTGCGTGCCGGAGACGACCGACAACGAGCCGGTGGTCGCGGCCTGGGGTATCGAAACGCTCGTCGGCGTCACGGTGGAGGTGCACTGAGCCTCGGCCGCGCGGACGTCGAGCACCAGAGCGATCGCGACGATGATCCAGCAGTATCGCGTTTTCATGGCCGGCCCGGCAGGATCACCGGGACTGAGCGGATGGTTGCATAGCTCAGTCCGCTCTAAACGGCCTTTATTTTCAGTATGTTATGGGTATTGTTGTCGTCGCCGAACGGCAGAAGTGTGAACCGGGATACGAGTTTGTCAGTGGCATCCGGGCGGACACTGGATGGACCGCGAGACCGTCGCGGCCCACCCGTTCCTCTCCTAGTTGGTCGAACGCTTCTTCAACGTGTCCCTGAGGGTCTTCGCCGAATCAAGATGGCCGCTGACCACGGGGTACGCCTTGGCTGCCCACTCATTGATGCTCATCGTGACCGGGTTATCGCTCTTTTCCGGCAGGATCGTGACCGCTTCGACTTCGGTCTTCACCTTGTTGCCCGAGGCGTCCGTCGCATGCGCCTTCCACTTGTCCAGCGTGTCCTTGTCGACTCGCGATCCGAGCTTGTCCAGGACCTTTTCATGACCGTCGACCATGGCGTCGATGTACTCACGATCGAATTCCATGCCCTGAAGCTTCGCGAGCTTGTCGCGCAGGTCGCGATGGTGGTCGTCAATCTCGTTCACGACCGGAATGCTCTGCTGCGATGCCACCGACGTGAGGTCGTCGTTCGCCTTCGTGTGGTCGTCGATCATCATCTGACCGAACTTCTTCACTTCGGGGTTGGCGCCACGATCGGCGGCGAGCCTGCCGAGCTCGATTTCTGCCGTATTGGCGATGGCGAGATCCTTGACGAAATCTTTGTCCCCGTTGCTGACTTTACTTTCTCCACTACCCGCCGTTCCGACGGCGCCACCAGCTGACGGGTTCGTTGCGTTGGCGTCGTGGCGGGCATTCGAGTTACATCCGAGCGTGACCGCTGCGGCCAGCGCGATGGACAGAAAACCATACCTCTTCATTTCTGTTCTCCTCTGATGAGCTCCCTTTCGCACGTCACTGTGAATATGCGTGCAAAGTGGGTGACCTGAACAGAGGCGCGTGGCTCGCCCGTCAGCGCAGCCATCGCCGCTTCGGCGAGGCAGGCTGCTTGCGCTTCCGGCGCGACCAGCAGGGATTCAAGGATTCGAGGATTCGAGGATCCGCGATTCGAGGATCAAGGATTCGAGGATCCGCGATTCGAGGATCAGGGATTCGAGGATCAGCGATTCGGGATTAGTGATGAGGGATGAAGGATTCAGTAGGTAGCGCGTCCTCCGCTGATGTCGAAAACCGCCCCCGTCGAGAACGAGCAGTCTTCGGACGCAAGCCAGCAGACGAGGGCGGCAATCTCAGCGACCTCGACGAAACGTCCCATCGGGATTTTCGATCGCATGTACTCGATGTGCTCGGCCTTCATCTGCGCGAAGATCTCGGTATTGGCTGCCGCCGGGGTGACGCAATTGACGAGAATGTTTTTCGTCGCCAGTTCTTTCCCGAGCGACTTCGTCAGACCGATCACGCCGGCCTTCGACGCGCTGTAATGCGAGGCGGTCGGATTGCCTTCCTTTCCGGCAATCGAGGCGACGTTGACGATGCGGCCGTAGCCGTTGGCGAGGAGGTGGGGGATGACGGCGCGGCTGGTGAGGAAGAAGCCCGTGAGGTTGACGTCGATCACGCGCCGCCAGAGATCCGGATCGAGCTCCCACGTGAGACCGTTACCGCCGGCGATGCCGGCGTTGTTGACGAGGATGTCGAGGCGGCCGTGCGTGGCCAGGGTCGCCCGCGTCGCGGCCTCCACGGAGACTGTGTCAGTCAGCTCCGCGCATTCCGCCGACACGGGACCGTGTGCGGATAACTGCTGGCGGGCCGACTCGAGCCGGCCGCGGTCCACGTCCCAGAGCGCTACCGTGGCGCCGGATTGCAGCGCACGTTCAGCGATCGCGTATCCGATACCGCGGGCCGCGCCAGTGACAATGGCCACGCGGCCATGAAGGTTCAATTGATTCATGGTCTTGCGGCCAACTGTACCGCAACCAATCGTCAATCACATTCAGCAATCGTCAATCAGCAATCGTCAATCAGCAATCAGCAATCGTTAGGGTTTCCACCAGTCTTCTGAAATCAGCTCGGGGGAGCCCGAGGCCTGCTTCCATTCCTCGGCGATGAGTTGCTTTTCCAGCGTGAGAATCCTCGACTGGAATGCTGCGACATCGGTAAACCGCTCGGTTGTTGCCAGGCCGTCGGACCATTCCATTTCGAGAACGTATTCCGCGGCGGGTGGGTCGAATCGCGTGACGAGTCGCGCGACACGATCGCCGCGCTCGAATAACCAAATCATATTCTGTCTTTCGGACGGGGCTCGCAGGTTGGCCAGTGTCAACGCGAGTTTTCAGTTGTCGGTCTCTCCGTCTCCAGTCAGCGGGGAGCAAACATGGAACGGGAATCAATCAGACGGTGGGATTGGAAACCGCGCGGCGCGGTTGCTCTGGCGGACCGTCTTGCGGCGCTCGGGGATGGTCCATGTCTCGCCGCAGGCGCCGCAACGCACGTACACCACCGTTCGTCCCAGCGATTCCGCCTTCGCCGAAACGGCGTTGCAGCGTGGGCACGAGAGGAAACGTTCAGGCTCGTTCGAATCGAATGGCCTCTTTTCCACGATTACTCTACGATGCCACAACCTCGACGGTTAGACAATTCACTTTCGCAGGTCACGGTGCTTTTGTGGTCGGTAGTTACGGATTGGTGATCGTCGTCTGGTGGACATCGGCGCGGGGGTAAGTTGTTCTCGACATCATCCCCGCGCCGGTCCAAGGCATGACGCCTTACGAGGAGAGATCATGAAATCGAGCACGATCGTTCTTGTTCTGGGACTGTCGACGCTGGCACTCGGATCGGGACCCATGAGCGCATCACAAGGAGCGGCACGCGCCGCTTCGTCGCCGCCGGAGGAGGTATTGCCGGCGTTGCTGACCGAAGTGCGCGGCTTACGCACGGCGATGGAGCAGATGGCGTCGGCCGGTCCGCGTGTGCAGCTGGCGCTTGGCCGTGTCCAACTCCAGGAACAGCGGGTCAACAACCTCGTGCGACGAATCGACGAAAGCCGCGCTCATCTTGCCGATGCGCAGCGCGACTACGAGGCGACCCAGCAGCGGCTGCGAGGGATCGAAGCAGGCGTCCGGGACCCACAGCCCAATGGTCCGCCCGTCGCCGAGCTGCAGGCCATGCAGCGCGAACTCGAACGAGAACTCGCGCGGATGGCGTCTGAGGTCCAGCGATACACCAACGAGGCGTCGGCAATTGAAGCGGACCTGGCGACCGAGCAGGGAAGATGGATCGACCTGAATCAGCGGATGGAGGCGCTCGAGCAATCCCTCGTACGCCGATAGCGATGATCATGGGATGACTTTGGATGTACCAGTGTGCTGCGGTGTGACTCGGATCCCGGTCCCCGCATAACGGATCCCGAAGAGTTTTGATTCCCCCATGTTGATCGTACTGAGCGGCCTGCCAGGGGTCGGCAAGACAACGATCGCGCGTGAGCTGGCTCGAACGATCGGCGCCATGCATCTCCGTATCGATTCGATCGAGCAGGCGCTGCGAGATGCCGGCCTGGAGGTCGAAGAGGAAGGCTACAGCGTGGCGTATGCGATCGCGTCGGACAATCTACTCCTGGGTCGCGACGTCATCGCCGATTGCGTCAATCCATGGCGGTTGACGCGGGAGGCGTGGCATCGGGCTGCAGCGCATGCCGGCGTTCGTGCGCTCAATGTTGAAATCGTGTGCTCAGATCTGGATGAACATCGGCGTCGGGTTGAATCCCGGGTCCCCGACATACCCGGGCATCGCTTGCCTGGGTGGGCAGAAGTCCTCAGCCGCGACTATCACCAGTGGGACACTGAACGACTGGTCATTGATACGGCGTGCCTGGATACCGATCAGTCCGTGCGGAAGATCGCCCTTGCGATAGAACAGGGATAGACGGTTTCGCCTTTTCGTACTCGATTGTAAAACCGCTTCCACTAGCCACGCCGCCTCAGCTCGCTGTCCACCGCGCCTCCCATTCGCGCGATGGTTGCCGGCAATGCCTCGACGTCCGCGCTCGTCGTATGAAAGTTCACGATGCACGCGCGAAGGACGTAACGGCCGCCGATGACCGCGTTTGACACGAAGACCTCGCCGCTGTCCTGAATCCGCTCCAGCAACTGCCGATTGAGCGAATCAAGATGTCGTTCGGTATCAGGTTCGCCGATGGTTGGTCGCAGATCCATTGGCACGTAGCGGAACGTCGTGATGCTAAGCGCCTGCGTAAAGAGCTCAAGTTCCGGGTGCCTCGCGACGGCGGCCGCCATCGCCCGCGAGAGTGCCATGTCCTCGGCGATCATCGCGCGGTAGCCCGCGGCACCAGCCTGTTGGAATGTCAGCCACACCTTCAGCGCGCGAAAGCCGCGCGAGTTTTGCGGCCCGTAGTCGACGTAGTTCGTCGTCTGCTCGGCAAAGTAATAGTACGGCGGATGATAGGTGAACGCGTTGCGCAGCGATTCAGCCTGTTTGACCAGCGCGCACCCCGCTTCAACGGGCGCGTAGAGCCACTTGTGTGGATCGACGGCGACGGAATCGGCGTCGACCAGCCCCAGCAGATCCTCAGGCGCGTCGGGCACTGCGGCAGCGAAACCGCCGTAGGCGCCATCGACGTGAAACCACAGTCCACGCGCTGTGCACACCGCCGCAATCTTGCGAAGAGGATCGACAGCGCCGGTACTCACCGATCCAGCGGTGCCGACAACGAGGAGGGGCCGATCGCCGGCAGCCGCGTCCGCGTCAATCTGGCGTTGCAGGTGATCGACGTCGAGCCGCAGTTCGTTGTCCGTGGGAATGAATCGAATCGCGGAGGTGCCGAGGCCGGCGAGGTCGGCAGCCTTGTTGATCCACGTGTGCGTCTCCGATGAGCAGTACACGCGAAGCGGCCGTCCGTCGTTGCCGCCAACACCTTGCTCGCGGATGTTCCAACCGGCATTGGCCGCGCGCGCGGCGAGAAAGCACACCATGTTGGCCATGTTGCCGCCGCTCACGAGCAGACCGCCACAGTCGCTCGGGTAGCCGATGAACTCCGCGATCCAGCGGACGGTTTCGGATTCAATTTCCGTTGCCGCCGGCGCGAGCATGAACCCCCCGACGTTGGCATTGATCGCCGCTGCCAGGAATTCTGCCAGCATGCCAATCGGTGCTGGCGAGGACGTGATGTAGCCGTAAAACCGTGGATGGCCATTGAAGAGCGAGTTGTCGAAGAGGAGCGAGGCCGTTCGCTCGAGCAGCCGGGCCGGGTCGCTTCCGTGCTCCGGCAACGGGGCGCCGAGCCCAAGCGCTTCCCGAACGCTCGACGGAGGCTGTCCCCGAGTCACCGGTCTCGACGGCAGTGAGTCCAGAAACGCTGCGATGTCGTCCACCAACCGGTGTCCGAGTGCGCGGAATGTTTCCGCGTTGATGTCGAGTGGCGTATGCCGTACGGAGTGGCTGGGTGCGCCGCTGTCGCGTGTTGTCATGAACCTCACCTGAACGCCGAACTGAGTGAACCGTCGGCGTTGCGACCAACACTATGACAGGGTGTCGCCCATACCAATACCCAAGGCAGCAGCGGCATGGTCTCCCCCTGGGCGAGATTGGCTTCATGTGGTCGGTGATCCCTAATATTCTTGAATCCCTGGATCGCTTGACAGCTGGAGATAGGAGCAGCAGGATCCGTCTGCATCGTGGGCCGTTCCCTCCGAGCCGCGTGCTGCACGTGGCTGCTCCTTACCAGCTGGGCCTGTGGTGGTCCGTCGACGCCGACCACTCCCGCTGCCACGCCGCCCGCGCCCAATCCGGGGCTGTCGTGCGGCATTGAGCGCTGGTTCGTCAAGACGCTGGCTGATCAGGACGCCGCTGCGGTAAGCCTGTCGGATGTCACCGCCATCTCCATTCACGATCTCGACGCGCTGGCGTCACATTGCGACGCAGGTCCGGATCGCCGCTCGTACCCCGAAGAGTTCCGTGTGTTCGAGATTTCCGGCCGCGTGATCTTTGTCGCGCGCGAAGACGATCACGACTACCACGTTGTGCTCGAAGATCCGGATGACACGACGTCGTCGGTCGTCACCGAACTCGCCGATACGATGTGCTCCGGCGCGGCGATGTCGCCGCACCTGGCGGCCTTGCGGACCGTTGAGGGCATGTTCGCCAGCGTGCTGAATGGCGCAGCACCGACATCGCTCGTTGGCGCAATGGTGAGAATTCGAGGCGTGGGCTTCTACGACTTCGATCACAACCAGCGCGGGCGATCGAAGAACTGCATCGAGCTGCACCCGATCGTTTTCATCTCGCGATGAGCGGGGCGAGTCGACGCCGGGATGTGTTCGGGGAAACTCTCAGGCTTCGGCGCGTGCGGAGGAGCCGGTGCGTGTTTCTGCTCGCGCAAAGCGAATGCTCTGCATCGTCGCGCGTCGGGCCTGGACCTTGAGCGCGATAGCTCCCAGCACGAGGACAGCCGTCAGCAACAGCACGACCGCCAGCATCGTTACCACCGGATCAATTTGAGGAGCGACCCCGGCGAGCCACCGGTTTGTCGCCAGAACGAGAGGATTGACGCCGGTGAGCGCGATCACACCGACCGCGCTGCCCAGCATGCCTTCGGCAGCGGCGTCCTGCCACACACGGGCACGCGAGGATTGAAGCGGGAGTCGTCGCTGCGCGGGCGTCATGATGCTGGAGGGAGTCTACTTCAGCAAGACGTGGACCGCGGGTTTCACCGCGAGGTGCTTCAGTTACAAGTGGTTTTCGCGAAACTGTCTGCCTGCCGGCAGACTTTTGGCTGCGGGCACCGTTCGTAGGTTGATACGGCATCAGTTCCACTCGGCGAGAAACTGACTAGTGTTGCGCCGGGTCGCCACCGGAGAGTTCCGAGTAGGCCAGGACCGGGTCACCGTCGAACGTTCCCATGAGCCGCACTCCGACACGAGGGACCGTGTTTGGTTTGAGGCCTTGCTGAATGCCGAGTGCGGTGGGCTCGTAGTTGGCCTGGCAGATGAACAGCCAATCGCGTTCGCCGTCCTGGCATTTGAAGTGCGCCGACCACGTCGGGCTGGAGTAAGTCTTTGCTAACAAGCGTTCGGCTTCGTGCGGTGCGAGTTTTTTGTGGCAGCCGGTGATGACTACACAGATCACACTTATGACGCTGGCAAGGGCGAGAATTCGCATGGGTCGCTTCAAGCTGACGGGTGCAAGTGCGATGCCTCTCCTGGAGCGCGGCGGACGGCCAGCTGACGGAATCTTCGCGACGCTTTTGTAACCGTGGCCACGGAATCTGTTTGGAAATGACCCGATTTCAATCGAGAGCGGAAGTAGAGTTGTCGTGTGACGAGATTGGACAACCATGCCAGTTAGTTGGAGCGCGCACACGACTGGCCGTTTTGCGGTGTTGACCATCGAAGATCCGCATACGTTCGAGGAGTGGCGCTCCACGGTGTTGGCCATGGTTGCGGAGACGAGTGCAAGCCCGCAGATGTGCCTCCTCGTCGATCGTCGCCATTCCACACCGCCGTCGTCGGAAGAGGTCAAGCAGATGATCGACTTCTTCGAACAGAATCGCTCGGTCCTGGCGGGCCGATCTGCGGCCATCGTCGTGGTCGGCGACGCCGGATTTGGTGTCGCCAGGATGATCGAACTGCGTTCCCGGTTGCGGATTCTACACGGAGGGATCCGACTGTTGCGGATGAAATCACCGTTTGCGGACGTGGTTAGAGCGACACGAAAGATGTACGATTGGCCGGCTGCTGGGGCGTGACGGCAACGATTCCAGAGCCGAGAACGCCATGCCCGCTGAGACTTCGAACGATATCCCGCGAGTCGTACTGTTTGTTCTAGTGATCGGCCTGTTGCTGCTGGGAAGCCTGTGGACACTCCTGCCATTTCTCAACGGGCTGATTTGGGCGATGACGATCGCCATTGCGACCTGGCCGATGTTGTTGCGCGTGCAACAACTCGCCGGCGGCCGGCGATGGCTCGCGGTGACGATCATGACGGTCCTCGTTCTGCTCGTGTTCATCGTCCCGCTGGCGCTTGCGATCAGCTCGCTGCTTGACGCGGCGCAACGCAGCCACGCCGTCATCAACGATTTCATCGCGCATGGGCTGGGTCCGCCGCCAGCATGGATTGCAAAGGTTCCGGTGGTCGGGTCGGAGGTTGCGGGTAAGTGGCAGACCCTGTCGGATGGTGGACCGACGGCCCTGGCGCAATTTGTCCAGCCATACGCCGGCGCTGCAGCGACATGGGCGATTGGCGCGACCGGAGGTCTCGCGAAGCCGATCCTGCTGGTTGTGCTCATCGTGATCCTCGTGATGATTCTCTACGCGCAAGGGGAGACTGCAGCCGGCGGCGTGCTCGCGTTTGCTCATCGTCTTGGCGGGGAGACGGGCCGGCGGACCGTGATTCTTGCCGGTCAGGCGGTCCGCAGCGTGGCACTGGGCGTCGTCGCTACCGCTTTGATACAGGCGCTGCTCGCAGGCGCTGGTCTGTGGCTCTGCGGCATTCCACACCCGGGCTTACTGACTGCGCTGGCTTTCATGCTCGGCGTAGCGCAAGTCGGCCCAGCGTTGGTGTTGGTTCCATCGATCGCCTGGTTGTATTGGAGCGGAAGCACCGGTTGGGGAACTACGTTGTTGATCTGGAGTCTGCCCGTCGCCGCGCTCGACAATGTCGTGCGGCCGCTGTTCATTCGCCGCGGCGTGCAGCTGCCGCTCCTGCTGATCATCGCGGGCGTCATCGGCGGCTTGATCAGCTTTGGGCTCGTCGGTCTTTTCGTGGGTCCGGTTATCCTCGCCGCTACTTATACGCTCGCCAAGGATTGGATTGCCCGCGGTCAACCTCCGAACGCGAGCTGAGATTGTTTCGCGGCGGCTGCGGCAACGCTGGGTTACGGAGATGAGTTTCTTTGACGCTTACGCGATCGGAAACGAATGCTGCCGATCGTAAGTCAGCCGTTCGCTCCAAAGTCTGTTCCCACAACAAATCGGAGGGCGCGCGAGATGGCGCGAGGGGTTCCGCGTTTGCTTGTCTGGTCCGCCAACAAGGAGCCCCAGCATGTCCATTCGATTTCATTTGCTCGTGGCTGTGACCGGCGCCGCGGTTGTGTTGGCGGCGTGCGAGAACGGATCTTCGCAACCGGTTAGCCCATCTACCGTCGACATTGCGCCGTCGTCTGCTGTGGTAGGCAACGCACCGCCATCTGCTGTGGCTGCGCGTCCCGCACCATCTGCCGCCAAGGCCGCAGCCCAGCACGTCGTCACCTTGTTCGACGCGTGCGACCCTGAGACGTTCAACGCCGCGCTTGGGGCCGGATCATGCTCGCGATCGGGCGGCGTGCGATTCGCGACGTTCCTCGAACAGCTCGGAAAGCATGGGTCCGTCGGCCCGTGGCATATGACCCCTGCCGAAGTGACGATGACCGTCGGACAGATGCTTGTGGCTACGAACAAAGGCGGCGAGACCCACACCTTTACCGAGGTCGATGAGTTTGGCGGGGGGATTGTCGATCAGTTGAACCAGCTGTCAGGATTGACGACAGTCGCGCCCGAATGCAGTGCGTTGAAGGGTCCTGATTTTCTGGCGCCGGGGACTTCGTCGAAAGAAGAGGAAGAGGAGGCCGGCGTCGAGAAGTACCAGTGCTGCATCCATCCGTGGATGCGTGCCGAGGTACGTATTACACAGAAGTGAGTGAACGTCCGCGGTCGCTGGCAGCCTTCAGACGGGAGATGGTGGGACTCGAGAACGCGAGGGCAGCTCCGAGCCGGAGCTGCCCTCGACCGAGGATGTTTTCAGCTAGCTCTGTTGCATGGCACGCAGTAACTGAGCGGCCCGTCGAGTCACGGCTTCCGTCAGCAGCCGGTCCCAGTCGTCGAAATCGTGCGAATTGCCCGCCGCAAGTGCGGTCTTGCGACGCTGAAACTCTTCCCTTCCAATTCGCCCGATCTCCGCATCCCATACTTCCGTACGCGCGAGTTTGTAGGCGTCCCCCGCCTGTTGACCTGGATTCGGCTGCGACATCCCAAACAAGCCCATTGTTCCTCCTTGCGCTGAGCGTTGACGGAACCGAATACGTTACGGCGTGCAGCGGGGACTCTACACCAGAAAGCGATTTGCGCAACAGTCGGGTGTCCAGGCGAGCGAAGCTCGGGAACCCGGTCCTGGTTGAGGGTCGGCCATCAGGGTGGCAGCCGGAACCCTCATCCATCCGGCTGATCCGTTCGTTCGATGAATCGGCGGCACGAGAAATGCGAGCGTACGGTCCGCTGACGGTTGAGTTCTCAGTCTGGCTCGTTGAAGAACTCGACTTCTCCATGGGCTCCTGACTGCGAGCGCGAGTCCTCATTCGCCATCATGGAAGTACGAACAGTCGCCAGGAAGATTGTCCCAACACCGATGCGCCGGCCCTTGTCGCGTGCGCATCGTCGCTTCGTATTCCGACAGGCCATGCGCAAGTTTCTGCGCGATCCTGCTGCTCCCGACGTCCGACGGGACGGAGTTCTTCACGGGTTGATCTACGGATGGGGAAATGAGTCATGGAGCGCGATGGACGAGTATCTCGCCGCATGCATTCAAAGCGCCCTGGTTACGAAGGGGCCGATACTCGAGTGCGGTTCGGGCTTGTCCAGCCTGGTGGTTGGCGCAATCGCGAAGCGGCGAGGCATCGGGCACTGGGCGCTGGAGCATTCGCCGGAGTGGGCGGCGAAAGTGCAGCGACATCTCGATCGCTATCGAATTGATTCCGCCAACGTGTGTGTTGCGCCTCTAAAGAACTATGGAGAGTTCGACTGGTACGACCCTCCCATCGGCTCGCTGCCTGAGAGTTTCGGGCTGGTGATCTGCGACGGGCCGCCGTACTGGAACAAAGGCGGCAGGTTCGGCCTCGTTCCGGTCCTTCGGTCGAAGCTGAACCCGCCGTGCGTGATTCTCCTCGACGACGCGACGCGTGAGCAGGAGCGAACCATCGCGAAGCGATGGGCAGCCGAGCTGGGTGCTTCGTA
>JBKPNQ010000236.1:0-26699 GCA_046732715.1 Acidobacteriota bacterium | reverse complement strand
TACGTAATAGGCGCATTTGGCGGCCAAGCGACGCATACGAAGCGGCGAGTGTCGGCGACGCAGGCCGCGAGGAATTTCGGCCAGCTGGTCGACGCGTCCGCGAGGAGCAGGCAACCTACATCGTGGATCGCGGCGGTGTTCCCGTGGCGCGTATCAGTCCGGCGGGCCCGAATCGCTGTTTCCTGAGCGCTCACTGGGCGCCTCGCGCGTCAGCCTCCTCGTGATGGAGTGCGTTGCCGAGCGAAGCCGGCGATCGCAGCACCGGCTTCGCCCTAGCGCGCCTACGGACAGACGAAGATGCTGTCCTTCTTGAACACGACGTTGCTCCCGACCGACACCCACCGACCGATGAAGGCTCCGGTCGCGTTTGCGTACGACCCGACAGTGAGCGTGCCGTTCGGCGCGTAGGCGTTGATGCCGACCACCGCGTTCGAGCCGATCGCGATCGCGCTGGCCGGACTGTTCGGCGGCCCGTCGATTCCGGTCGCGTACAGGACGACGTCGTGTGCCAGGACGCCGCTGGCCGCCGTCGCCTTGACCTCGGCGTTGTTGCCGACGAGCATGCGGCCGGTGACGTGGAGCGTGGCGGGCGCCGAGAAGCGTACTCGTGCGCCGGACTTCACCTCAATCGCGGTGAAGTAATAGTTGCCGCCGCTGAGCGTCACGGTGGCGTTGGGTTGCACGGTCAGCTTGCCGTATGAACCAGCCGCGAGCACTTCAGTGCCTGTGAGCGTCAGGTTGGCACCGCCGGCGGCAAAGACGGGAACAGTCGGCATGTTGAAGAAGAGGGGAACGTACCCGACCTTCGGCGTGAGAACAGCCTGGTTCCCACTGACGAACTGATCGACGTAGAAGACGTCGCCCGCCTGCGAGGAGGACTCGATGCGATCGCTGTGCGTCGCGACCTGCGACCCGCCCTGGAAGACCGCCGAGGGGCCAGCGACGACCTCGAACCCGTTCTGGCTCGGCACGCCCGTGCTCTGATCGAAACCCCCGACGTTGCCAGTCTGCACGATCACGCCGCTGCTGATCGACACCCATTCGCGTCCGAGGATGACGAAGTCGGGGATGTAGCCGAATGGCGACACGACGGTGACCGTGAACGATCCGACCGACGTGTTGAGCACCGAGTCTTTTGCCGTGCAGGTCACGGTCGTCGTCAGCGGCGCGTTCTTGCCGTTGGGAAACAACGAGCCCGACGGAATGTCGCACGAAAAATCGACTGGCCCCGGGAGGTTGTCCACTGCCGTCGCCACATAGCTGACGATCTTGCCGCCCGTCTGGTCGGCGAAAACGGTAATCGGCGCCGGAAGGGTGAGCACCGGCGGAGTTGTATCCAGCTCGATGACCACACTCCTTCGCTCGGCAACGATGTCCTCCGTCGAGACCGGAGCGTACTGGAATTTGACCTTGCCGTCTGACTGACCGGCGAGGGACAGGTTGAACGGTGAGGTCGTGTCGAACTGCCAGGCCACCGGAAGCGGCTGCGCGTTGGGCGCGACGCGATATTCGAGCTTGGAGGCGTTCGACCCGTCGAGGGCGATGGGGGTGACGCCGGACACACGCACCACGCCGCCGGTATCGCCGTTCGGCCCGTACTGCGGCGCGCCGATCGTCAGCGTCCCAAGGCTCGGCGACCCTTTGGTGACGTCGGTGATCGTGTAGAACAGCTCATACGCACCGTCGTCGTTCTCCAGGAGCCCTGTCGAGAAGCTGCCAGGGCCGAGGTGATCGTGATCGTAGTCAGGCAGCACGTCGTTCGGGTCGAACACGGCGGGTCCGGGATCGTCGGCTTCGATCACTCGCGACCAGATGTTGATCGGCTCACCCGGCTTCACGCTGACCGTGACCGTCGCGTTGACCGAGTAGTCGTTGCAATCGCCGTCGCTGCCCGGGCAGTCGTTGTCGTTGTCGTCGATCGCGCTCTCCTCGTAGAAGTGGAGGCCGTCCTCGGCGCTACCCGCCACGGGGAAAATCCACTTCTCGTTGGCGCGGAGGCCCCATGCCCATTCCGCGTCGCCGTCGTCGCCGCTTCGCCACACTTTCACATGATCGAAGTGGACCTCATACGTGCGGGCCCGAGCGGCCTCGGGCGGCACATAGTCCCAGGACACCTTGTACCGCTTGGCGAACGCGATGTACAGGTTGGGGGGGTACGCGACGCCGGACGAGTGCGCTTGCACCGTCACTTGGATCCCGGGTGTGCCATTCGCGTCGGTCGTCTGGATGACGGCGTGGGGGATCGTGCCGCACGTCGGAGCCCCGATATCGACTGCCGTCGGATCGGTGAGCCCGTCAGCCTCGCCGACCTGAAGGATGTCGTCGCCGAAGGGATCACCCGGGTTGCTGGGCACGTCGGCGCAATGGTCTTCGGACTCCCAGACCAGCATCGGTGCGCCCGCGATTGGGTCGGTCGGCGGCTTCGGCGGCGCGGGCACGAAGAAGGTGTAGTCCTGATTGAGAAGGGGCATGAACCATTCGTTGCTCTGGGTGCAGGGCGCAATGATGTTGTCGCAGCCGTTGATGGACTCGGGCGCGTCGCCGCCCCAACTCGAGAAGAACGCGTCCGCGATTGTGGCCTGCAGGACTGTCGCAAGCGTGCCGCCCTGCGACGGGATGCTGGCGCCGGCGCCTTGAAGATCGCCGTCCCCGTACCAGATCCAGTTGCGGGTGCGCTTGCCGTCTTCCATCGGCAGACCGTCCGCATCCGCGAGGTGCCGGTAGACGACCCAACCTACGTGGGGGTGAATCTCGGTCTGATACACGTCCTCATCGATCGGGAGATCGCCACCGCCGTGCCCGCAGTCCCAGATGAGGGCGCCCCACTCGGTTATGCGATCGCGCCGACTTGGCCACGCGAAGATCGGTATGCCGCCGTACTCCCACTCGTTCTCCATCGTCGCGTGGTTGTGAAAACCCAGTTCGTCGGGGTCTTCGTTCTTCATGTCCCCATCGGACATGAACTGACGGTAGGGCGGATCGGGAATGATGTAGACGTTGATGTCGTGCGAAAAATGGTTGGCCGAGTTGTCCTCGTGCGTGACGTGCGCACGGAAGATCTGGCCGCGCAGTTCGACGAACGGCGTGTTGGGATCGACGCTCCCACCGACGCGGACCCAGCCCGGGGCCAGACCGACCGGGATCCCGACAGTCCCCTGGCAGGGCTGCGGCGACTGTGTCTCCGCCGTCGAGCTGAGGAGGCCGACCTCGTCGGCGTGGACCCAAGCGCTCTCGTGCACCTGGGTCACCAGGGAAAGACAGGCGGCTATCGCCGCTACTGCCAACACCCACACGATCTTGGAGTGCGAGATGCGGAGGCGATTCGAGTGCAATTTCATGGAGTCCTCCCTGGCGCTACTCACGCAAAACGGGACGCCCCCCAAGTCACAATAGCTGGTCGCAGAACTGTAGCGCAGCCCTTTAGGGCTGCCTCACAAGCAGGGCAGAAGCCCTGCGCTACAGGGTCTGAAACCGGTTCTATGGAGTCGTGCGCCCAGGGGATCGTCGAAGTGACGGGCAATCTATCACGATAAGTGCCCCATCAGGGCTCCAGTATCGTTGCTGAAAAGCGAACCGCCGCTATCTCCGCCGCTATTTCAGGCCGAAGAACAGGCCGAAGGAGCCGGAAGTGGGTGAACGCCTGTACGAGTTGACCTTCGGAGGGCGAACGAATCATCCGTGGCGGACTTCGGGCTCCCTCAGGTGGTGGGCTGATCGCTTGATCATAGCAACGACGTGACTTACTGACACGTCCCTGCCGGTGCGACGAGGTCAGCTGACCTCCCCACGCCTCGTCGGCAATCGTCAGCGACCGTCGCGTGAGTCCGCGAACAACATCACCATATACCCATATTGATGATGGCCGACCTTGGCGAACCATACCTCTGGCTGCGTCCCCGAGGCCGTCACGATCTCGACCTGAGCGATCCCGTTGGCCTGCGGTGGTGCGCTGCTCAGCATCTTCATCACTGCAGCCGGTGTGACACTCATGTCCGGCCGTGTCCGGACCGTGACGCCGCCCGCGATGCGCTCCAAGTGCACGAGCACGCGCGCGACCGCCTGCTCGGCTTCCTCAGCTGACTGTCCCTCGTACATCCACAGTTGAACCCGCCGCAGCCGATCTGCAGTGAACAGAAACGAGATGTTAATCCCCTGACCCTCGAACACGTAGGGTGCACACTCGAGCCCGCCGGTGACGGCGACATTGACATATCGAGGGCAGTCGGAGACCTGGCTTACCTCCGCGCGTGACATGCCGAAGCGATATCGGCCGACGCCCCCTGAGGTCGGGGTGGTGTTAGCCCCATTCGGAGTCGCGTTGGAAGCCGGTGTTGGGTTAACCGCGTTCGTGGTTGTGCGAGCCCCGTTGGTGGAGCCGCTGAGCCTGCTGATTTTCCATCGGCCGTCAACCAGGCGCCACGCAATCGAGTAGGTGCCGAGCGGTATCGTCTGGAGACCCGTGTTCGTCCGGCCTCGAATGGCGAGCGCACCGGCTGTGTTCCCGACATCGCTCGACGTTCCCATCGTGACTTCGGTGGTCTCGAGCAGCATCGTGGTGCCTGGGTCGATGAGAAACGGCAACCAGTCACTGGCGATGGCCTCTGGCCCGTGCTTCTCGACGGGCAACGAGGATTCCGCGTCGGGCGCGAACATCGCAACGAAGGCTGCGCGGTCGTGGCGCGCCAGCGCATCTGCGAACGCGCGCTCTGCCTCTCGGAGCGAGGGCGGAGGCTCTTGAGCGTGCACGTGTGAAACAAACGTGGACGCAAACAGCACCGCACCGAGATATTCACGAACTCGCATAGGTCACCTTGACCCGGGGACGCCGAACCGGCGCGCGCAAAGCTCGATCCAGACGTGCGAAGACGTTCTACGCGCTGCAGGCAGCTACACACCGCCACGTTCCCTGCTGTCCGCACGGCCGTACAGGCGACAAGTTGGTCGGATGCCTTGCAGATTCGTAACTGTCAATTCGATCCGTTGGCTGGTTGAAACGCCTTGGGTCCTGTCTGCGAGAGCATGTAGCGTACACCGTCGCGCGGCTCACCGCGATACGCGGGTCATCGTGACGAGCTCGTTCACGGTGTGTGCGGTACCCCGACGCCCGGTGTAGCTGGTCGAGTCTTCAGACCACCTCCCGGCCATACCGCCGGCCGCGTCGAGGCTCGTATCCCACGAACTGAATTGCACGGTACCGATGACGACCTCCGCGTAATCAAAGTCCCGTTCGGGGAGCGTTCCGGCCAGGACGAGTCGACCGTCCGCCGTCACTTCTCCGGTTATCGTGTCGCGCGAATGTCCGAAGGTTCTCGTAATCTCGTTGAGGTTCTTGCCGCCTTGAACGAGGGTCATCGTGATGGGATAGACGGTCCCCACGCGGCCTGGACCGGCCAGGCACCATCCCCCATCGTGGTCGGTCCGATCGCCTGAATCCGTGCACGCAGTCACGACGTAACGCCCTTCCCAGGTTCCTGAGTAGTCGTTGACTACCTGCACGGTTTTCGAAACGCTGCGGCCTTCGTAGGTAGCGGTCAGAGTGGTCGACCCGTGGGTCCGTCCGGTGAAGCCACCGGTGTTGTCCACACTGCCCACTCCCGGATTGCTGCTGGCCCACACCGGCGCAACGGCCCGCGTACCTCCGTCTGCGAACGCCGCGTTGGCGGTGTAGCTTGTCGAGAGGCCGGTCGCAACCGCGTCGGCTCCAGTGATCGCCAGGCCGGTGACGGTTGTAGCCGCTTGACCGGGTGCCGCCGGGTTCTTCTCGCTGCATCCATTCGCGACCGCGACAAGACCGAGGACAGCCAGCAATCGGGCTGCGGACACTGCACCCTCCTCTGAATTTCAGTGCCGTTCGGGGGTGCCGGAAAACGCACAACCGAACGTTTGTCAATGCGAGTAGAGCACATGCGTGACTCTACGGTTGTGGAGTTGGGGTGGAGTTTTCGTGGGAGCGACGCTCGCGTCAGCCGCGAGGCCCAGCCAGCAAGAAAAATGGCCGACCTCGTGGCAACGAGCGCGGCGTGATCTCCGATACACGGCACGTGCACTTACGATCTCTTCCTCTCGATGACAAATCTGCTAGAGCGAACCGGTAAATCGGGATCTACTCGGGTCGCGCGGTCGTGACGTAGAGGCCGTGACTCTGGCTGGGTTGGAGGCCTAGTGTGTCCACTAGCTGCGACGGAATCTCAGACGGGTGGACCTTGGGAATCCGGACCATCTCCACTGCTCGCGTGCCGAGGTGCGCGAACAGCTGATGCAGCCGGCTGCCCCCATCCTCCACGGCTGAGCGAACCGAGACGATTTCCGCCCCGTCCTTCCCGCGCTCTATATAAAGGATATAGGCCTCAATCCGTTCCTCGGATGCGATAGCGAGTCCTGTGATGTCATCCTTCCTGGCCCTCAGGGTTTCAACCGAGCGCTCCCAGCACACCGGCGGCTGCCCTTCTCCGAGGAGGCCATTGGCCGCGAGATCGTCGATCGTGACCGGTATCAGGAAACCAGTTCGGCCCGGGCCTCCCTGCGGCAGTACTCCGACGTAGTCGGTCAGGCGCGCTTCCTCGACATATCCGTTTGCTGTGAAGAGCGCGCACGCAGGCGCGAGGGCCTCTGGAACTTCCGCGATGATTCGCGGCGGGCCGAGAATCGCAAGCTTCGAGCTGAGCGAGGTGAGCAGGTGACGTCCATGCCCCTGCCGCACGTGATCGGGATGGACTGCGATCTTGTGAATGAGGGTAGCGGATGGCCGCTTGGCTCCGATCAAGACGCCGATTGGATCGGAGCCGGCGAACGCAACCATGCAGCTGCTGCACCAGACTTGAAGATCGCGGATCGATCGCTTGAAGGCGACCGGCGTCACCGGCGGCTCGTCGGGAAAGTACGGCGCCCAGCAGCGATTCAGCGCATCAACGAGCAGCCCGATATCGTCGGTTCGACAGAAACGGTACGCGCTCAAACCTGTCGTTCGTCGGATGCGCTCCGCGCCGTGATCTGGCTCACCTCATTCAGGTATCCGCGGCCGTTGCCGCTGCCATTACCGGCTGCCGGGGTCGTCGCCGTGGCGGGCGTCGCACCAGCGGCGGGCGGGCCCGAGTAGGTGGCGATCATCTCGGCCATCATCTTCTTGCCGATCTCGATGCCGTCCTCGACCAGCGCGAGATCGATTGTGGTTGCCGCGCGCTCCTTCGCGAGGTCCTCGATCCGCTCCTGCGTCTTGTTTCGCATGAATCCAGCCGGCACGCGAAGGATTCTCTGAGCGGCATCGTCGGTCCATGCAAACGTTGAGATCAGCGGGTTCTTCTTATCGTCTCGGGCCACCAGCCTCGCCTCGGTACTGCGATTTTCGTTGCTCGCGGCCGCCGTCTGACCGTCCGCCATCGCGAGACCCAGGCCGGTCGCGCTTGGCGCCTGAATGTCGAGCGGCGTTCCGGTCTCTTCTTCGATGACCTGCCGCGCGAAATCGAGTGTGATCGCGTCGAGCTTCATCATCCGGGCGCGCTTTTCGACTCGTGCCTTGACGCGGCGCCGTTGATACGCATTCTTCATCGTCCAGAGCCCCTTGCGGGCGTCCTCCGACCAACGGAGCTTGCGTCCGTCGTAGGTGGTCTCCTCCTGGAGGCCTCCCTCGACCGCCGCGATCTTTTCGATCATCTCCTGCGAGATCACTTCGAAGTCGGTCGCGCCGCAGACCGTGCACTTGACGGCGTTGCTCTGCGTCGCCGCGACGCCGCACGAGCGGCACATCGACACGGGTCCGGCCTTGGCGCGTTCGAGCGCCACCGCCTCGGCCAGCGCCTTGGTTCGGGCCGACGCGCTCTTTGGCATGAACCGATCCATCGCATCGTCAATCACCGCGCTGGTGATGACCGAATGACCCTTCTCGAGCGCCAGTCGTAGCACGCCGGTGCGCGCGATGCCCTTGACCTGGTCAGGCACGTGCTTCATGCGCTCCTCGGCTTCCGGCGTCCAGCGAACCGTCTCCTCGGCACGGACGTCGAGGCGCGGGACCTCGAGTCGGGTCGATAGCAGAACATCGCACGGCGCGCCGCGGAGAATGTTTTCCACATTGCTGCCGAGACCGGTCTCGTCCTTCGGGCTGTGGACGCCGATCCGTCCCAGCACCAGCAGCCAGGGATTCGTCTTGCGCGCGTGATCGAGGATTTTCTGGAAGGGCTTGCCATCGAGCAGCGTCTTCTTGATCTCGACCCCTGCCTCGCCCGCCATCCGCTCGCCGACTTCGAGATGGGACTGATAGATCTGCGCCAGCCCTGTGTCGATGATTTCCTCGTGAAGCTGGTTCTGCTCCTCGAAGCGGAAGACCTTTGCCGCCTGCTCGGTCAGGACGTTGACGATGCCGTTGAAGACGGAGTAGTGGAGGTACGGATCGTAGACCGCGATAGCTTCGACCTTCTTGCCGAACTCGCGAGCCAGATCGAGAGCCGTCATCAGCGCGCCGAACGATTGCGGGCTCCCGTCGATGCCGACCAGAATCGTGTCCCGCTCAGCTTCGCCCGGCTCGGGGACGTGCTTGACAACCCACACGTCGCGGTCCGACTGTCGGGCGACCCGTTCGCACACGGAACCGATCACGCTGTCGCGGGCGCGGCCGATCCCGAGAGCGCCGATGACAACCAGATCGTGCTTGGACCCGGCGAGATCCTTGAGGATCTCGATGTGATGTTTCCCGTCCATCATCCGCGGCTCGAACGCCAGGCCCGATTGGCCACACAGCTTCGACATGCCATCGAGATAGCTGTCGGAAATCAGCTTGAGGCCCATCGTAATCAGGCTGTCGTGGATCTTTCGCTGCCGCTCCAGTTCCACCTCGTCGATGTACTCCTCGGGCAAGGTGTACTCCATCTGCCTGAAACGATAGTCGTGGAGTTGCGCCGCGTACACGTGGCAACCAACCAGTTTCGCGGAGAACGCTTTGCCCATCGCCACCGCGCAGGAGACGGCGCGATTGGAATGGTCTGAGTTATCCACGGGAACGTAGATGCTCTTGTACATGGACTCCTCCGAAAAGGCCGCGGCTTAAACGCTCGTGGCCATCTGTTGTCTCTTCTGCCTTGCGCACAAGCTACGGCGGACCCGCCGCAGCGCCTCCGGCGCGAAGGTTGGCATCGCGCCGATCGCCGCCGACGCGCTTCCCGTACCGGACCCACCCGATCACGATGAGTTCAAGAGCAAGAATCAAAAGAGCCGTCCGGATCATCGGGCCGGCTGCGGAAGAACCAACCTCGGGCTCAACGTAGAGGGAGTACCACAACGAGAGACCCCGCCGGTTTCCACGCTCGCGCGAGGACCCATCCCAGACCGAGAACGCCACCGGCATGAATTGCCCCTGAGAAAACGCCGCGCCCGAAGTTGGCCGAAGCGGCCGCTTGAAGATGACCGACCATTCTCCCTGGTCGTAGTTTGCGACCCCGGTGACTTCAGCCTTGTCATTGGGCGTGATGTTGCCGCTGCCCTTGCCAATGAATCGGAGCGGATTAGGCGTGGCCAAATCGAAGAACCAGAGATCGACGGAGTCCTGGGCGTCGCCGAAGATGAAGTAGGGCTTGCGGGCGGTTGCCGGGACCTCCGATGGGAGCTGGACCGCGACCGCGTCCGAAAACTCCGATGCGGGTGCGGACGTTTCAGCCGGTTCTTCAAACGGATTCTGGGGGGCTGCCGGCTTCTGCCCTGCCGGAGCGGCGACTTCGTCGCCAAAAGGATTTGCGCCGGCGCCGCCCTCGCCTGCAGCTGCCGTTGCTGGCTCTTCCTCTTCCTCTGGCGGCACGGAAAGCGTCAGCCCGTTCTTCCCGCTCTTCTCCGCGCTCATGTCGTGCCAGCGAACGAGCAAGGCGATGGAGTCCGCGTCGTAAATCGCCTGTACCATGACGCTGGTCGCCGGCGGGTGGAACGCGCGGCCAGGCTCCATGATTTGCCCGATGATCGGAAGGCGCGCTATCGGAGCGGATGCAAAATTCGCGGCGCCTTTGGCCACGTCGATTGCGTTCGTGACGTGCTTGGCGACGACGACGTTCGTATACGCGGGCCCGTCACTTCCCGACAACGAGAAGATGAAATCGGTGATGGCCCACCGTTGCTCGACGGTCAGCGCGTCGGCGAACGATGGCATCGGCGTGCCGTTGAGGCCGGTGCTCATCGTTCTGAAGATGTCCTCTCGAGACGGACCTCCCCGGAACGTCCAGTTCTGCGCCAGGTCTGCCGGCCTGATCGGATGGCCCCAGTCGTCCTTCAGCGTGGGCGCCGACGGTCCGTCACCGCGGCCGAGCGTGCCGTGGCACTTTACGCAGCCATTGTCGACGAACAGCTTCTGCCCGGCGTCAATCGTTTCCTTCGTCGATTTCGGCGCGCTTGGCAGCGAAATGGGCTGAGGCACACGCTCCGCATCCGAGAACTGCGGCGAGAAGGTCGTCAGGAAATAGGCGATATCCGAGACTTCGGAGTCCGAGAAATTCGGCCAGGCCGGCATCGACGTGTACGGCATGCCGCGCCTGATGACGTTGACGAGATCCTGATGGGTCGGGAGCGACCCGTTGGGCGTCGTCCGAATCTTGAACTTCGCGGTGGTGAAGTTGCGTGGCCTCGGGCGCAGGTGCACGGCGGCGTACCCTTCGCCGTCCCCTTTCTCGCCGTGGCACTGCGAGCAATACTTCAAATACAGGGTCTTGCCAGACGCCCGTTGCGCGTCGGTGCCAACGTCAGGAGCCGCCGCGCGGCCTGATTCCGTTGCGACCGCGAACACCCAGGCGATCAGGACGGCGACGCACGCGCGAAGCATCAGGCGAGAGGTCATTTCGCGGCGACCTCCTCCTTGGCGCGAGGCTTCTGGCCGGTGAAGTCGTAGAGAAAGAGGACGACATCCCAGATCTCATCTTCCTTGAGGAACTTCTCCCACGCCGGCATCGCCGTGTCCCAGGGCCCGCCTTCCTCAGGCAACCCCGGGCCCCCCTTCGAGATGCGCCAGAAGAGAAACGTTTCGCGAAGCATCGCGATCGTGCCCTTGTCGCTGAAGTTGGTTGGAATGGGATCCAGGCCGTGGACGAACATGCCGTTGGCGGACATATTGTCGCCGTGGCAGAAGACGCAGTTTCGATAGTAGACCTGCCGTCCGTTCTCGACGTGTTTGCGAAACTCCGCCGGGTTCGACGTCTCGAGCTGCCGGAATGGGTTCTCGCCGTTGTCGAGATCGATTTTCTTGTCGTGAACCGTGATCTCAGATGGAGACGCCGGATGCACAGTTCGCGCAAAGAAAGGAGGCTGCAGCGGCGCGTTCATCTTGACGTAGACGTTTGCTGCCGCCAGCACCGGGATCGCAACGACCGTCACGCCGAGGAGCGTCGCGAACCGCCTCTCCGTCATCAGACGGACGAGCGGCCGTGAGACCTCGTCGCGACGTTCCTGGCTCGAAGACATGTATGCCAGGATCGCCAGCGTGACGATGCCCATGTAGATCGACACGACAGACGAGGGAATCGGGGCCGTGAATCCGAATCGCAGAACAATGTAGATCCCGACCCACCACGTGACCGCCCACACCAGCAAGTTCGCCCGGCGAAAACGGAGCACCCCAAGAACCGCAGCGACGAGGAGGACGATAAGGATGTTCATCGTTCGACTCCGTCCTGCCGAAGCGCTGGCGAAGGCGGAAGCCGCGAGGCCAGGTGCGCGACGGCCGGCTGGAGAATGTCAGGTCTCAGCTGCGAGCTTTTCGGCGGCGAGGCCGGAGGTGCCGCAGCCGGCGCGGCCGCGCCGCTGTTGTAGTGATGCTTGGTCTGGAGCGTAACCGTCGGCGTGCCGCCCAGCGTCTGCAGGTACGCGATCACGCAAAGAATCTCCTGATCGGTCAACCCGATCGGAGGCTTGTTGATCGGAGGCATCGCCGGAGGAAATCCTTCCACCACATACGCGGTCGGCTCGTACATCGACTGTGCAAGGTATTCGACGTCGTTCAACCCCGGAACGCGGGTCTTCGCGCGCGCACCGACACCGGCGAGGTCGGGAAACCGAAACGGCCCGCTGGTCTTGCCGATCGTGTGGCAGGTCAGGCAGAGTCCTTTGCCTTCCATGATCTCGCGGCCGATCTTGGCCATGTCGGCGGTGGACATATCGGCGCCGAGGGCCGTCTCCTTGGGAGCCTGGACTTCCTTCTGCGGCACCATCTGTCCGACATACGTATAGAACGCCGTTGTCGCGAGCACGAGCGCGCCGATTCGGAGGATGAGCGGTACTCTCATGACGTCCGCCCGTGTTTGCCAGCGGTGCGCATGGCAATCTGCGGTGACGCTTCGCCAGAGCCGTCGTCGGGGCGAGGCTTCTTCCGTTTCGCAAAATCGGGCCGGTCATGCAGGCTCGAGATCCAGAACACCACGCCGATCAACAGGAAGAACAACAGGACGGTTGCCGAAACGACCTTGGTCGCGAAGCCCAGGGTCGGCGTAAACGCGTCGACGGATCGATCGCGAATGACGCCGTAGACATGCCAGTGCTGCCTGAGGCCGGACCGCACGTAGCCCATGAGCCCCATGAGCCAGGTGAAGGTCACGGCGATGAAGATGAGTACGTATTGAGAAATCACCGGGACTTTGCCCCAGCGCAGCTCGCCCGTCCTTCGCGCTCCACGGAAGAGAAAGACGTCGACGACGGTGATCGATATCATCGCAAACAGGACTGAAAGGACCTGCGGCACCGAGAGCTTGATCCGGACCGTCGCCTCGACGAAGTACCCGTAAACGCCGAGAAAGATGACGATGAACGCGGCCGCCGCGAAAATCGCGAGCTGCGCGGTATGACCCTTTTTCGCCCACGCAACCGTCGCGACCTTTCCGGTCCGGCGATAGAGCAGGAAGCTCATGAAGGTCGTCAGAATCAGGATGTTGACCGCAGTGTTCTTGGCCGACATCACGCCGAGATACCCCAGAATCGGATGCGCCGATCCTCCCATCGCCCGCACTTCAGAGACGGTCGCGATGATCGATCGAGGCGTTGCCCAGACCATGAAACAGAGCGTGATCCCGAAGAGCAGGTACTTGATGAACTTCTGCAGCGGATTGTGTCCCTCGACGCGGCCCATGCCAAGCCAGAGGTAATAGTTGGCGGCGAGAAACAGATTCCCGATCAAGACGGCCTGGATGATGAACAACCACGAGAACGCTCCACCCATCATCGTCAGGCCGAGCGTCTGTGAGAAGGCGTAGATCTCCTTCGCGAGCCAGTAACCGGCGAACGGCAACGGAAGGAACGCGCTGATCGCAACGAAGTTGCCGATGTACCCCATCCAGTCGTAATGCGCACGTTCCTCGTCGGTTTCCGCCTGCAGGAACTTGAAGGCCGCGTACGCGCCCGCCACGGATCCGCCGAACGCCACATTCGCAATCACGCGATGCACGTTGATCGGCATCCATGTCGGGTTGAAGATCGCGTCCCGCAGGGACAGAACCGCTCCCGCGTCCGAGACGCCGTGCGGCGACATCATGAAGGTCAGCCAGGCATTGGCGATGAACATGATCGCCGTGCCCACGAGATTCAGACCCAGTCCCAGGCCAAGGTGGGTCAGCGGATGGAATTTCCCCCAACCGTAGTAGTAGGTGTAGAGAAAGAAGGCTTCCGCGAAAAACAGCAGCACGTAGGGAAGGAACGTCGGCGAGAACACGCTCATCAGGTAGTTCGTGAACTTCGGGTAGAGGACGATGAGCATGAACGTCAGGGCCGCCCCGAACGTCGCCGTCAAGGAGAAGGACACCGACAAGAGCTTGGTGAACTCGTACGCGAGATGGTCGTACCGCTCATCTCCAGTCTTGTAGCCGATGACCTCGATGATGAAGGCGAACAGCGGGACCGCCAGGACGAAGGCTGCGAACAATAGATGAAGCTGGGCCACCGCCCAAATGGCAACCCGGCTGCCGACGACGGGGAAGGTCCGATACTCGGCTTCCACGTAAGGCTTTGCCTGATCCTTTGCGTTGTCGGTGGCCGCGTTCTGCGGAGCTGCCGGCGTCGAAGGCGCCGCCGAAGGCGTCTGCTGGCCGAGGTTCATGCGCGCTGTCGCGCTTGCCACAAGGCCGCTCATCGCCACGAGCACGACGACACAACCGAGAAGACCCAGCAGTTTGTGTGGGAATAGTTTGGCCAATGCCTAGGACTCCGGGGTGCTGGAAGAGAGTCCAGACCGCGAGTCCCCGATGGAACTGTGACGCCGCATCCGTCGACTCCAAGAATTCGCCGAAGGGGGGAACGCCGAAAGCCCGTCGATTAGAGGGCGCAATCTTACCTATGAATTCGGACAAGGGTCAAGCATGCGTCAGTGACTCAGCCGCGCAGAAGAAAGAAGGCGCGCCGCACAGCGCGCCTTCTTCCTTGCCAACCTCATGAACGAACCGAGTAGAACCTTGCAGAACCCTGTAGAACCTGATCTAGCGCAGCGTCCCGGGAACCCATCCTCTGCTGATGTAATCGCCGATCACGCTGAAGAGCAGAAGAAGCCAGAAGAATCCGGCCGCCGAAACGACCCACGTGAGCCGCGTGCCCCATCGGACGTGCATGAAGAACAGAATGACGAGCGACGCCTTCGTGCACGCGATGATCAGCATGACGATGTTGTTGAGCGGACCCATGTCCACCTTCGCCGCCACGACCGTCAGGATCGTTCCAATGATGAGCGCGCCGAACACCTTGAAGTACATGCTGGGGGGCGCAATGTGCGCATGACCAAAGTGTCCCTGATCCTCTGCCATTTTTACTCCCTGAAGTGGCCGCCGATGAGGTAGAGCAGCGGAAACAGGAAAATCCAGACGATGTCGACGAAGTGCCAGTAGAGTCCCGCGATCTCGACCGGCGTGTAGTAATCCTCATCGAACTGGCGACGCCACGCCATGACGCCGATGACCGACATGATGCCGAGGCCGATGATCATGTGGATGGCGTGGAGCCCGGTCATGCAGAAGTAGAGCGAATAGAAGATCTCCGCCGGGGCCGGATGCTTGCCTTCCCACCGGAAGTTCGGTCCGGGCACAAGATGATGTGTGAACTTGTCGGTGTACTCAATCGCCTTGACGCCGAGGAATGTCGTTCCCAGCAGCATGGTGGCGCCGATCCACGCGACCTGGGTCTTCGCCGGTGCGCTGATCTGCGCCGATCGGACGGCGAGCGCCATCGTCAGCGAACTGACGATCAGCACGATCGTGTTCACCGTTCCCCAGGTGACATTCAGATGATGGCTGGCCTCGGCGAAGCCTTCGGGATTCGCGTGCCGGTAGACCAGATAGGCGGCAAACAGGCCGCCGAAGAACATGATCTCGGTGACCAGAAACACCCACATGCCGAGCGTGGACGCCTCGATCTGCTGCGCCATGTCGTCGAAGTGGTGCTGCAGCCTCGGGTGATGCGGAAGCGCCACGTGCTCGTGCGGCTGGATCGCATCCAGGTTCGCGACGAGCGGCGGATCGTGAAACGGACCGGGAAAATGCTCGGTGTGCGGGTTAGGCAACGCCGACCTCCTTGCTCGGGTACACGTACTGGTGTGTGCCCCCGGTGACGATCGGGCTCACCGTGAAGTTCTCGGTCGGCGGCGGCGACGGGATCTCCCACTCGAGTCCCCTCGCTCCCCATGGATCGTTGACCGACTTCTCGCCCGCCACCAGCGAATACGCGAAATAGATCAACGGGATGACGTATCCGACGGCGAGGATGGAGGCGCCGAGCGTGGATGCGACGTTCAGCACCTGGAACTCGGGCGGGTAGGCGTGATAGCGACGCGGCATTCCCAGGTAGCCGGCGATGAACTGCGGGAAGAACGTCAGGTTGAATCCGACGAACACCATCAGCGCAGAGAACTTCGCCCACGGCTCCGAGTAACGGCGGCCGCTGATCTTCGGCCACCAGTAGTGGAGCCCGCCGAGATAGCCCATGATTGCGCCGCCGACCATGATGTAGTGGAAGTGGGCGACGACGAAGTAGGTGTCGTGAACGTGGATGTCGAGTCCCATCGCCGCCAGGAACAACCCGGTAAGGCCGCCGATCGTGAACAGGCCGATGAAGCCGAACGCATAGAGCATCGGCGAGTCGAAGCTGACCGAACCCTTGTAGATCGTCGCCGTCCAGTTGAATACCTTGATCGCCGACGGAATCGCGACCACGAAGCTCAGGAACGAAAAGACCATCCCGGCGTAGACCGACTGTCCGGCGACGAAGATGTGGTGCCCCCACACCAGGAAGCCGATGATGGCGATCGCCAGCGACGAGAACGCGACGAACGAGTAGCCGAAGATGTTCTTCCGGGTGAACGCCTGAACGATCTCGCTGATCACGCCCATCGCCGGCAGGATCATGATGTAGACCGCGGGATGCGAGTAGAACCAGAACAGGTGCTGGAAGAGCACCGGATCGCCACCGAGCGCCGGGTCGAAGATCCCGAGGTGCAGGCCGCGCTCGGCCGCGACCAGCAATACCGTGATCGCAATCACCGGCGTGCCCAGGATCATGATCAGGCTGGTGGCGTAGTGCGACCAGACGAAGAGCGGCAGGCGGAACCAGGTGAGTCCGGGCGCGCGCATCCGGTGAATCGTGACGATGAAGTTGAGACCGGTCAGAATTGACGAGAAGCCGGTGATGAATACGCCGAGGGCGGCGGTGATGACGTGTCCGTTGGCGGCCGCCGTACTGTAGGGCGTGTAGAACGTCCAGCCTGTGTCTACCCCGCCGCTCATCGCCGCGACGAGCGTGAAGATCCCGCCGAGCACGTAGATGTACCAGGACAGGAGATTGATCCGCGGGAACGCGAGGTCCTTCGCGCCGACCATGATCGGGATCAGGAAATTGCCGAGCGTTGCCGGAATCGAAGGAATCAGGAAGAAGAAGACCATCACCACGCCATGCATGGTGAACATCTTGTTGTAGGTCTCCGACGTGAGCAGGTCGCCCGCTGGCGTCAGCAGCTCGAGCCGGATGAGCAGGGCAAAGAAGCCGCCGATGACGAAGAACCCCGTGATCGAGGCCAGATAGAGCAGCGCGATCCGCTTATGATCTTTGGTCAACAGCCACGATTTCAGTCCGTGGCCGTTGTTCAGATAATTCAAGGTGTCCATATCAGTCCTTGCCCGGGCCCGGCGCCGCCGCTCCGGCCGGCGGCTTCGGCGCTGCCATGTCACCGAGCGAACGCACGTAGGCGATGAGCTGCAGCAGCTGCTCTTCGTTCACCATCCCCTGGAATGTCGGCATGATCGGCGGAAAGCCGTCGACCACTTTTGCCTGCGGGTTCACGATCGATTCACGGATATAGGCCTCGTCGGCAACCGCCGTCGCGCCGCCCTGCAGGTGTACCGTGTGCCCGAACAATCCCTTCAGCTGCGGTGCTCTGGCCTGCGCGTCGTCCCGGTGGCAGGTGATGCAGGTGAGATCGGTGAACAATTTCTCGCCGGCCGCTGCCGGGGAGTCCGCAGGTTTTCCGCCGCCGAGCCATGACTGGAACTCGGACGGCTCCATCGCGTACACCCACCCAATCATGCCGGAGTGCTTCGTCCCGCAATACTCGGCGCAGAACAAGTGGTATCTGCCCGGCTTGGTCGCGGTAAACCACAGCACGTTGCTGCGGCCGGGGATGACGTCCGCCTTGACGCGGAACGCCGGGATGTAGAAGCTGTGAAGCACATCCTCCGACCCCATCGTCAGCTTGACGGGGCGGCCGACCGGCACGTGCAGCTCGTTGATCTCGCGCTGTCCGTCGAGGTGCTGCGCCTTCCACATCCACTGTTTCCCGACGATGTAGATCTCCATCGCTCCGGCCGGCGGACGATACGAGTCGAAGAAGACCTTGGCGCCCCACACGAACATGACCATGGTGATGGCGAACGGGATGATCGTCCAGAGCAGCTCGAGCGCGAGCGCTCCGTGAATCGCGACGCCGACTTCGTCCTCGTGCTGCCGGTGATACTTGATGGCGAAGAGGACCAGCAGCGCGGCGATGAGCAGCGAGAAGAACGCGGTGACGGCCACCATGAAGAAATAGATGCCGTCGACCTGCGCCGCCTGCGCGGATGCCCCTTCGGGGAAGAACGGAAAGTTCGTGAACATCGTTAGGTTCAGTTAGCCGTCACACCGCGTCCCGGTGTGCCCGCTCCTTTCGCAGGCTCACGAACAGGAACGTCAGAAACGCCAGCACCGTCGCGACCGCCCCGATGCGGACGGCATCAATCACTGCCGTGCCGTACTTGCCGGTCGACGGATCGTAGTGGTAGCACAGCAGCAGCGCGTCATCGATCGGCGAGCCGATATGCTCGTCCGACGCCTCGATCAGGCCGAACCGGATGTCGCGCGCCGAGAATTCAATCCCGTAGAAGTATTTCGAGAGCACGCCCTTCGGCGTGAGAATCTCGATCCCCGCGCCGTGCGCGTACTGCTGGATGTGCTCGTCGAATGCGTACCTGAACCCCACTGCCGAGGCGAGACGCTGGATGTTCTCTTCCTTGCCGGTCAAGAAATGCCAGCCGGCCGCCGTCTGCGGGCGCTTGTACCGCTCGAGATACGCCTGCTTCTTCTGCGCCGCGAGACCGGGCCCTTCCTTTGGATTGATGCTGACCGCGATTACGTCGTACTCGCGCCCGACATCGAAATTGATGACGCCAAGCGCGGCGACCATGCCGTTCAGCACCTGCGTGCACAGCATTGGGCACTCGTAGTAGACCATCGCGAGCACCACCGGACGCTGGCCGAAGAACGTCGACAACGGAACCTCGTGTCCCGTTTCATCCGTGAATGTCAGGTCGAGCGGCACCTGCTGATTCAGGTGCTGGTCGATCCCGATCTTGCTCAACAACCCGGGCTTCGCCTTGGCGGGATCGCCGGCGTCGTCCGGTGCCAGCCCCTGTGCCCGCACGGCGGCCGGAGCGGCAAAGAACGCCGATGCGGCAAGAACGAGGGCGGTGCGCGAGAGGAATTTCACTTTTAACTTTTTACTTTTTACTTTTTTACGTCCCCTGGCGGCGGCTGTGGCGCCGACGGCGGTGCCGGCGGTGTAGGCGTCTTCGGGATATCGATCGTCCGGCCGCCGGACGCTTCGCCATACGCCGGCGCATTCGTACCTTCCCGTGGATCCTCGGTACCGCCTGAGCGAACCGGCAGGCCCTGCTTTACCAGCAGCTTCTTCGCCTGTTCGATCGGGACTCGCACGACGCCTCCGCGCTCGTCGACCCATGCGTAGCCGTCGAGTCTCTTGTTCTCTTCCTCGCGGAACGTCTGCAGGTTCTTGGGCTCGTTGGTCAACAGCTGCGGCGTCGGCGGCTGATGATCCCGGGTCGCCGCGATCGGTGAGACCTGCGGGTCACGTGAGACCGCCTGCGATTCGAGCGCCTTGAACAGAACGAGCATCAACAGCGCTGAGCCCGCGACAACTGCCAAAAGACCAACCGCAAATGTCACGAGGGTCTGGAGGCTGATGTCGACGTGTTCGTACGCGACATCCTCGTTGTGCATCTCCTCATTGGTGTAGTGGTGATGCGGAGCGCCGGGATCAGTGGGCGTCATGGGCGAACGCCTCCTTGAAGAACGGGTCGTTGAGCGGCAGCAGCGCGCGGCTGCGGAGATTGCGCGCGAACAGGAACATCCACACGCCGGTCAGGCCGAGCGGCAACGCGATGTCCATCCAGTGGATCGGGAACCCCTGGTGCGGGAACATGGGCTCCACCAGCCAGATGAGATCGACCACCCGCATGAACAAGACGAACACCGCGATCTGTGCCAGCAGGTGCGGCCGCCGCTTGATGTCGCGGGACAGCAACAGCGTGAACGGCAGCGCGAAATGGCCGAGCAGAATGATCAGGGACACGTACTCCCAGCCGCCGCGGAAACGCGTGAAGAAGAATGGAATCTCCTCGGGCAGGTTGCCGGCCCAGATGATCAGCAGCTGCGAGAACGAGAAGTACGTCCACAGCATGACGAACGCCAGCAGCAACTTGCCGAGATCGAGGAAGTGCAGCCGCGGATTCAGGTACGTCGCCAGCGGTTCGACGTGGCTGAGCGCCGCCAGCACCGCGATCACCAGCGCCAGGCTCCCGAGCCCCTGGCCAGCGACGAGGATGAACCCGAAGATCGTCGAGTACCAGTGCGGGTCGAGCGACATGATCCAGTCGACGGACGCGAAGGTCATCGTCACCACGTAGATCAGAAGTCCGGGTGCGCTGATCGTGCGGAAGCGTGCGGTGTCGCTTGGATGCACGGCCACCTCGCCCCGGTCCTGCCCGGCGGACCAGGCATTCAGCAGCCATGAGGCGAGCACCCAGACGGCGAAGAACAGAATCGCGCGGCCGACGAAGAACGGCACGTTCAAGTACGGCGCTTTCATCTGGATCACGTGATCGGTCGCGGCGGCACCCGGCACGGCCCACTTGTACAGCCGGGGCAATCCCAGCAGAATCGGCAGGAACATCAGCGCGACGACCGGTAGATTGCGGGTCGCCGCCTCGCAGATCCGGCGCGACACGAGTCCCCACTGGCCGCCGGTCATGTGCTGCATCATCAGCAGCGCCAGCGATCCCATCGACAGGCCCATGCAGAAGAGAAACCCGATCAGCCAGGACCGCAGGAACTGGTCGACGTTCAGAAAGGCGCCGATGATGCCGGCGAGCAGCCCCCAGAAGCCCGCGACCAGGCCCCATCGCTGCAGCCGGGCCAGCGCCGGTACGTCGGTGGTCGCTACCTTTGTATCCATCGATCAGTGTTTCTCCGGCGCGCGCTCGCCGCCTGCCGGCTGCGGAACCTTGGTCGGATCGCCGCCCGGCACATCGCTCGCGGCGGCATGCTGACTGAGCTGCAGCGCGCGGATGTAGGCGACGATGGCCCAGCGATCGCGCGGCGCGATTTGCGCTTTGTAGTCCGGCATGGCGCCGAATCCGTTGGTGATCACGTCGAAGAAGTAGCCGACGTCGGCCTGCCGCAGCCGATCGATGTGATACGACGGCGGCTGACGCTTGAATCCGCGTTGAATCACGATGCCGTTGCCGCTGCCGGTCTTATCGTGGCAGGGGCTGCAATAAATGTTGTAGCGTTCCTGTCCGCGGTTGAGCACGGCCTCGTCCACCGGAAACGGCAGCTCCTTCACCGTCACTTTGTCGACCTTGCCGGTGAAGAATCCCTCGTCGTCCTGCAGCGTTCCGCGCGCCACGGTGCCTTCGACCAGCGGCCGCGCGCTCGAACCGTCTTGGAAGAAAGTGCTCGGCCGGAGCCCGCGATACTTCGGCTGGTTGTGCATGTCCTGTCTGCACGCGCCGAGCAGGGCGCACAGGGCCAACAGGAGTGCGGCCCTCGGCGTCAATCGCGATTCGCGGTTCGCGATTCGCGATTCGCTCGAACCGCTGTCCGCGAACTGCGAACGGCGAACTGCGAACCGCGTCTTACTCTTCCACATCATTGATGTCCTTCGCCCCGAGACCCTGGAGAAACGTCCGCGTCGCGGCGCGATCGAACTTGGCGTCTGTCGCCTCGATGGCCAGGAAGAATCGATCCTGGCTGGCGTGCGCGGTGAATCGCTCGACGTTGAATACCGGGTGATACGGCATCGGCAACCCGTTCAACCCGAGCATCCCGAACACGGCCGCGAACGCGCCGAACAGAATGGTCAGCTCAAACGTGACCGGCACGAACATTGGCCAGCTCAGATACGGACGGCCAGCGATATTCAACGGGTAGGCGATGGCAGAGACCCAGACCTGGAGGCCAATGCCGGTGAACATCCCGGTCAACCCGCCGAGCAGAACGAACAATGACACGCGCTTGTCCCGGATGTGCATCGCGTCGAACACTTCGTGGATCGGATACGGCGAGTACGCTTCGAATCGTCGATAGCCTTCGTTGTAGGTTCGACGGGCCGCCTCGACGAGAGAGGTCGGATCCTCGAATTCGGCCATCACGCCGTAGAGCGCCGAAGCAGAAGTGATCTGGTCCATGGCGTGCCCGCGCTCAGTGCGCTTTCGCTCCCTTCACCTTCGCGGCCGGCACCATCGTCCGCATCTCGAAGATCGAAATCATCGGCAGCACCCTGATGAAGAGGAAGAAGAGCATCGTGAACAGCGCGATCGTCCCGAAGAACGTCATCAGGTCCCAGCGCGTCGGCCAGTACATGCCCCACGACGACGGGAGGAAGTCACGATGCAGGCTGGTGACGACGATCTCGAAGCGCTCGAGCCACATGCCGACGTTGACGAACATCGAGATGAAGAAGAGCATCGCCGGGCTCGTCCGGATGCTCTTTTTCCACAGCAACTGCGGCATCACGATGTTGCAGAGGATCAGCGACCAGTAGAACGGCCAGTACGGGCCGAACATCCGGTTGTAGATCATGAACTGTTCGTACTGGTTCGAGCTGTACCAGCCGAAGAACGCTTCGAACACGTAGCCGTAGGCGACGATCAGCCCGGTGACGAGCATGACCTTGCCCATGTTCTCGAGGTGACGCAAAGTCAGGAAGTCTTCGAGATGATAGAGGACGCGCAACGGAACCGCGAGCGTCAACACCATCGCGAACCCGGCATAAATGGCGCCGGCGACGAAGTACGGGGGGAAGATCGTCGAGTGCCAGCCGGGAATGATGCCGATCGTGAAGTCGAAGCTCACGACCGTGTGGACCGACAGCACGAGCGGGGTCGACAGGCCCGCGAGCAGCAGGTAGGCTTCCTCGTAGCGCTCCCAGTGGCGCGCCGCTCCGCGCCAGCCGAGCGCGAGCATGCCGAACAAACGACGGACGTAGATGCTCTTGGCGCGATCGCGAAGCGTCGCCAGGTCAGGAATCAGCCCGACATACCAGAACATCAGCGAAACAGTCAGGTAGGTCGACACCGCGAACACGTCCCAGATCAGCGGGCTGCGGAACTGCGGCCACACCCCCATCGTGTTCGGATACGGCAGCAACCAGTAGGCCGCGAGCCAGGGGCGTCCGGTGTGGATCAGCGGGAACAGTCCCGCGCACACGACCGCGAACAGCGTCATCGCTTCGGCAAAGCGGTTGATCGACGTGCGCCAGTCCTGCTTCAACAGCAGCAGAATGGCCGAGATCAGCGTACCGGCGTGGCCGATACCGATCCACCAGACGAAGTTGATGATCGCGAAGCCCCAGCCGACCGGGATGTTGACGCCCCAGATGCCCGTGCCCTTGATGAGCAGCCAGGTGATCGCCATCAGCAGCATCATCGTCCCCATGAAACCGACGAAGACGCCGAAGAACCAGCTGTAGGGGTGGCGACGCGTCAGGACGATCCCGGCGATCTGCTCCGTGACCGTGTTGAACGTGTGTCCCGGCTCGATGACCGGCGGCGGCGCGTAAACGGGATGCGTGTCCATCAGTGTTCAGTCGTCGAGTGGGAAGCCGCAGGCTCGAGCTCCGAATTCGGGTTTCGCAACGCCGCGAGATACGTCGTACGCGGCTTGGTATTGATCTCCTCGAGCACGCCGTAGTTGCGTTCCTGGGCCTTGAGCTTCGAGACCTGGCTGCTGGGATCGTTCAGGTTGCCGAACACGATCGCATCGGACGGACACACCGCCTGACAGGCGGTGACGATCTCGCCGTCGCGAATCTCGCGATCCTCGCGCTTGGCGTCGATGCGTGCCTGGTTGATGCGCTGCACGCAGTAGGTGCACTTTTCCATGACGCCGCGGCTCCGGACGCTGACGTCCGGATTGCGCATCGGATACAGGCTGGGCGTGTTCCAATCCTGGTAGAGCAGGAAGTTGAACCGGCGCACCTTATACGGGCAGTTGTTCGAGCAGTACCGGGTGCCGACGCACCGGTTGTAGACCATGTCGTTCAGCCCTTCCGAGCTGTGCGACGTGGCGGCGACGGGGCAGACGAGCTCGCACGGCGCGTTCTCGCATTGCATACACGGGACGGGCTGGTGGTAGGCCTGGACCGCGGTGTCGTAGTCGTTGCCCATGAAGTAATGATCGACGCGGATCCAGTGCATTTCGCGTCCGGCCGAGACCTGCTCCTTGCCGACAACCGGGATGTTGTTTTCCGCGACGCACGCGATCGTGCACGCGCTGCAGCCGGTGCAGGTGCTCAGATCGATCGCCATGCCCCACTTGTTGCCCTCGTACTTGAAGTCCTCGTACATCGTCAGGGTCTTCGGCGGTGTTTCGCGCATCTCCTTGATGATCGCCGGCTCGTTCTTGTATTGCTCGAGCGTTGCTACGCGCAACGGCGCGCGCCCTTCCATCAGGTGATGTTCCTGCGTCGTCGCGAGTGGATAGCGCTCGCCGGTCTTGGCGATCTCGAGACCGTTGCCGAACCAGGGTGCGTCGGATGTGCGCAGGACAAATGCGTTGAACAGCTCGGCCTCTTTGGTGGCGTTGCCGACGCTTCCCGCCAGCCGGCGTCCGTATCCGAAGAAGACGGTGACCGACTGCTGCGGGTGGCCCGGCACACGAAAGATCGGCATCCGCGCGGTGTTGCCGCGGTATCTGAGCTCGATGACGTCGCCGTCCTCGAGACTTCGCTCCCGCGCGAGCTGCGGGCTGATCCACGCCGTGGTATCCCACGTCACCTTGGTCAGCGGTTTCGGCAATTCCTGCAGCCAGCCGTTGTTGGCGAACCGGCCATCCCAGACGGTCGGGTCCGGTCGGAAGATCAGCTCGAGCCCACCTTGCGGGCCTGCGGCCGCCGGCTGCGCGGCAGCGATCGGCGGGGTTACGGCCTGGGGCGCGATCGGTGCTGCTGGAGACGTTGCCGGTGCCGCCTCGGTGGTCGTGGTTGACGTCCGAACGCCACCTGCCGCGGCCGCGGCTGCGGCAGCCGTCGCGGCCACTGCGCCGGCCGGTGCGACCGCAACAAATGGCGTCGCCGGACCGCCGTCCGCGATCGCTGTTCCGCGGATGAATCCGTCGTGCAGCGTGCGGCGCCAGAATGCGTCGAAGTTCTTGAACGGCTGGCCGTCGTTCGAGCGGATCGTCCAGGGGCCGCCGGCAAAGGCGCGCGTCCAGTACTCCTTCAGGATCGCGGCTCCGCGCCGATCCGGCTGCGACGTGAACGCCGCGAGCATTTCCGCCGCGCAACGTCCTTCGTAGAGCGGCGCGATGAGCGGCTGGATCAGCGTCACGGTTCCGTCGTACGAACGAGCATCTCCCCAGCTCTCGAGCGGGTGCGTATCGGGAATATTCCAGTGACAGAGGTACGCCGTTTCGTCCGTGTACAGGCCGTGATAAAACGTCAGGCTGACCTTGGACAGCTTCTCCGAGAACTTCAAATCGCCGGGTGCGGTGTAGACGGGGTTCACACCGCCGAAGATCACCAGCGTCTCGACCTGCCCCGTATCCATCGCGCGAACCAAATCGTTCAGCGACGACGCGTTGTCGGTCGGTGACGCTTCGATCGAGGCGCCATACGTCACCGTCGTCCCGATGTTGCCAAGCGTCTCGTTGATGGCGCGCGCGATGGCGTGAACCGATGCCGGCTGGTAATCACCGGCGATGACCAGCGAGCGTCCACGGTGAGCCTGCAGATCTTTTCCGATTGCGACCGCCCACTTCGCCACATCCGATCCGGGGTCGGACGCCGCGGTCCCC
The DNA here is from genome assembly GCA_046732715.1 of Acidobacteriota bacterium. Classification (GTDB taxonomy): domain Bacteria; phylum Acidobacteriota; class Vicinamibacteria; order Vicinamibacterales; family 2-12-FULL-66-21; genus JALZOC01. The sequence continues at coordinate 1,151 of JBKPNQ010000236.1, read as the reverse complement.
GGGCCCGACGGAGCAGGGGCGCCGAGCGCGCCGGCAAGTTGACGTCCAAAGGCCTCGACATCGCCGGCCTTGAGCGCCAGCCGGTGATCGGCCTTCACGCCGGTCAGCGTTGGGGTGCTCTCGATCGCGTAGAGCCGGTTCATCTCCTTCTTGTCGTCGGTCACCCGGCGCCGGGCGGCAAAATCCTTTTGGTATCGCACGCTGCCGGGCCCGCACGCCAGGACATCGGCGTCGAGGGCCACGACGACATCCGCTTTGTCGAAGTGATAGATCGGCTCACCCGCCGCGCCCGTGCCGGCAGCGGCCATCCGCGCGCCGTCTCGGGGAACCGGGTCGTACTGATGCCACTTCGCCTGCGGGTACTCAGCGAGGACGGTCGCCATGATCTCGGCGAGCGATGGCGAGGTGACCGGCCCGCTCAGGAATCGCAGACCAGCGCCCTGGCGGGCTTTTTGACGGCTGGCCGCTCCCTGGGCGGCCGACAAATAGAAGCCCCAGCTCGTGATCTCGCCGCGGTTGGTAATCGCCTTTGCGCGATCGGGATCGTACAAGCCAAGAACCGCCGCCTGGGTGAAGGTGTCGGTGGCGCCAAGGCTGGCGGGGTGTTCTGGGTTGCCTTCGATCTTGGTCGGACGCCCCATGTGGCTCTCCACCAGCACGGGGTTCGCCACACCAGAGAACGGAATCGCGCTGGCAAAAAACAACGGGCGTCCAGGAACCAGATCTTCCGGCTGCCGGACGTAAGGAACGATCTCTTCGGTTGGCTGTTTCGTGCACGCCCCGACGCCCGCGAGCGCGAGGGATGCCGTCATCACCTTCAGGAAGTTCCGGCGCCCTTTTGGATCGTTCCACTCCGACGCCTGCTCGGGGAACTCACGGTGAAGGTACTCGCGGAACTCGAGCGTGTCGGCGAGCTCACCCAGACTGCGCCAATAGAGCCGTCCGTGGGAGCCGGCCAGACGCGACTTGATCTGAGAAGATTCCATTCAATCTGTTTCCAGTTACCAGTTGCCAGTTAAGTTCATGTCGTTCACAAGGTTAGCCAGCGCTTCCGATTCACTGGAAACTGGTAACCGGGAACTGGCAACTCACCTGTGACATGTCGAGCAGCTCGTCAACTGCCGCGGGTCCGCGATCTTGTACTCCTGCAC
>JBKPNQ010000235.1:0-9784 GCA_046732715.1 Acidobacteriota bacterium | reverse complement strand
CCGGTGCGCTGACCACCCTCCACTCATGAAGATCCGCTCCGCGAGTTCGTGTCCGGAGGTGGGCGCTGAATCCGGTCGACGCCTACGGCCTCGCCGTGCCGCCAGTCTTCGGCGGCCAGGGCTTCCACGTCGGACTGCCCGGCAGCGCCAGGTTGTAGTTCGCCCGGAAGTGGTTGATCTTCCCGGAGGGGCTGAACCAGAGCGTGTGATCGAAATTGTTGTAGAACTGTTTGCCGGCGTCGGCGCCGTGGGCGACGTGCTTCGTCAGCGTTCCGGCCTCGAACCCGATCACGTGGACCGTGCCGCCGCCGACGAAGTACTCTTGCGGTTCGAAAACCGAGTCGACCTGCTGACCGTCCGGGCCGACCAGTTTGGCAAAGAAGTCGCCGACTCCCTTCTTGCCCTTGAAGAAACCAATCGCGAGCGCGAAGTCCGGCCCGAACGAATCCCACTGCACGTCGTCGTCGAGCAGGTCGAGGATGCCGGGGATGTTGTGCGCGTTGAACGCAGCGTAAAGAGCTTTTGCGGTGCTGAGCAGATCCATTCGTGAGCCTCCGTGGCCGTGTCAAAGAAGCGTTTCGAACCAGTCGTGCGCCTCGGTTGGAATCGACGTGAACCGAATCAGGCAGGTGCCGTCGCCATTCTCCTCGACCACCTTCGCAAACACGTCGGTCAGCGTTTCCCTTTCCGCCGGCAGCGACAGGCGCAGGTTATCGAACAGCTCGACCTCGGTCTCGACGCGCACGATGGCGGAAGAATTCGAGAGCGCAATCAGCGCCGCGCGGTGGAATCCCTGGCCGGCGGCTTTTCCTTCCAAGACCTCGACGCCGATCTCGCGCGGCGCGTTCAGCGGAGCCGGCGCCGGTGTCCGCTGCGGCAGCTCTTGTGGATGCGCGCCGCCGATGCCGGTGACCTCGAAGACCTTGAGCGGCTCCGCCACGCCCTTCGGGTGAATCTGAAACTCGCGTCCCGTGGTCACCGGCGAACCGACGAGCGCGAGCGTTCGTTCGGAGGCAAGAATCTGGCCGCCGACTGAATACGATTCGATGCGCGCGGCGACATTCACCGGGCGGCCGACCACGCCATATTTCGCGCGTTTAGCCGAGCCGACGTTGCCGACGACGACCTCGCCCGAGTGCAGGCTGATGCCCATTTCGACCGCCGGGAGTCCGACCCTCCGGTTCCGGGCGTTCACGTGCTCCATCGAGAGCTGCATCTCGAGCGCGCACGCCACGGCACGCTGGGCGTGATCGCTCAGGCGCAGCGGGGCGCCGAAAATCGCGAGAATGGCGTCGCCGATGAACTCGTTGATCGTGCCCTGGTGGCGGAAGATGACGTCGGTCATGTCGCCGAGGAAGTTGTTGACGATGCTGACGGTGTCTTCCGGCGCCAGGCGGTCGGCGAGCGTCGTGAATCCCCGCAGATCCGCCATCAGGATCGTGACCTCGCGCCGTTCGCCGCCGAGGGTGAGGCCATCGGGAGACTCGAGCAGAGCCGACGCGACATCGTCGCTCAGGTAGCGTCCGAACGCCTGACGGATCAGCCGGTTGCGTACTTCGAGCTGCTGCGTGCGCTCCTCCACCCGCTCCTCGAGCTGCTCGTACAGCTCGGCATTCTTGAGCGACACGGCGATCTGTCCGGTGAGGAGCATGATGCCGTCGATGCGCTCCCTCGTGAAGACGCCCGAGGACAACCCGTTCTTCAAGTAGAGCAGGCTCTCCGCTTTCCCCTGGGAAACGATGGGAACGCACAACAGCGAACGCGTCCCGGAAGCGCCGATCGCGCGGTCCTGCTGGAACGGCCCTTCGGTCCTCGCGTCGCGCAGGACGACCGGTTCCATGGTGCGCAGCGCGTAGCCAACGACGCTCGACGCAATCCACGGCGCGGCGTCGAGCGCGACGTCGGTTCGCTGGACGACGTCGCTTTCCGCGTCGCGTGTCGCGGCCACACGCAGCCCGGTGCCGGTGACGCGGATGAGCGCGCCGCGGTCGGCGCCTGCGGTCTCGATGAGGATCTTCATCAGCTCGGCGAGCAGCGTGTCCATCCGGATCGCTTCGGAGATCGCGCGGCCGGCGCGCAGCAGGCTCTCCGGATCGAAACTCCTGGTTCCTCGTGCGCTGCGGACGTTTCCGTGCGGCGTCGCCTCGGTGCTGTGCGCGTTGACGCCTTCACCGCGGCGGCGGCGCAGCTGGTCGGCCTTGGGCCGCGCCGACAGACGGTCGAAGGCGTAGATCGCATCATCGAGGAACGTGCCCGAGAACCGTGTCAGGCCGACGCGCTCGCAGTAGTCGGCAGCACGTTCGTAGCCGATGCCTTCGTGGAGGAGGAAGCCGTGTTCGCGCGCGGCAGCGCCCGCCTGCTCGTACAGCTTGATCACGTCAGCTACTCCCGTCCGTTCCGGATCGTTTCCGAGCCCGGCGATCTCGGCGTTGACGAGCAGGACGCGATGACGGAAGTTGACGGGACTCTTCTCGGCCCATGCCTCGAGCAGCGCGGCGCTCTGCCGCGCCCTCTCGACGTGCTGAGCCGCGACATCCGGCGCCGCACGCCGCGCCGCGTCGGTGAACGCCAGCGCCGCCGCCAGGTGGTACTCGGCGAGCAGGAACATGCCGGTGTTCGCCACGAGGAAGGGTCGGGCACCATCGACCAGTGCGATGGCATCGGCTCGGCGGTACAGTCCGGCGACAATCAGGCGCGAGATGGCGAGGCATGAGAGCGACAGGAAGTCGTTGTGGCGCAACCACGCTTCGTGCGCTGCCGCTTCGTCGAAGTCGGCGCCGGCCAGGCGACCGGCGTCCGTCTCACCCGAAATCGTGAACGCCAGCTGCCTCGCCAGCATGAAGGCGCCGGAGACCTCTTCGAGACGGAGCTTCCGCAGCATGAGCCGGCGGCGGTCGCAGTGCGCGCGCACCGCGGCGAGGTCGCGCCACATCAGCACCGAATAAAAGGCCTCGAACGTCGCCGAGTACCTGACGTATTCGAAATCGCCGAGCTCGAGCGACGCCAGATACGCTCTCTCGAGATAGGGGAGGCTGCAGGACAGGTGCTCGCGCCAGTGGCTGACGAAGGTACCGAAGACGAAATTGATGTTTGTTGCGTTCTCGGATCGCGGTTCGCGATCGAGCATCGCCAGCGCGAGCTCGCCGAACCGGTAGCTGGTGTCGAGGTCGGCGAGGCCGCCTGGTGAATTCAGCACCGCGTACGACGAATACGACACCGCCGACTGCGGAGCGTTGCCGTGTTCGATTGAGAGGTTGACCTGCTTGGCGACGATCAGCGGATACATCTGCGGATGACCGATGTACGCCGTCGACGTCAGGTTGACCAGGATGCGAATCGCCTCGACGAGCGCCGGATCCCGCATCGGTGGCAGGTCGATCAGACTCTCAATCGATCGTTGCGCCAGCCGCTCACCAACCTGGCGAAGCTCGTCGCCGGTGGCCCGCGCGGTGTCCTGCGGATCGCTGGGAAGAGGGATCCCGAGCAGCGCGAGCGCCTCGAGGCCGATGCCGATCGCGTCGACGAACTGCCCGCGGGCGTTGTGCGACGCGATGCGCACGCCGTACGCGGCCATTGCCTCGATCGGTGTCCTGGCCCTGGTGATGTACTCGTCGAGCAACTGCGCTGAGGCCTCATGATTGCCGTTGAGGAATTCGCTCTCCCCGCGCGCTAGCCAGAGCGCCCGCGCCAGGCCGGGCTCGTCGTCCCATCGATTGGTGCCGAGCGCGTCCATGCCCATCGTGAAGTACCGCAGCGCCGGCTCGAAGGCGGCCGAGGCCGTGGCGCGCTGCCCGGCTTCGAGATTCAGCCGCGCGAGCTGGATGGACTCGGCCGCCGTCTCGACCCCGGTGCACCCGGCGTTGAGGTGATCGACGATGTCGAAGAGTCCCGCATCGCGGGCGTCGCCGGTGAGATGGGCGAGAAAGTGCCGGCCGATCCGGACGTGCAACGTCGGCCGTTCCTCCTCGTCCACGAGGGCGTACGCCGCCTGCTGCACTCGGTCGTGCGCGAAGCGGTAGTGGGCTCCACGCCCCGCGGTGCCTCGAGTCCGCTGGAGCGCGCCTTCGTCCAGCGCAGGCGCGAGCCGGTGCTGGACGTCGTGCGCATCGCGACCGAGAACGGCGGCGAGCGTGCTCTCCTCGCAGCGGTTGCCAAGATACGCGGCGACGGCGAGCGCCTCCTTGGCGTCGGCCGGCAGCTGACTCAGACGCGACCCCATCAGCTCCGAAACATTCTCGGTCGGACCTTGCTCGCGGATTCGTGTGACGTCCCAGACCCACTCGCCGCGCTGTGTCTCGCGGACGAACAGTCCAGTGCGGTGCAGCGCGCGCAGGAACTCACCCACGAAGAACGGATTCCCCTCGGTCTTTTCGAGCAGGACGTCGGCGAGCGGCGCCGCCTCGCCAGGCCGCGCCCCGAACGCGTCGACCACCAGCGACTGCAAGTGCTCGTGCTGCAGGGGCCGAAGCGAAATCCGCTCGACCGGATGCACCCGGGCGATCGCATCGAGCGTGCCGAGCAGCGGATGGTCGGCGCCGACTTCGTTCTCGCGGTAACAGCCGATGAAGAACAGATAACGGCTTTCAGGGTTGGTGAGAATCGCCTGGAGCAGCTGCAGCGATGCCTGATCGGCCCACTGGAGATCGTCGATGAACACGACCAGCGGCGACTGGCGGCGGGCGATCGTCGAGACGAAGCGCTGGAAGGCGAACTGCAGGCGGTTGCGCGCTTCAATCGCACCAACTTCCGGTGGCGGCTCCGACGCCCCGACGATATGGGCCAGCTCCGGGATCTCCTGGGCAATCACCGCGACGTTGCCGGCGAGCGCGAGATCGATCTCGCGTTTCCAGTGATCCGTCTCTCCTTCGACGAGCAGTTGCACAACCAGGGCACGGAACGCCTCGATCAGCGCACTGAGCGGTTTGTCCCGCCGATAGAGATCGAACTTGCCCTGGATGAATCGGCCCCGCTCGCGCACGAGTGGCCGCTGCACGGCGTGGACCAGCGACGACTTGCCGATTCCGGAGTATCCCGCGACCATCAACACGCCGGTGTGCCCCGTGCACACGCGTTCGAAGCCGTCGAGGAGCACGCGCAGCTCGCGGTCGCGTCCGTAGAGGCGCGCCGGAAGCTCGAAGCGGGCGGACCGATCCTGCCGCGCCAGCGGAAAGTCGACCACCGTGTAGGTTTCGCGGAGCTGCCGGTCGCACTCCTCGAGATCGTGGAGCAGCCCTGCACACGTCTGATACCGCTCGGTCGCGTCCTTGGCGAGAAGCCTCAGGACGATCGCCGACAGCACCGGCGGCATGGCGATCGTTTCGGTCAACGGCCGGGCCGGCCGGGCGATGTGGCCGTGAACAACGCCCATCGGGTGGTCGGACTCGAACGGCGGCTTTCCCGTCAGCGCCTCATAGAACGTGGCACCGAGCGAGTACAGGTCCGTGCGCGAATCGAGCGGACGGTTGACGCGACCGGTCTGCTCGGGGGAGATGTAGGGCAGGCTGTGCTCGATCTCGGGAATCTCGGCGATCTCGACGTGCTCGAGCGGCAGCGTCGTGGCCGCATCGAAGTCGATCAGCCGGACCGCCCCGCTGCCCGGATCGTAGAGGATGTTGTCCGGACTGACATCCTTGTGGATCACTCCGGCCGCGTGCACCTCGCCAAGCGTGCGCACGATGTGGCGGGCGAACTCCAGGAACGCCTTCACCGGCAGCGGTCCCCGCTCGATGGTTCGACGCAGCGTCGGAGCGGGCACGTATTCCATTACCAGCACGAGACCGTTGCCGACCTCGCGCAGGTCGATCGCCCGGGGGACGCCCGGCGAGACCACGCGGCGCAGGATTTCGAACTCGGTCCGGCACGCGTCGAGCTGTTCGAGTGTGGGATACGGGGCGACGAGGCACTTGAGGACGACTTCGCCCTCTTTGCCGCGAGCGCGATAGATCGCCGACGCAGGGCCCCGACGGAACGTCTCGGTGACTTCGTAGTCCCGAAGATCCATCACTGCTCTTTCTGTTGTCTCGGTTGACGCGCGCCGTACGGGCGCGACGAGGGGAACATATCATGCCTCGGGTGCGGACCCGGCACGAACCTCGCGGCTCTGCGGCAAACAGGCGCTAGCCCGCATTATTCACGAGCACTGCGCGTTCGTTCATAATGCGCCGCCGGCAGACCATTTTTCGCTGCCGCCGGTTTCGACACCGCGCTCCGCGCGGTGCTCAAGACGTCGCCCCGGGCGAGTCCCGTTCGAAGGCCCGAGAATCGGGCCTGAGTCGAAGCCCGAAGGGCGGGACTATTCGGGCATTCATGAGTCCGGGCTAGGATCCGCCGGCGTCGAGCAGATCGTCGGGGAGCGCCTCGCAGGTTGCCGCCCAGTTGGTGAGCGCGGCCACAGAGGAAGGGCGTTCCTCGGGGTTAGCGCGGACGGCGCGCCGGATGAACTCGTACAATTCTTGGCTGATGCCTGCCCCAATGTCGCCCGCAGGCGGCAGTGCCGTGGTCAACTTCTGCTGCATGAGATCGAAGAGGTTGGCCGCGTCGAATAGCCGGCGTCCGGCAAGCAGCTGGTAGGCGAGGCAGCCGAGCGCGTAGACATCCGCCCTGCGATCGAGCTGAACGCCCGACAACTGCTCCGGCGGCATGAACGCGGGCGTGCCCATCCACCTCGGATCCGCCTTGGTTTCTTCGTCCTCGGTAGTGACGGCGGGTGCCGCCAGGCCGAAATCGGTCAGCTTCACCTGACCGGTTCGCGTAAGCATCACGTTGGCCGGTTTCAGGTCACGGTGCACGAGACCGCGCCCGTGAATATGTTCGAGGGCGCGGGCAAGCTGGCCGAGAATCGGCCTGACGCGCGACTCAGCAAGGGGACCGTGGGAATTGACGAGGCGCTGGAGGTCGATCCCTTCGCAGAGTTCCATCACCAGGAAGTAGGTGCGATAGGCGGGAAACAGTTTGTGGAGGCGCGCGATGTTCTGGTGATGCAAACTCCGGAGGAGCTCGGCTTCCTGGTGGAAGCGCGCCAGCGCCATGGAGTCGAAGATGAGCCGATAACTCATCATCTTCAGCGCCACCAGTTGCCCACTGCATTCCTCCTGCGCCCGGTAGACGACCGACATTCCGCCGCGCCCGACGCACTGGAGGATCCGGAAACCCTCGACCCGTTTTCCGCCGAAGCCGTCGTGAGCGCCCTGACCGAGGCGATCGGCAATCAACTGGGTCAGCACCATGCCGAGTTCGAGATGGCGCATCGCCAGCCGGTCGAACGCCGCGGTCGGCACGAGGAGGGCGCGAACAGGCGTGTCGGCGATGACGTCCGCGCTCCGCGGTTCCCGCGTCACGAGGGCCATCTCGCCGACGAGGTCGCCGCTCGAGAAACCGCCGAGCCGATGATTGCCGTCTGTGGTTCGCAGCAGCGCGTGCGCGCTGCCGTCGAGGAGGATCAGGATGCCGTCGGCGGCATCCCCTTGACGCACCATGACCTCCCCGGATCGATAGCAGCGTTCTTCGGCCGTTTCAGCAACTTCCCGAAGAGCCGCTTCGGAGAGGCGCGCCAGTGGCCGGCACGTGCGGAGGAGCGTCCAGGACGGCGGGTTGCGGTCCATGGCGGAACTCCCCACATACTACCAGTGATGTGATCGCGGCTCTGTCGTTGCGGATGAATGGTGCGCGGGCTCAAACATCAGTACATATCGGCAGCCATACTATCCATCCCCGGCGCTCCATGATGCGGCTGATCGGGAATCATCGAGATGACGGCCTCGGTGGTCAGCAGCAGAGAGGCAATCGATGCGGCATTTTGAAGGGCCGAGCGAACCACCTTGGCCGGATCAATCACGCCGGCCTGAACCAGATTCTCATAGCGCTCGGTTTGGGCATTGAAGCCCTCCTCGTCGCTCATCTCCCTGGTCCGCTGCACGACAATCGAACCCTCGTGACCGGCGTTGGTTGCGATCCACCGCATGGGTTCCTCGAGCGCTCTTCGGATGACGTTGACACCAATCTGCTCGTCGCCATCGACCGCCAACTGCTCGAGTACCTTCGACGCCCGCAGCAACGCGACGCCACCGCCTGGCACGATGCCCTCTTCCACGGCGGCCTTCGTCGCGTGCATCGCGTCCTCAACGCGCGCTTTCTTCTCCTTCAACTCGGTCTCGGTCGCAGCCCCGACCTTGATAATTGCGACCCCGCCGATCAGCTTCGCAAGGCGTTCCTGCAGCTTCTCGCGGTCGTAGTCGGACGTCGTGTCCTCGATTTGCGTCCGTAGCTGCTTGACCCGGCCGGCGATCGCCGCCGTGTGCCCGGCACCTTCGAGAATTGTCGTCGTGTCCTTGTCGATGGTGACCCTCTTCGCTTGACCGAGGTCCTCGATCGTCATGTTCTCGAGTTTCTGACCGAGGTCCTCGGTAATCGCCTTGCCACCCGTCAGAACAGCAATATCCTCGAGCATCGCCTTTCGGCGATCGCCATATCCTGGCGCTTTCACCGCCGCCGCTTGGAACGTACCACGGAGTTTATTGACGACCAGAGTCGCCAGCGCCTCGCCATCGATGTCGTCCGCAATGATCAGCAACGGGCGGCTGGCACGCGCCACCAGCTCGAGCAAGGGCAGCAGATCGTTCATTGCGCTAATCCGCTTTTCGTGGATCAAGATGACCGGATTCTCCAGCACCACTTCCATCCGTTCGCTGTCGGTGACAAAGTACGGCGACAGGTAGCCGCGGTCGAACTGCATTCCTTCGACGACGTCGAGTGACGTGTCCATGCTCTTGGCTTCTTCAACGGTGATGACGCCGTCCTTGCCCACTCGTTCCATCGCGTCGGCGATGATGCGCCCGATTGCCTCGTCGTGGTTCGCGGAGATCGTTCCGACCTGTGCGATCATCGACCCGCTCACGGGCTTGGACATCCTCTTGAGCTCGGTCGTGATCGCGTCGACGGCCTTGTCGATGCCGCGCTTGACCGCCATCGGGCTGGCGCCGGCGGTGACGTTCCTGGCACCTTCGCGATAGATGGCCTGCGCCAGCACCGTTGCGGTCGTTGTGCCATCGCCGGCGACATCCGACGTCTTGCTCGCCACTTCCTTGACCATCTGCGCGCCCATGTTCTCGAGCGCGTCCTTCAGCTCGATCTCTTTCGCGACGGTCACGCCGTCCTTGGTGATGGTGGGGGCGCCGAACTTCCGATCGAGGATGACGTTGCGCCCTCGCGGTCCGAGCGTGACCTTGACCGCATTGGCCAGACTGTTGACCCCGCGCAGGATGCCCTGCCGCGAGGCGTCGCCGTACACGATTTGCTTTGCCATTGGTTACTTTCGCCTCATCAATCTGTTTCGATGACCGCCAGCACTTCGTCCTCTCGCATGATGAGGTAAGCCTCGCCATCGAGCGTGATCTCCTGGCTCGTATACTTGCCGAACACGATCCGATCCCCCGTCTTCACGTCGAGAGGCAGGCGTGCGCCGTCGTCTCTCACGACGCCGCTGCCGGCAGCGATCACCGTGCCTCGCTGCGGCTTCTCCTTAGCCGTGTCCGGGATGATGATCCCGCCGACGTTCTGCTGACCGTCTTCGAGACGCCGAACGACGATCCGATCGTGAAGCGGTCTGATATTCATGCGTTCGACTCCAGACGTGTCACAAAAGAGCTGCTGAAGGGCGCCCCAGCGTGGCAGCGCGTATCGTCATGGACACTCCGCGGCAACATTCCCACGCGTCAGAGCATCCCGGCGATCCACAGCAGGAATCGCAGGCACAGCGCGATCGGTGTTCCGACAGCCAGGATCACGA
>JBKPNQ010000234.1:0-6087 GCA_046732715.1 Acidobacteriota bacterium | reverse complement strand
GCTTCGTAGCGCGGTTGCGAGAACATGCCGTGATCAATTAATTGCGGCCGCGATAGAGCCATCCGTGATAGTGCGTCGCGACATAGCCGGCCGCAAGGACGATGCCGACAAGGAAGAAACTTACGCGCCGCGATGCCAATGGTCGTTGCAAACTGCGGCAAGACTACAGTACCAACCAGTCGAGTCCTCGAAGTGCGTCTTGGCGCCAGGAAGGGTCGGACGGCTCTTCCGACGTTACCGCTGATCATGTTCCTCTCGCGCCAGCGCCGTTGTCGCAACTGCGCACCTGATTTTCATGCGTTTTCGCGAGCTTACGTCAGCGCGTGGGCACGCGCCGCTTGAGCTCCTCGAACCAGTTCAACACCACGGTGAGCTGAGCAGATGCCGAGCTGCCGCCGGTTCCTGGAAGTTCCTTCAGCATCACAAAGCGCTTGCCATCGGGAGTGACATCGTAGGCGCGCAGCCGAAAGCCGCCCAGGTAGGATGCGTAAGGCCCCTCGAACAGCACGGTCGGGTTTCCCTGAGTAAGTCCGGACTTGGCGTCAAAAGGCACACTCAGGACCTGGCGGCCGTCGAGGCTGCGAAAGAAGACCTCTTTCCCGCTTGGAGACCAGAGCGGTTCGACCCCGCCGCGCGTCGAGACTATCTTCATCTCGCCGAGGTCCGGAAACCGGTCCACGTAGATCTCAAACCGGCTCGTCCGGTTGGAGCTGTAGGCGATCCATGCGCCGTCGGGCGAGATCGCCGGAGCCACTTCTGCCGCTTCGGTCTGGAGGAGCGGTTTCCACGTTCCGTTCCCGTTCGTTGTGAGCACGCCAATGTCGAACGTCGCATTCTCCCCGGCCGTGGTGCCTGCCAAATAGTTAAAGACCAGCATCTTCCCATCACGTGACCAACTTGAAGCCGCGGGGGGCCCAGCGAACGAGGCCCCGGCCAGATTGGTGTGCATCACGGGACGGGCCGACTCGGTGGCGCCGGCCCGCTGCGAGAAGAGGGAGAAGGGCGGGCCCGATGTGAACACGACCCGCTGACTGTTCTGAGTCCAGAGAGGAAAGAGGTGTATCCCCGAACTGTCGGTCAGCCTGCTTGTCGTTTCGCGCGCGATGTCATAGATCCAGATGTCCGAATTTCCAGGACTGCTCACCATGTCAAGCGCGATGCTCGCGCCATCTGGTGACACCCTCGCCCAGCCGTAGGGAGCAGCCGGAAGGTGGAACGCCTCTTCGTGTCCCCGACGGCTGACCCAGACGAGCGCCCGTGCAGGGAGCTTGGGCTGGTCACCGATCAAATACGCCAGCGATCCATTACGCGCGACGGTCAATGGGGCCAGACCGAACTGAGAAAGGAATGCCGCACCTTCCAGCACAGGCACAGCCTCGCCGGTGACGGTCATCCGGCGCTCGTCAAATGGAACAGCCCAGAGCGATCCCTCGCGTCCGAAGATCACGTGACCAGTAGTGAAGAAGCGGGCGCCGCTCCCCTTCCCAAGTATTCGCTCCTTGTGCGTGTCAAGCGATACGGCCGCGATCTGCCCTGTGCCCGCGGTTGAAGATCCCTCCCAGACGGTGAAGAGCACGCCGCGGCCTCCCGGGAGAATCGTCGGCCACATGTGCACCTTCCCAGGATTCGGGGTCGTAAGCGGTTGCGGCTTGCCGCCGCCGGCCGCTGAAATGCGCATCAGACCGGAAGGCGATCCGAACACGATGGTCTCGTCCGCCGCCCAGTCCGCCCCGAGGACGGGGCCCTCATACAGCGTGACCGACGGTCCTCCGGCGAGCGATACTTTCTTCAGTCCGTCTCGCGTGCAGAATCCTAACGATTGACCATCAGGGGAAAAGAAAAAGAAGAACGCCCCTTTGACGCCGGGGACGGGAACTTCCTGAAGCCGATCCAGTGGGCGACGGTAGGCCACCCAGTCGTCAAGATCCTCGGTATTGCACTTTGTGCAGGCGGCAAAGACGAGAGTCTGGCCGTCGGGTGAGAGAGCCGGCACGGCCCGAGTCATCTGACCACCCGGAGGAGCTGGAATTGTGAAGCGCGTCGGCGGCTGTGGGGTCGGCCGTGTCAGGGTTGAAACCATGAGTGCCGTTACAGTCGCGGCGGCGATGGCCATCGTCGCAAGCATCACCGCGTACCGGGCCCGCCGCGCAGACGCCGCACTTGGACGTGGCTGAACTTCAAGAGCGCGAGGGTTGGACGCTTCCTCGATGTCAGCGAGCGCATCGCCAATATCCCGCAGCCGTCGCTTGCGGTCTCTATCCAGGCACCGTCGTAACAATCTTCTAATGTTTGCGGGTGTCTGAGCGGGCAGTGCCTCCCAATTCGGTTCTCGTTCAAGGATCGCAGCGATGACGTCAGAATCTGTGTTGCCGGGGAAGGCTTCGCGTCCCGTGAGCACCTGGTAAAGGACGCAGCCGAACGCCCAGACGTCCGTGCGTTTGTCAACCGGTGTACCGCGGGCCTGCTCGGGGCTCATGTACGCAAGCGTGCCGAGGATCAGCCCTTCTCGAGTCCCGATGGCTGTCCGCGTTGCCGCTTGCGACAGATCGGGACTCGTGCGGTCGCTGACAAAAGCCTTGGCCAGCCCGAAGTCCACCACTTTCAGGGTACCGTCGGGTCGTACCTTGATGTTCGCGGGTTTCAGGTCGCGATGGATGATGCCTTGCTCATGCGCGGCTTCGAGCGCCTCCGCGATCTGCCGCGCGATCGGCAGGGCGTCCGCCAGGGGCATTGGCCCGCGCGCGATTTGCGCGGACAGATCCTCCCCTTCGACGAGCTCCATCACGAGCGCCCGTACGTTGTTCGATTCTTCAAAGCCGTAAATCGCGGCGATGTTCGGATGGTTGAGCGAGGCCAACACCTGCGCCTCGCGGATGAAGCGCGCGAGCCGGTCGACGTCTAGGGCGAAAGGTTCAGGGAGGACCTTCAGCGCAACGTCGCGATGGAGTGTCGCGTCACGTGCCCGATAGACCTCCCCCATCCCGCCCGCGCCCAGCGCCGACACGATCTCGTAGGGGCCCAGTCGAGATCCGGCGACAAGAGTCATAGGAGAGTCTGAATCCTGGTCCACCGTGGCCGTGCCGCAGGTGGCCAACTTGGCCTGTCCAGCACTTCGCTAGCCACGCTCCCACACCGTGCGCGTTTCGAAGCGCCGCAACTGGCTATCGAAACCAGCCGCGGTTGCCGTCAGCGACTTCCCGTCCTCGGAGACGACGTAGGTGGCCTCGCCGACGATCGACCCGTCTTCTCGTTTGACCTGGCCATGGATTTCGCGCGGGTTCGGCTGCGTCGCGGAGGCGCTGAGGCCTGGAAAGTCCTTGACCGGACGCGCCTCGCCGTCGGGAACGAACGTTTGTGGGCGCTCCGCGACCTTCTGGCCCTTCGCGTCGGTGCCCTCAGCGTTCATCACGTACTGCCCCTGCGCGTCGCGCGCGAACACGAGGGTTCCGGACGTCGGACGATGATTCGGATCGAACTCGCACCGTTCCGGATTCAGTTTCCACGTTCCAACAAATGCGTCCTGCATGAGTGCCTCCTGATGGGATCGAAGGTAGCCGTAGCGAGGCCGGACGGTCCTGAAGGTTCTGCTAAGATTTGCCTAAGATTCATGCCCGCCTCCGAGCGGTATGCCTTCGCGGAGTTCACGCTGGACGCGACGGAACGTCGGCTCTTGAGAGTCGGGCGGCCGATATCTCTGGAACCGAAGACGCACGACGTGCTGGTCGCCCTCGTCCGACGCGCCGGACGATTGGTGACCAAGCGCGAGCTCTTGGATCTGGTCTGGCCGGAATCCTTCGTCGGAGACGGCATCCTCACTGTTCACATTTCAAATCTTCGGAAGGCGCTCGGGGAAGGGGCTCACGGGCGCGAGTACATCGAAACCGTTCCCCGGTCGGGATACCGCTTCGTCGGTGCGGTCACCAAGCAGGAGCCCAATCGCGACGACGCCTCAGAACGCTGCTCGCTGGCGGTGCTGCCTGCGCGGCCTCTCACCACCGAGATTCTGTCGGAGCGTGATCGAAATCTGGGGTTGGCGATTTCAGATGTGCTGATCGACCGGCTGGGTGCGATCACGCAGCTCGTGGTCCGGCCGACCAGGGCCGTCCACACGTACACGCGCGGCGGGGAGGATCCGGCGGCCGTCGGGCGATCTCTGCGTGTCGACGCGGTGATCGACTGCTTTTTCATCAGGACAGGCAATCGGCTTGAGCTGTCCGTGCGCCTCCTTCGCTCGCAGGACGGATCCGTTGCATGGAGCACCCGCTTTGATCAGCCCGTGGCGGACGTTTCGGCGATCGCCGACACGGTAGCCGCGGCGGCCGCCACGCACTTTGGTGTGAGCGCCACGAGCCCCCAGGCACACGGCGTCCTCGGTGGCAACGGGAAGACACGCTCGACGCCACAGTCGTCCAGTGGACCTGAGGTATACGAGCTGTTGGGGCGAGGCCGGTCGCATCTGCTGGCCGCGTCGATGTTCGAGGTGCCCAAGGCCGTGGCGGCGTTTCGGGCGGCGATCGACTTGGACCCAACCTATGCCGCCGCTCACGCCGGCCTGGCGCTGGCCTGTTGCGCGCAAGCCGAACTCCGTGTGGCGCCGCTCGACGATTCGTACGCTGAGGCAAGAGCCTCGGCTCTTCGCGCTCTGGCGATGAACGCCACGTGCGCCGATGCCCAAGTTGCGCTCGGCGCCGTGTTGTACCTGAGTGAGTGGAACTGGATCGGGGCGGCGAAAAGTTTGGAGCGGGCGCTCGAGCTGAACCCCAATCACACGGAGGCGTACCTGCTGTACGGGCGCTTGCTGGAGACGCTCGGCCAACTGGATCGGGGACTCGAGATGAAGCAGCGGGCGCTCGAACGTGATCCGTTCTCCCCGCTCGTGCACCTGCAGATTTCCTTATCGTACTGGAACCAGCACCGCTACGACGACGCGATCGAGTGGGCCAATAGGACTCTGGAGCTCGATCCGCGGCACCCGCATGCACGCGAACACCTGGCGGCCGCGTATCTCAACAAGGGTGAGACGGACCGTTGGATGGCAGAAAACTTGAGGCATGCCGAGCTGCACGGCGCCCCAGCCGAAGCCCTCGAGCCTGTGAAACGCGCCTACGCCGAAGGCGGCCGCGCCGGCGTCGTCGCGTTCGTGCTCGACCACGCTGCCAAGCTGGAAAACCCGTCCGCCATCATGCTGGCTGTGCACTATGGCGAAGCCGGCAACCTCGACGCCGCATTCGAGCAGTTGCAGCGCGCGCTCGACAGCCGCGATCCGGCGCTGGTCCATCTGGCTGTCGCACCTCAATGGGACAGCTTGCGGACCGATCCGCGATTCAACCAGTGCCTCGCGCGCATGGGCCTGACGTCTTAGCGGCTGCGGCGAAGGTTCTTTCCTGGCCAGATGGAGAGGGTGGGATTCGAACCCACGCTGTCTCCAGCGTGTTCCCATGTAATTGACTCCCGCCGCGCGTGCTCACGCACACTGAATCTCACCAACGCATTCCCGATCAACGACTTCCCGCAACAACGGTCTGCATTGGAATGTCCTCGTAAGATGGCTTCCGGATATCGCGCGCCGTGGATCGGAATGTCCGACGCGGCGCGTTCGATGTCACGCAGGTCCTCGTCGGTCAGCGTGATCGCCGCAGCACCGATGTTCTCGTCAAGCCGGTGCAGCTTCGTGGTGCCAGGGATCGGCACGATCCACGGCTTCCTCGCCAACAGCCACGCCAGCGCGACCTGCGCGGATGTGCCGCCGGCCCGTTGCGCGATCCCTGCCAAGCGGTCGACGAGCGCCTGATTCGCCTTGCATTCTCGGCATTGAAACGCGGCACCGAGTTCCGGAAATCCGTGCTGTCGAATGACGTCGATGCCGTGATCTTTGCCGGTTAGGAAGCCTTTGCGCAGCGGACTGAACGGCACGAATCCGATGCCGAGGTGCCAAGTCCGGACGCAGCCACAAGTCGCGAAACAGCACGTCAGTCGTGTACTGCACGAGGGCCGGCATGATGGCGCCCATTTGTTGTTCCACGTTCGTCGCGCGTTTGGCTTCGGTTGCGGCGAGGCCGATCATTCCCAGCTGCATGCCGATGCCCT
>JBKPNQ010000233.1:0-34535 GCA_046732715.1 Acidobacteriota bacterium | reverse complement strand
CCTATTTGGCGACAGCGAAAGGTGCAGACGCGATGACCGTGTCCCATTGCAGAACCAGCTTCCCTCCGGTGGGCGTCACGTCAGCGAAATTCCAGGTCAACTCGTCGACTGCCAGCGGGAACTTGTCGATCTTCATCGCTACTCTCGCGACGTCCTTGTCCGGCGTGTAGCCGAATGATCCCCAGAGCGCCTCCTTGTTGTTCGGGTCGTATTTCTGCTGGGCGGCCCAGTTCGAGACGATCAGGGTCCAGTCGCTTGGCGACTTAGTGTCAATGAACAGGCTGTATTCGCCCGGCGCGACCGTCTTGCCCCCGATTTGAAGCGGGGCTTCGGTTTTCAGGCGGGTCGACACGTTCGCCCCGGCGCGCCAGACCTTGGCGCCATTCACGAGAAGCAACTGCGCGTAGTTCGCCCCGGTTCCCCAGACGTCCCGTCCGCGCTTGATCGGCCGTCCGTAGGTGATTTCGATCCACTTGCCGTCTTTCCCCAGCTGGGTTGCCGACGAGCCGGCAGGACTCGCGGGTCGGCCGCCGCCCTGCGCGGCCGCAATCGTTGCTGCCGCCAGAAGCGTCATACCGATCACGAGCATTCGTTTCGTCATTGCTGTTTATCCTCCCGATTCGGTGATTGTAGTTGGGACGCTGTAGTTGTCCGGCCGATCGCCCGATGAAGTAGACATACCCAGCAGAGCGCGGCGCAGTGATGCGGTCGTGGGCACTAGCCCTAAATGCCCACTACAAGGTCACTTAGGACGAAATTCCAGTGGTCGAAACGGGTGCGTTGCCGTATAATGCGAACAGGTAGTCGTCCACATAGGTAACCGATGTTCGAACGTTACACGGAACGAGCGCGGCGTGTGCTGTTCTTCGCCCGCTACGAGGCGAGCCAGCTCGGAAGCATTTCGATTGAGACCGAGCACTTACTCCTGGGATTGATCCGCGAGGGCAAAGGGCTGACGAGCCGAATTTTTGCCCGCTCTCATCTCTCCCTCGAAAGCATCCGCAAGGAAATCGAAGGCCGCACGGTATTCCGCGAAAAGGTGTCGACCTCGGTCGAGATTCCTTTCAGCGCGGAGACCAAGCGCGTCCTCCAGTTCGCTGCGGAAGAGGCCGACCGGCTGCTGCACAACTATATCGGGACCGAGCATCTGCTGCTCGGCATCCTTCGCGAAGAGCGCTCGGTGGCGGCGACGATCCTGATGGAAAAAGGGATGCGCCTCAACACCGTGCGCGAGGACATCGTGGCGCTGCTCAACGAGAAGACCACGATCAACCGCGTGAAGGAGACGCCGCTCCTTGCCGAGTTCAGCCGCGACCTGACCGAAGCGGCGATGAAGAACCAGCTCGACCCGCTCGTCGGCCGTCACATCGAGATCGAGCGTGTCCAGCAGGTGCTGTGCCGCCGCACGAAGAACAACGCGGTGCTCATCGGCGAGCCGGGCGTGGGCAAGACGGCAATTGTCGAAGGCCTGTCGCAGAAGATTGTCTACGGCGACGTCCCGCATTTCCTCGCCGACAAGCGGCTGCTCGCCCTCGACATCTCGCTCATCGTCGCTGGCACCAAGTATCGCGGTCAGTTCGAGGAACGGCTGAAAGCGATCATGAAGGAGCTCACCGAGAACCCGAACATCATCGTGTTCATCGACGAGCTGCACACCCTGGTGGGCGCGGGCTCCGCCGAAGGGTCGCTCGATGCGGCGAACATCCTGAAGCCGGCGCTGTCGCGCGGCGAAATCCGCTGCATTGGTGCGACGACACCGTCCGAGTATCGCAAGTACATCGAGAAGGATCGCTCGCTCGAGCGCCGCTTCCAGGCGATCAAGGTCGATCCGCCGACCGAGCGCGAAACAATTGAAGTGCTGACCGGCGTCAAGGATCGGTACGAGAACTTCCATCACGTCGAGTACACCTCCGAGGCGATTGAAGCGGCGGTGTATCAGTCGAACCGTTACATCACCGATCGATTCCTGCCGGACAAGGCGATCGATCTGATCGACGAAGCGGGCGCGCGCGCCAAGTTGCGCGAGGCCGGGTACAGCGAAGAGTTTGGCGAGATCAATCGCAGCATCCGCGTCGCCGTCGAGCAGATGGAAACCGCGGTCTCGGAGAAGAACTTCGAGAAGGCGCAGTTCTATCGCGAGCAGGAAGTGCAAGCTCGCGAGAATCTCCAGTTCGTGCGCGAAAAGTTCGACGTCAAGTCGAGCACACGCCGCGTCGTTGTTGGCAAGGGCGAGATTGACGAGGTCGTGTCGAAGTGGACCGGCGTCCCGTTGACGTCCATCAATCAGGACGAAGGGGACAAGCTTCTCCACATGGAGGACGCGCTGCACAAGCGCGTCATCTCGCAGGACGCGGCAATCTCGGCGTTGTCGCGAGCCATCCGGCGCTCGCGTGCCGGGCTGAAGTCGCCCAACCGGCCCGTCGGCAGCTTCATTTTCCTGGGTCCGACCGGGGTGGGAAAGACCGAACTGGCTCGCGCGATCGCGAATTTCCTGTTTGGCAGCGACCACGCGCTGATTCGCTTCGACATGTCGGAGTACATGGAGAAGCACTCGGTCTCGAAACTGATCGGCTCGCCGCCGGGATACGTGGGCCATGAGGAGGGCGGGCAGCTCACCGAAAAGGTCAAGCGCAATCCCTACTCGGTGGTCCTGCTGGATGAAGTCGAGAAGGCGCACCCGGACCTCTTCAACATCCTGCTGCAGGTGTTCGAGGACGGCCACCTGACGGACGGATTGGGGAACCGGGTCAACTTCAAGAACACGATCATCATCATGACGTCGAACATCGGTGCCCGCTTCATCCAGAAGAAGGCATCGCTCGGCTTCCAGTCGGCCGATTCGGGCGTCATCAGCCGCAGCGTCAACGACATGGTGCTCGGCGAAGTGCGGAAGACGTTCAACCCGGAATTCATCAACCGGATCGATGAAATCATCGTGTTCGAGGCGCTCTCGGACGACGACCTGCGAACCATCACGAAGCTGCTGGTGAAGCAGGTGAACGACAACCTGGTCGATCGGCGGCTCCGGCTCGAGCTCGAACCGGACGTCATCGACTGGATCATCGAGCAAACCTGCAAGGACCGCTCGTATGGGGCGCGTCCGCTACGACGGGCTATCCAGCGCTACATCGAGGATCCGCTCTCCGAGGAGCTCATCCGCGGCCACCTCAAGGGGGGCGACATCCAGGTCTACCTCGACGCCGGCTCGCTGGCCTATCGGCCAGTGGGTTCGAGCGAAAACGGCCACCGGTTGGCATAAGCCGCCTTCGCCGAGGACGTTGAAAAACGGCTTCGGCGCGGCAGGCTTGGCCCCGCCGGCAGCAATCAGATGGCGTTTGCCGAATACGGGCGTCCGGCAAAAGGCCAGTGGGTAGCCTTGCACGTCTAAGATCCAGTAAACTCATGGCTTGGCCTCTCTCCGGGAATACTCGCCGGGGAACGGCCGGCCACCTCAATTCCCTGTTATGCGTGTTCTTGCTCCGTTGTTGGTGACCCTCGCGGGTCTGGCTTGGCCGGTCGCCGCGAGGGCGCAGGTCGCGCCACCTCCCCAGGCGCAGGCACCCTTGCCCGCCGTCGAGGCCCCCACGCTCCCGGCCACGATTTGCAATCAGCAAGTCCCAGAGCCCGCCCGACTCCCACCAGCCAACGCCGGCCCCGTCCTGACCGCGGTGATGCTGTGCTTCGAGAAACAGGGGGGAAGCCCCGTCGTCGAAGCCAATACTTATCTCTATTACATGCAGGCGAAGGGCAGCCGGCCGTCGCTGAACGAGTGGATCAAGTTCGACAACAGCGTCGAGCAGCTGGCGACTGCCGATTTCAAGCGCCTGTGGGCGACCAATTTCCTCGACGACCTCGCGATCGAAGTCCACGACGTCAAATACGCCAACGGCGTGCTCGGCAAGGTGCTCGTCTACAACATGGAGGAGCGCCAGCGCGTCAAGATCGTCGACTACGTCGGAACCGAGAAGGTCGATACCTCGAAGATCGAGGAGGCGCTCAAGGACAAGTCGATTTCGATCCGGCTCGACTCGTTCATCGATCCGGGTCTCATCCGTCGGGTGAGCGGCGTCGTCCACGACGTCTACGCCGAAAAGGGCTACGAGTTCGTGGAGGTCAAGCCTGAGATCAAGCCGATCGAGGGTGGGCCAAAGCTGGTGAA
Organism: Acidobacteriota bacterium; assembly: GCA_046732715.1. Lineage (GTDB taxonomy): Bacteria > Acidobacteriota > Vicinamibacteria > Vicinamibacterales > 2-12-FULL-66-21 > JALZOC01. The sequence goes on along the minus strand of JBKPNQ010000233.1, from coordinate 30,376 downwards.
CGTCACGTTCCACATTACGGAAGGCCCGAAGGTCAAGATCCGCGTGATCGATTTCATCGGCAACAGCGCGATCAAAGACGGCAAGCTCGCGAAGCAGATGAAGGAGAACAAGGGCGGCGGGATGTTCAAGTTCATCCTTGGCAACGGGACCTACAAGTCTGACAAGTTCGAAGAAGACGCCGACAAGGTCGTGGCGTACTACCGCGACCGCGGTTACATCGAAGCGCGCGTCGGTCAGCCCGAGCTGAAGATTCTCGAAGACTCCAAGGACAGCAAGACGCGGTTTGTCGAGCTGCGGATTCCGGTCACCGAAGGGGAGCAGTACAAAATCGGCAAGATCGATTTCGAGGGCAACAAGATCGTCGACGCGAGAGCCCTCCGCCCCTTGTTCAAGATCAATGAAGGGGACGTCTACAGCGAGAAACTGATCCGCAAAGGATTCGAAAAGGCGAAGGAAGTGTACGGAACCGGTGGATACATGGACTTCACCGGCTATCCCGATCTCGCGCCGCGCGGCGCGCCGACCGCCAACGGCAATGGCAGCGCGGGTCCTGAACAGTCAGGCCCGGCTGCTCCGGCCGCCGATAAGAGCGGTCCGCCCATTGTCGATGTGACACTCCGGCTGCAGGAAGGCAAGCAGTACTTCGTCAACCGGATCACCTTCGTCGGCAACACGACCACTCGCGACAACGTCATCCGTCGCGAGATCCGGCTCGTCGAGAGTGGCGTATTCAACACCGAAGCCTTGAAGTACAGCATCAAGCGATTGAACCAGCTGGGCTACTTCAAACCGCTCGAAGGCGAAGCGATTGGCGTCGACAAGACGGCCGGTGCGGACAACAAGGTCGACATCAAGCTGAAGTTCGAGGAGCAGAACCGCAACCAGTTGACGTTCGGCGCCGGCGTCTCGCAGTACGACGGGTTCTTCGGTCAGCTTGCCTTCCAGACGTCGAACTTCCTCGGTCGCGGCGAAACCTTCACCGTTTCAGCGCAGCAGGGCAGCCGCGCCACCAACTATCAGCTGGCGTTCAGCGAACCGTTCCTCTTTGACAAGCCGATGACGGCCGGTGTCAATCTCTTCATTCGCGAACTGCAGTACATCGGGCTCTATACCCAGAAGTCTCAAGGCGGCAACATCGTCTATGGCTTCCAGGTACAGGATTTCGCCCGGATGTTCATCAACTACAGCTACGAGAACGTCGAGATCAAGGATTTGAACCCGCTGTTCAACGATCCGCAGATCCTGCGCGGGAATCCGTTGCTCGCTGACTCGTTGCTCACGCAGCAGGGAGGGAAGCGGATCATCAGCAAGATCGGCCCGAGTTACGTCTTCAACACCGTCGACAATCCGATCTTTCCGACCCAGGGCAAGCGGTACACCCTGTCATTCGACGTGGCCGGTCTCGGTGGGAACACGAGCTTTATCAATCCTCGGACCGAGGGCATCTGGTATTTCCCGCACACCAAGCGGACGTCGTTCGGGTTCCGTGCGGCGTGGGAGTATCTGCGGCCGTACGGCGACACGAGAGTGCTGCCGATCTTCCAGAAGATTTTCCTGGGTGGTGAATACAGCATCCGCGGGTTCGACATCCGGTCGGTGTCCCCGCGCGACGAGGTTTCCGGTGTTCCGGTCGGCGGCAACAAGAGCCTCCTGTTCAACGCCGAATACCTGATTCACATCGCCGGCCCGGTGCGTCTGGTGATGTTCTTTGATACCGGGCAGGTGCGCAACGTCGGCGAGCACTTCTCCTGGCAGGAGCCGATCTACCGCCGGACGCAGCCAGGCACGCTGTATCCGACGTTCCTCGACACCGTTGGTATAATCACGAATCCACTGGCCGGGGTGCAGCTGCCGTTGCAGACCGATATCATCGGCGAAACGAACGCGTTCAAGACGTCGACCGGAGCGGAAATTCGCTTCTTCATGCCGGTCCTGAACGTGCCGTTCCGGCTGATTTTTGCGATGAATCCGTCGCGCGGGAACGTGCTCGACAATAACCTCCAGCCGGAGAAGAAGTACAAGTTCCGATTTGCGGTGGGATCGACGTTCTGACGAAGTTTCCAGTTTCCAGTTTCCAGTCTCCAGTTCTAGTGGTCGGGGGTTGTATACACTCGCCGACGCTGAACGCGAGCGGTTGTAGCTGGGACGTGACCAATCGACGCGCGCGGGTGCTCGCAGTGGACCGGCAAGACTGGTAACGGGAAACTCGTAACTGTTTTATTTATCGCTGGAAGCTGGGAATTGGAAACTGGAAACTCTTATTAAGGGGACTGTTCGAATGAGATTGTTGAAGATGATGATGGTGTTCAGCGCGATGAGCGCGCTGCTTGTCGCGACGCCGGGCTCTGCACAGACACCCCCGGCAGGCCAGAAGCCCACGCCCGAGCAGCAGAAGCCCGCGACGCCGCCGACCACGACGCCACCTGCGGCGGCCGCCCCGGCGCCGGCGCCAAAGCCCCCGGCCCCATTTCCCGAGGGCTCCAAATTCGGCTATGTCGACATCCAGGCTGTGGCGAGCAATTCTGCCGAAGGCAAGGCCGCGACGGCGAAACTCGACGAGCTGCGGAAGAAGAAGAACACCGAACTTCTCGCCAAGAGCAACGCGCTGAAGGCCATGCAGGACAAGCTGCAGTCCGGCGGATCGGTGCTGAACGATGCGGCGCGCTCTCAGCTCGAAAAAGACATCGAGAAGGCGCAGCGTGATATGCAGTTCGCGCAGCAGGATGCCCAGACGGAGGTTACGGATCTGACCAATCAGCTCCAGGGGGAGTTCCAGGAGAAGCTCAACCCCGTGATCGAGCAGGTGCGTGTGGACAAAGGGCTGCTCGTCATCTTCAGCGTCCGCGATTCGGGCATCGTTGCTGCCGAGCCGGGTCTCGATCTGTCCGCCGAAGTCATCAAGCGGTTCGACTCGGCGGCGAAGACGGCGCCGGTCAAGAAGTAGACTTCGCTGCCCGTTTTAGGTTTTTTGTTTTCTGTTTTTGGTTCAACCAGGGTCGCGTTGTCCTTCGGGGCGCGCGACCCTTTTGCGTTTCCCGTTTCCTTGGCTGACACGGAAAACCACAAACCTGAAACGCAAACCGAGAACTGAAAACCCAAAACCCAAAACCCAAAACGTAAAACCAAAAACGCCTCTCTGATACACTCCCATTCAGTGTCGATCAACATTCCAGAATCTCTCGACCGGCTCTGCTATCGCTATCCATCCGCGCTTGTCGATACGATCGCGGAGCTCGACCCGGGCCAGCGCGTCGTTGCCTATAAGAACGTGACCGTCAGCGAGGAGTTCTTCCAGGGGCATTTCCCGGGTGCTCCGCTGATGCCGGGCGTGCTGATGATCGAAACGCTGGCGCAGGTGGCGACGATTCTGCTGACGCAGTCCGGCGACCAGCGCGCCGCGGCGCGCGCCTACTTGCGCGGCGTGGATAATGCGAAATTCCGCCTCCCCGTCGTCCCTGGCGACCGCCTGCGCCTCGAGGTGACGATGGGGCCGCGGCGTGCGCGGCTGGCGCGGGCGCACGCGCGTGCATTTATCGGGGAGAATATCGCGGCCGAAGCGGATCTGCTGCTCGGTCTGATCAGCGAACTCCGTCCCGATGTGCGGCCGGGTGTGGCGATTGATCCGAGCGCGGTCGTGCATCCGAATGCAATTATCGGCGAGGGCAGCGTCATTGGCCCGCACGTCGTCATCGGCGATCAGGTCCGGCTGGGTCGCAACTGCCGCGTTGGCGCCTCAGCGGTCGTCGAGGGACCGTCGCAGTTCGGCGATGGCAACGAGATTTTCCCGCTCGCCTCGGTCGGCTTGATCCCGCAGGATTTGAAGTTCCGTGGTGAGCCCACGAAGCTGATCGTCGGAGATCGGAATGTGTTTCGCGAATTCGTCACGATTCACCGCGGCACCGAAGGGGGCGGCGGTGTCACGACGATCGGTGATCACAATGTGTTCATGGCCTACGCTCACATCGCGCACGATTGCCACGTCGGGAACCACACGATTTTTGGCAACGGTGCAACGCTGGGCGGTCACGTGACGGTCGAGGACTACGCGACGATCAGCGCGTTGTCGGGCGTTCACCAGTTCTGCCGCGTCGGCCGCCACGCTTTCATCGGCGGGTTTTCGGTGATCACGAAGGACGCGTTGCCGTACGCGAAGACCGTCGGCAATCGCGCCCGCATTTACGGCCTGAACACGATTGGCCTCGTCCGTCGCAAGTTCTCCTCAGATTCGATCGCCAAGCTCCGTCGCGCCTACCGACACCTGCTGCACTCCAACACCAGCCGCGCTCTCGCGCAGATCGAGCGCGACCCGACGCTCAAGTGCGACGAGGTGCAGTACCTCGTCGACTTCATCCGCTCGTCGAGCCGGGGCGTCGGCCTGCGCCGCCCGAGCCGGCGGCTCGAAGAAGTCGCGGACGAGTGAGGGTGAATTTGAATTGGTGAATTGGTGAATTTGCAGCGCGCGGCTACCGCCGCGCTCTCATAGCACGCGCGGTAGCGCGTGCGAAGCTAATTCACCAAATCACCAATTCACTCATTCACCGATTTCGCTAGGGGTGCGCGGCCGTGATGGTGAAATCCGCCGGGGTGGCGATCGTGCCGTGCGCGTCGTAGACGCGCGCGCACAGGCTGGTCGCGGAGGTGACCGTGCCGGTGACGAAGCCCTGGACCGCCGCGTTGGAATTGTCGATGACAATCTGACACGCCGCCCCGGTCCATGTCCCGAGACTCAGGCCGATCGGCGGCGTGCCATCAGCGAGCGTTGTCAGGGTCACGAGGACGGTGCCGCCGGTTGCGGCGGTAAAGTTATACGTCTCGGCTCCGTTCAGATGGAGCGTGCCGGTAAACGTCTCCGTGGTAGCCGGTGTGGTCGGCGTGTTCGGGGTCGTCGGGGTTGTCGGCGTATTCGTCGTGCTGTCGTTGCATCCAGCCAGACTCGTTGCGAGCGCGAGCAGCAGGATACCCGGTAACAAACGGCGCATTTCCTCTCCTTGAAAATCCAGAAACTCGAGCATCCAAGCAACAGCTGTTCCGCTCGCGTCCTCCAATGATACGACGTAACTGTCCCTTCCATGGTCTTTGAATGAGGACACCGCTGACACTCGAAGGTATCCTATCTGCCGGTGCCGAGATAGCGCCGCGAGCGAGCGCGCGTGTTGGGAGTCCGACGGGCGAAGCCCCTCGGGTAATGGATGATAGACTGACCCTCTTCGGGCATGAGCAGAATCGGCCTCATTGCTGGCAACGGACGGTTTCCCTTTCTGGTCCTCCAGGGGGCGCGCAATCTGGGCCACGACGTCACCGTCGTGGCGATCAAGGAGGAAGCGTTCCCCGATCTCGAGGGCAGCGCCCGTGACGCGAACGCGGACTTTCACTGGGTGTCGCTCGGGCAGCTTGGCAAGTGCATCAAGGTCCTCAAGCGCGCAGGCGCCTCGCAGGCCGTCATGGCCGGTCAGGTGAAGCACGTCAAGATTTTCTCCGGGATCATGCCGGACTTCACCCTGGTGTCGGTGCTGAGGCGGTTGAAAGCGCGTAATACAGACGCCCTGATTTCTGCTGTCGCTGACGTGATGCGCGACGAGGGAATCGAGCTGCTGGACTCGACGACCTTCCTGCAGCCGCTGCTTGCAAAACCAGGCACGTTGACCGATCGCATGCCGAGCGAACAGGAGCATGAAGACCTCGAGTTCGGGTACCGGATGGCGGATGCGATCGCCGCACTGGATATCGGCCAGACGATCGCGGTCAAACACAAGGCGGTCGTCGCGGTTGAGGCCATGGAAGGAACTGACGAGGTCATCGGCCGGGCCGGGTATCTTGCTGGTCCGGGAGTGCGAGTCGTGAAGGTCGCCAAGCCGAAGCAGGACATGCGCTTCGACGTCCCGGTCATCGGGATTGCGACGATCCAGGCGATGCGCACCGCCGGCGCGTCCGCGTTATCGGTCGATGCCGAACGGACGCTGATTCTCGACGGCGATCACGTGTTCAAGTCGGCCAACGAGGCCGGCATCGCCATCGTCGGACGACCGCGGAGCGAGCAGCGTGCCGGCTGATCGGCTGCGCGTCGCGGTGATCGGCGTCGGTCATCTCGGCAGGCACCACGCACGAATTCTCAGCACCCTCGAGGGCGTGGAACTCGTCGCGGTTGTCGATACCAACGCCGAGCGCGCGGCGGCCGCGTCCGCAACGACTGGCGCGCCGGCGTGTTCGGACTTTCGGGATGTCCTCGACTCGGTGGACGCGGTGTCGGTTGCTGTCCCGACCGAGCTTCACCGCGACATTGCCCTGCCGTTTCTGCACACTGGCGTGTCCGCGCTGGTCGAGAAGCCGATCGCGCGATCGCTCTCTGAGGCCGACGAGCTCGTTGAGGCGGCGCGCGCCTCGGGTGCCGTGCTCGCGGTCGGGCATACGGAGCGCTATAACCCCGCCGTTGCCACAGTGCTTCCCCTGGTCACGTCGCCACGATTCATCGAGGTCCACCGGCTTGGCGCCTTTCCCGACCGCAGTCTGGACATCGACGTCGTGTTCGATCTGATGATTCACGACCTGGACATCATTCTCGCGCTCGTGCGGTCCGACGTCGTCTCGATCGAGGCGGTCGGGGTTCCGGTGCTGACGTCGAAGTACGATATCGCCAACGCACGACTGCGATTCGCGTCGGGTTGCATTGCCAACGTGACCGCAAGCCGGATCAGCAAGGAGCGCGTGCGGAAGATCCGTTTCTTTCAGCCTGACGCGTACATCTCAATCGACTACGCAGCCCAGGAAGTGGAAGGATGGCGGCTCGTGCGGCGCGATGGGGCCCGACCTTCGATCGAAGGGGGCGCGCTTCCCGTCGAGCGCGACGAACCGCTGCGGCGCGAGATCGCCGATTTTGTCAGAGCGGTGAGGAGCGGAGCGTCGCCGCTCGTCGACGGTACAGCCGGTCGGCGCGCGCTCGAACTGGCGTCGCGAGTGGCCGAGACGATGGACAAGAACTGAATCGCGGTTTGCAATTCGCGTCCGCCTTCGCAGCTCCGCTGGCAACTGGCAACTGCCAACTGGGAACTGGAAACCGGCAACTGGCAACTGGCAACTGGCACGACTCAATGTTCAAGGATTTAGGCGACTTCATCGTCGCACTCGAGCAGGCTCGCGAACTGGCGCGTGTCACGGAGCCGGTGAGCCCGGACCTCGAGATCTGCGCGGTGACGGATCGCGTATCGAAGTCGCCTGGCGGCGGTCCCGGGCTGCTGTTCGAACGGCCCACCGGCTTTGACGTTCCCGTCGCTTTGAATCTGTTCGGATCGATGACGCGCATCTGCATGGCCCTCGGTGTGTCGAAGCTGGACGATCTCGCCAGTGAGATCGAGGAGTTGGCCACGCCGAAGATTCCGGCCGGCATGTTCGAGGCGATCAAGATGCTGCCGATGATCGGCCGATTGCGCGATCTGATGCCGAAAACTGTGTCCGACGCGCCGTGCCAGGAAGTCGTCGAGCGCGATGGCTCGCTCGAATCTCTGCCGATCCTGAAATGCTGGCCCGAGGATGGTGGCCGCTACATCACGCTGCCGCTCGTGTTCACGAAAGATCCGGAAACCGGTGCGCGCAACATCGGCACCTATCGCATGCAGGTGTACGACGGCCGCTCTACCGGTATGCACTGGCAACGGCACAAAGGCGGCGCGCAGCACTACCGTGTCGCCGAGCGTCTGGGAAAGCGGATGCCGGTCGCCGTTGCGCTCGGGCCCGATCCCGCTCTGGCTTATTCAGCGACCGCGCCAATGCCCGAAGGTCTCGACGAGCTGATGCTGGCGGGTTTCCTTCGCCGCGCGCGCGTCGAACTGGTCAAGTGCGTAACCGTCGATCTCGAAGTGCCGGCCAATTCACAGATCATCCTCGAAGGCTACGTCGAGCCCCGCGAACGTCGGCGTGAGGGCCCCTTCGGTGACCACACCGGCTTCTACTCCCATCCCGACGACTATCCGGTGTTTCACCTGACGTGTATTACGCGCCGCAAGCGGCCCATTTATTTGACGACGATCGTGGGCATTCCGCCGATGGAGGATTACTACCTCGGCAAGGCCAGCGAGCGTATTTTTCTCCCGCTGATTCGCAAGACGCTTCCCGAAATCGTCGACATGCACTTTCCGGCTTCAGGCATCTTTCACAACCTCGTCCTCGTGTCGATCGACAAGCGATATCCCGGTCACGCCCGAAAGATCATGAACGCGTTTTGGGGGCTTGGCCAACTGATGTTCTCCAAGACCATCATCGTCGTCGACAAGGACGTGGACGTGCAGAACGAAGCTGAAGTCGCGTGGATCGTTGGCACCCACTACGATCCGGAGCGGGACGTTCAGTTTACGAAAGGGCCGGTTGACGATCTGGAGGACGCCAGCGACCTTCCCGCCTTCGGCAGCAAGATGGGGATCGACGCCACACGCAAGTGGCCGTCTGAGGGATTCAAGCGGCAATGGCCGACGAAGATCGCGACCAGCCCGGCTGCAGCTCGAAAGGCCGAAGCGCTGTGGGAAAAGATTCGACAAGGATGGAAGCCACCGACAAACACGGACACACACGGGCCACGGAATAACACGGAATAGCACGGACCGGATCAACCGGTGCGACGCCGAGGCAACGCTGAGCGTAGGCTGAGCGTAGTAGGCCGCGAGCGAGCGGAGCGAGTGAGCCAGCGGAGCGGAGGGGGGCAACGGGGTCCCCGGGAGCGACGGTGTAGGGGAGTCCGAGGGGCGAAGCCCCTCGGAGTGATAACGTCGCGAGCGAGCGTAGCGAAGCGAGCCAGGCGAACGGAATAACACGGATCGGATCAACCTGTGCTACGGCGAGGCAAGGCTCTGCGAGAAAAGGCGCGAGCGAGCGCAGCGAAGCGAGCCAGGCGAACGGAGCGAGCCGGCGAAGCGGCTCGCGAGAGAGCCTGTAGGGGAGTCCGAGGGGCGAAGCCCCTCGGAGTGATGAAATGATTTCGGAGACTGAAGCGAAGGAGTTGCTCGACAGCAAGGACCTCATCGCCGTCGGCATGCGCGCCGATGAAGTCCGGCGACGGCTGCGCGGCACGCAGACGACGTTCGTGCGGGTGTTCGAGATTCACGTCGATGCGGCGCCGGCCTCGTTGCCCCACGGAACGTCCGCCGGCGAATTCAGGCTGGTTGGCGTACCTCGGTCGCTCGACGCCGCGGTCGCTGCGGTTCGCACCGGCCGGAGCCTCGCCGGTTCCATTCCACTGACCGGCTTTTCACTCGGCGATCTGGTCGCGCTCGACGGCTCAACGTCATTCGATCACACGCTGGGCGTTCTTCGCGCAGAAGGTCTGGAGGAGATTTCTCAGGCTCCGCTGGATGGCCTCGAACACGCTGCCGCCGCGGTCGCGTCCGCCCGCGGCGCGGGATTGGCGGTGCGGCGTCTCACCGTCAACCTTCGGTCTGCCGATCGCGTCGCGCTCGCTCGCAGGGCTCGCGAACTGCAGGACGAGTTGGGTGGCTTTCACGCGTTCGCGCCGCTGCCGCGGACGATCTCCGTCGCGTCACCGACGACTGGCTACGACGATGTGAAGCAGGTTGCGTTGACGCGGTTGGTCGCCGACAACATCCCGTCCGTTCAGGTTGACTGGCAGTTGTATGGACCGAAGCTCGCGCAGTTTGCGTTGACGATCGGTGCCGACGACGTGGACGCGGTGGCTGCCGTTGACCCGGGAATTCTCGGCACCCGCCGCAGTCCGATTGAGGAGATTCGCGGCAACATCCGAGCCGCCGGGTTCGAACCGATCGAGCGGAATGCCCGTTTCGAGGCGATCGGTTGATGGGCGTTGCGCGCCTCGGGGCAGTGGACTACCTGAACGCTCGGCCATTGGTCTTCGGTTTGGAATTACGGACCGATTTCTTCTCGCTGCGATTCGACGTGCCGTCGAAATGCGCGGCGCTCCTTCACGAGGGCTCGATTGACGTCGGGATGATTCCGTCGATCGAGTACGAGCGCGGGCGCGGCTATCGCATCGTCCCGAATGTCGGCATCATTTCCGACGGTCCGGTCGCCTCAGTGGCGCTGTTTTCGAAGACGCCAATCGACCGGATCAGGTCGATTGCGGCCGACACCAGTTCCCGGACGTCCTATGCGCTGCTGCGGATTCTGTGCCTCGAGCGCTTCGGCATCGATCCGGACTTTCAACCGATGCCACCTGACGCCGCCGAGATGCTGCGACGCTGTGACGCGGCACTGCTCATCGGCGATCCGGCGCTGTTTCTCGATCACGAGCGCTTCGGCGTCGAGAAGATCGATCTGGGGGAGCAATGGAGGTCGCTGACCAGTCTGCCGTTCGTGTGGGCATTCTGGGCCGGCCGCCGTGACGCGCTGACGCAGGCGGCTGTGTCGACACTGATCGCCGCCCGCGACAACGGCGTGGCTCATTCGGACGAGGTTGCGGCGGCGTACTGTGGCCCTGAGCGTGCTCAGCGCGGCCAGTCCTATTTGAGAGAGAATATTCAGTACACGCTGGGCGAGCGAGAAGAAGCCGGGCTGATGAAGTATTACGAGCTTGCCGAGCGCGCCGGTGTCGTGAACTCGCTCGTGCCGCCGATGTTCTACTAGAAGCGGTTTCAAAAGCCAGACCGACAGTGGCGAACGAGCAGCGCGAGTGAGCCCACGCGAGCGGAGTGGGGCGTGCGGGGCCCCGCGAGCGAGCGTGTACGGGAGTCCGAGGGGCGAAGCCCCTCGGATTGATTGACTGATGACTGTAGAAAAGCTGGCCTCGGACGTGCGTCAAGGAAAACGGCTCGACCAAGCCGGTGCTCTCGAACTTTATACGCACGCATCGACGTCCCTCCTTGGCGACCTGGCGAATGAGGTTCGTGCGCGCAAACATCCCGACGGCGTCGTCACGTACATCATCGACCGGAACGTCAACTACACGAACGTCTGCGTGGCGCGTTGTAGCTTCTGCGCGTTCTACCGTCCAGTGGGCTCCGAGGAGGGATACGTTCTCGGATTCGACGAGATCTTTCGAAAGATCGACGAGACCATTGCGCTCGGCGGAGGTCAGTTACTCCTCCAGGGTGGGCACAACCCTGATTTGCCCCTTCAGTGGTACGAAGATCTGTTTCGCGCGGTGAAGCAGAAATATCCGACGTTCAGGCTTCACGCGCTGTCGCCGCCGGAAGTCATCCACCTGTCACGGCTTTCCAGGCTCCCCGTGCCGCAGGTGCTCGAACGCCTGATCAGGGCGGGTCTCGACAGTGTTCCCGGTGGTGGGGCGGAGATCCTGGTCGATCGCGTTCGCAAGCTGCTCAACTGCTACAACAAGGCGACAGCGGACGAGTGGCTTGACGTGATGCGCCACGCGCACCGCGCGGGTCTTCGCACGACCGCGACGATGATGTATGGCACCGTCGAGACGCTGGACGAACGACTCGAGCATCTGTTCAGGCTGCGCGAGCTTCAGGACGAGATGGGCGGATTCACGGCGTTCATCACCTGGAGCTATCAGCCGCAGCACACCGAGCTTGGCGGGGCGGAGGCGACAGGGATCGACTACCTCCGAACGCTGGCGATTGCGCGGCTCGTGCTCGACAACTTCGACAACCTTCAGGCGTCATGGGTCACCCAGGGGGGCAAGGTCGGCCAACTGAGCCTGGCCTTCGGTGCGAATGACATGGGAAGCGTGATGATCGAAGAGAACGTCGTGCGCGCCGCCGGTGCGGCCTATTGCATGGACGAAATCGAGATCGTCCGCAATATCGAGAACGCGGGATTCATCGCCAAGCGACGGAACATGCACTACGAACTGCAGGGTGATCCGATCTTCCGCGAACGGGAAGTGCCGCGCATGCTCGAACTGGCCGTCGCTCGCGCCGATGGTGACTCGTCGCGTGCGCCGGAATTGAGTCAGTACGCCGCACGCAGTGCCGCCGAAAAGAAAGCGCGGCTGACCGGGCATTGATTCTTTACCGCGCTGGCTGGATTCTGCCGATCTCGAGGGCCCCAATCCGAGGCGGCTTCGTCGGCACGAGCGCAGGACGTATCGTCAGCGTGTCAGCGGATGCGCCAGATGTATCGAGCCTGTCGGATCGCATCGAAACCGTTGACCTCGGCAACGTTGCGATCCTTCCTGGTCTCGTCAATGCGCACACGCATCTCGAGCTGTCGTGGATGCGGAATCGGATTCCACCATCCGATTCCATGCCGGTATGGGCATCGAAACTGATGGCGCTTCGACGCGAGCAGGGCAGCGATCCTCCGCAACCAATCGCTGAGGCAATTCGCGAATCCCGCGCGGCCGGAACCGCACTCGTTGGCGACGTGACCAACACGCTCGCCGCCCACGACCTGTTGTCGAGCAGCCGCCTGAGCGGCGCGGTGTTTCACGAGCTTCTGGGATTCAACTCGCCGTCGCCGCGTCAAGTGGTCGAGGCCGCCCAGGCAGCGCTGAGCCGACTCGCGCCCAATCCCGCTTGGCGCCGATCGATCGTCCCGCACGCCCCGTTTTCCGTATCGCCGGCACTTTTCGAGGCGATCCGAAATGCCGCTGGCGATTTGCCCGTGAGTGTCCATCTTGGCGAGTCACGCGAGGAGATCGAGTTTCTCCAGGGGGGAACCGGCGCGTGGCGCGAGCTCCTCGGAAGAATTGGCGCGTGGAACGAGCAGTGGCGTCCGCCCGGATGCGGACCCGTCGAGTATCTCGATCGACTGGGGCTGGTCAACGATCGGCTGCTTGCCGTCCATGGCACGCAGCTGCAGGCGTCAGGGCTCGCGCGACTCGCCGCCGCTCGCGCGACGGTGGTGAGCTGCCCGCGCAGCAACCGATGGACCGGTGCCGGAACGCCGCCGGTCGAACGCTTCTACGAATCCGGCGTGCGGGTGGCAATCGGCACTGACAGCCTCGCCAGCGTCGAGGACCTGAACGTCTTTTCCGAGCTGGCGCAAATGCGCCACCTCGCACCCCACGTTCCCGCCGTCCGGCTGCTTGAAAGCGCTACGATCGCGGGAGCCGAGGCGCTTGGTTTCGCCCACGAGTTCGGGACGATTGACGTTGGAAAACGCGCGGAGCTGATCGCCGTCCAGGTGCCTCCAGCCGTCGATGATGTGGAAGAATACCTCTTGAGCGGTATCCAGCCTGACGTGATCGAGTGGCTGGATACCGAGTGACATGCTGAATGCCGAATGCTGAATGCTGATTGGGGCAAGGGTTTTCATTCAGCATTCAGAATCAGATTTCACGGACTCTGATGACCCGACTCCGCACCTACGCCTCGTTCGTCCGCTTCAGCCACTCGGTGTTTGCGCTGCCGTTTGCGCTCACCGGCGCCTTGCTGGCCCTGCACCGCATGCACGACTGGACCGGTGCGACGATCGGCGTCCGTGTCGTCTGGATCGTGGTCGCCATGGTCGCTGCGCGGAGCGCGGCGATGGGGTTTAACCGGCTGGCCGACGCCTCGCACGACGCGCTCAATCCGCGCACGGCGATGCGAGAGTTGCCGCGCGGGCTGATGACGCGTACCGAGGCTGCGGTCTTTGTTGTCGTGGCCTCCCTCCTGTTCATCTTTGCCGCGTGGAAACTCGGCCCGCTGTGCCTTCTTCTGTCGCCGGTCGCACTCGCCATCGTCTTCTGGTATTCGCTCGCCAAGCGATTTACGAGCTACACGCAATTATTCCTCGGGCTCGCGATGGCGGTCGCGCCAGTCGGCGGATGGTTGGCCGCCGGAGGCCGCTCGGGCGTCGAACCGTGGCTGCTGGCGGCGGCGATTGGCACCTGGGTGGGTGGGTTCGATGTGCTCTACGCGTGTCAGGATCTCGCATTCGATCGAGCTCACGGCCTCCGATCGATTCCGGTTCGCTTCGGGGTTCCTCGTTCGCTGATGATCTCGAGGATCATGCACGTCATCACTGTCGTTTGCCTGGCGCTTTTGGGGCCGATTGCGGATCTCGGTCCGATTTATCTGGCCGGCGTTGCCGGCGTGGCAGTGTTGCTGGCGTACGAGCAATCGCTCGTGAGTGCGGACGATCTCTCTCAGGTCAAGCGCGCGTTCGATCTCAACGGCTACGTCGGCATTCTTTATCTCGCCGCGACCGCGGCTGCGATGTATGTCCACTGACGTTACCCGGCGCTCGATTACCGTGGCCATCACGGGAGCGAGCGGGGCAATCTACGCGACCCGCACGATGGCGGCATTGCTCGAGCGCGGATGTCATCTCGAGCTTGTGATCTCGGATTACGGCCGGCGACTCCTGCGCGACGAGCTGGGAGACGCGGCGTCGGTCGACAAGCTGTCCGACTACCTCGTGTCGCGATACGGCGGCGGCGTGCGGACGGGAACGACGACGCTGTACAGCAACAAGGATCTTGGGGCGAAGATCGCGAGCGGCAGCCAGGATTGCCAGGGCATGGTCGTGGTCCCGTGTTCCATGAAGACTCTTGCCGGGATCGCGCACGGCCTGTCGCGGAACCTCGTCGAGCGCGCCGCCGACGTCATGCTCAAGGAACGTCGTCCGCTCATCATCGTCCCGCGCGAGACCCCGATGAGCCTTCCGCAGCTGAAGAACATGGTGCTGTGCGCAGAGGCCGGTGCGATGGTGATGCCGGCGATGCCGGCGTTCTACCAGATGCCGCAGACGCTGGACGATCTCGCGGACTTCATGGCGGGAAAGATCCTGAGCGCGCTGGGTTTCGAACACGAGTTGTACCCCGCGTGGAAGGGATGATGCCTGCGGACTCAGTACTCGTCCCCGCAGGGTGCTTCTCGTTCGCAGCGACCTCGGACTCGCCTGACACGCGAAGTTCTAAAGCCCGCCCGCAGCGTGACTGCTGCGTTGGGTTGGGGACCCAACGCGGGTCGCAGAGGACGTTGCGGAGGGCGAGGCTTTTCCACGCGACGTCCGCGGGAGCAGCAACGAGATGCATCCTGTGGGGACGGCGAAGTCGGTAGCCTTGGTGACCGAAGCACCCGACAAGACCCCCGCGCGCATCGCGCACATGTTCGACGCGATCGCGCCGCGGTACGACTTTCTCAATCACTTCCTCAGCGCCGGCATGGATCGCGGCTGGCGCGATCGTGCGGTGGGGGCATTGTCGCTTCCTGACAACGCGCGAGTGCTCGATCTGTGCACAGGGACGGCGGACCTGGCGATCGCGACGGTGACTCGAACGTCCTCGGCCTCGGTCGTCGGCGTCGATTTTGCCGCCGAGATGCTGCGACTTGGTCACGCCAAGATTCGTGAGTCAGGCCTCGATCGTCGTATCCGAATGATTCGCGGAGACGCGGCCCGGATTCCGCTTGCGGATCAGTCGTGCGATGCCGCCACCATCGCCTTTGGAATCAGGAACGTTGCGCGGCCGGAGCAGGCACTGAGCGAGATCGCGCGCGTCCTGCGACCAGGGGGCCGCCTGGCGATCCTGGAGTTTGGCCAGCCGCGAATTCCGGGCATTCGCACGTTGTATTCGTGGTATTTCCGGTACTTGCTACCGCTGGTCGGCCGTCTGGTCTCGAAACATGGAAGCGCCTACTCGTACCTTCCCGCCTCAGTTGGCGCCTTTCCGCCCCCGGCCGAGTTCTCGCGCGTCATTGCTGCCACAGGTTTTTCACATGTGCGAGCCGTCCCTCTCACCTTCGGAATCGTCTATCTCTTCATTGCGGAACGGACCGGAGAACCTTAGGTTCTGCAGGGTTCTGCGAGGCTCTTCAGGGCTCGTTCTTCGGGTCCTGCAAGTTCTGCCAGTGTGTCGGCAGCGCTGAGCTAGTGATGGCATCGGCTGTGAACGAACCCGGCAGAACCCAGTAGAACCTTGTAGAACCTGCTAAAATAGTTAACTCCCTGATGTACTTCAACTTCGAGGACTTTCGACCGGATACGCCGACCCTGCCTCGGTCGCTGACGCGCCTCGAAGTCGCGTTGCTGACGATTGTCTTTTACCTGTCGGTCGTCATTCTGATCCTCGTTTGGCCCCATCTTGAATTCGTGAAAGCCTGGGAGGCTCAGCGCCAGCAGGAGATGGTGAAGCTGGCCGAGGAACAACTCAAGCGGCAACGTGAGAGCCCGCGCTTCGTCTTCGTGCAGCCGCGTGTCGATCTGCAGGCGCCGAAGCCGCCCCCCAAGGCCGATCTGTCGGATCTCGATCGCAAGGCGCGCACGGTTGAGCGTGCGCCGAAGCCGACGAACAACATGCCGTTCTCGCGCGGAAATACTTTCGAACGCGTGGAGGGTGCGCCGCCTGCGCCGGAGGCGCGCGCCAACGAGGCGGCACAGCCACAGCCGCAGCCGAAGGCAGACAGCCAGGCGATGGCGCTGCCGGACTCTCCGACTGCCACGCAGCCCAAGGGCGCGGAAACGCCCCAACCCCGCGGGCCTTCGGCTGGCGTGATCGCGGATGCGATCCGCAACGTGCAGAAGTACGCCCCGCGGGATTCGTACGTGAACCTGCAGGGCGGAGGCGATCAGGATTTCGCGCCGTCGATTCAGTTCGACACGAAGGGCGTCGAGTTCGGACCGTGGCTTCGCCGGTTCATCGCGCAGATCCGCCGGAACTGGTTCATTCCGGAATCGGCGATGTTCCAGAAAGGGCACGTCGTTATCACCTTCTATGTCGGCAAGGATGGCCGCATCACGGAGTTGAAAGTGTTGCGGCCCTCGGATGTTGGCGCGTTCAACAATTCAGCCTTCAATGCGCTGGCCGCCTCGAACCCCACGCAGCCGCTACCGCCCGAGTATCCGGACGACCGTGCGTTTTTCACCGTGACGTTCTATTTCAACGAGAATCCCGGCCAATGATTCGCCCGACGCACACGCAACAGATCGGGCTGCTGTTTGCGCTTGCCGCGCTGGTCGCGCTTGCGGTGGTGCGCGTCATTACGCACAGCTGATGGTGCGTCCGCGGGTCGTGGCCATTGTCGGTCCAACCGCGACCGGCAAGAGCGCGCTCGCGATCGCACTCGCGCACCGCTTCAACGGCGAAGTGGTGAGCTGCGATTCCACCGCGGTCTACCGCCGGTTCGATATCGGCACCGACAAGGTCCCATTGGCCGCCAGGCAAGGCGTGCCCCACCATCTGATCGATGTCGCCGATCCCATCGAGGACTACTCCGCCGCCCGCTACGCGCGTGAAGCTGCGGCGGCAATCCGGGACATCACGGCCCGAGGGCGGCTGCCGATCCTGGCTGGTGGTACGGGCCTGTACTACCGTGCGCTGACGCGAGGGTTTTTCCCAGGGCCGGCGCGAGATGTGGCGACCCGGGCCAGGCTGGAGCGCATTGCCGATCGAAAGGGAGTCGAGCGCCTGCACACCCTCCTTCGTCGGGTCGATCCGGCCTCAGCGCTCCGAATTCATCGACGCGATCGAAAGCGCCTGGTCCGCGGGCTCGAGGTGTATGTCCTGACGCGGCGCCCGTTGACGGTGCACTTTGGCGAGACGCAGCCGCCGCTCCCTGAGTACGACGTCGTCTCGTTCGGGTTACAGATTCCGCCGGAGCTGACGGCGGCTCGCGTCGCTGCACGCGTGGATGCGCAGTTCGAGCAAGGCCTTCTGGACGAAATTCGGGCGATCCTGTCGTCTGGAGTTCCCGAAACCGCACACCCATTCACGGGGCTGGTGTATCGGCAGGCCCTCGAGCATCTCCATGGTGTGCGGGACGAACCCGCGACCCGGGAGCTGATCGTCAGGGAGAACCGAAAATACTCCCGGAGGCAGTTGATCTGGTTCCGGAAAGAGCCTAATCTACAATGGATTCACGCCGCTGGTGAACTCGAGTCGACCCGGGAGGAAGTTGCTCGTGTGCTCGCGGCCATGGAGATCAGTCGCGATGCCCACAACCC
Source organism: Acidobacteriota bacterium (assembly GCA_046732715.1). Classification (GTDB taxonomy): domain Bacteria; phylum Acidobacteriota; class Vicinamibacteria; order Vicinamibacterales; family 2-12-FULL-66-21; genus JALZOC01. The sequence continues at coordinate 12,582 of JBKPNQ010000233.1, read as the reverse complement.
GTGAGTCCCGACCCGCCTCCGCCCAGCCCAACATTCAGGATGTATTTCTGAATTACGCGCGCCGGGAAAAACTGGCTGTGCACATCCATCTGATGGACGGCACCGACATCGAAGGCCGGGTGAAAAACTTCGACCGTTTTGCGGTCATCGTCGAGCACAGTGGCGCCGATCACATGATCTTCAAGCACGCCATTGCCACGATTCGATCGCCTCGGCCGATGAGCAACTACTACTCTTCGCACGAATCCTGATTGGCCACGCCGGCAATTCCAGACCGCGTCATCCTGATCGTGCTCGATAGCGTGGGGTGTGGCGAGTTGCCCGACGCTGCCGACTATGGCGACACCGGCAGCGATACGCTGGGCAACATCTCGCGCGCTGTTCCGCTTGCTGTGCCCAACCTCCGGCGGCTGGGCCTGTCGCGCGTCTCCACCGTGACTCGCCTGCACTCCGAGGCCGAACCAATTGGCGCGTTTGGTCGCATGGCGGAAGCTTCTCCAGGCAAGGATTCGGTCACCGGCCATTGGGAAATCGGCGGACTGGTTCTCGAGCGTGCGTTTCCCGTATTCCCCAACGGGTTTCCTCGCGAGCTGATCGCCGAGTTCGAGCGGCGAATCGGGCGCGGCACGTTGGCGAACAAGCCCGCCAGCGGCACGGCGATCATCGAAGAGCTCGGTGCCGAGCATGTACGCACGGGCAAGCCGATCGTCTATACCTCCGCCGACAGCGTGTTTCAGATCGCGGCACACGAAGAGGTCGTCCCGATCGCGGAGCTTTATCATTGGTGTGAAATCGCATTCGAGCTGGCCGGGCTCGGCCTGGGTATCGGACGCGTCATCGCGCGGCCGTTTATCGGATCGCCAGGCGGCTTTCAGAGAACGGCAAATCGCCGTGACTTCGCGCTGACGCCGCCGGCGCCGACGTTGCTGGATCGCGTCAAGAGCGCCGGCCTCCCTGTCGTCGCGATTGGGAAGATCGAGGATCTCTTTGCCGGGCGCGGCGTCACGGCGGCCACTCACACGGCCAACGACGAACAGGGGATGGACGAGGTGCGCCGGGCGATGGCGACTCACGATCGTGGCTTGATCTTCGCCAACCTCGTGGATTTCGATACGCAGTACGGGCACCGTAACGATGTCGCCGGGTACGCGGCAAATCTCGAGCGGGCCGATCTCCGCCTCGGGGACCTGTTGTCGCGCCTGCAGCCCCGCGACCTGCTCATCGTGACCGCCGATCATGGCAACGATCCGACCACGCCCAGCACCGATCACGCGCGTGAATACGTCCCGGTATTCCTGGCCGGACAGAGCGTTCGTGCAGGGACGGATATCGGAACGCGCCAAACATTTGCAGACCTCGGCCAAACCATCGCCGACGCCCTCGGCGTTGGGCCCCTTGATCATGGGTCGAGCTTTCTGGATTCCATCCTTGTTGACGAAGAGACAACAGGAGAAAGGAGAAAGGAGAATAAATAATGTTCCTCCCTTCTCCTTTCTCCTGTGATCTCTTTGTTGAATGCAGCGTGACGGTGGCTGTCGTGCGAAAGAGCAATGTCGTCAGTTAACATCCGAGCGCAACTCGAGGAACGCGAGCGCCACATCCTCGCGCCGCAAGCCGCCAAGAGCGCTGATACGCGCGGGCGGCTGCGACCTGAACCCGAGGATCCGATTCGGCCCGCATTCCAGCGCGATCGCGATCGCGTCATCCATTGCAAAGCATTTCGCCGCTTGAAGCACAAGACCCAGGTGTTCTTTGCTCCGACCGGCGATCACTACCGGACTCGCCTCACGCACACGCTGGAGGTCTCACAGATCGCGCGCAGCATCGCCAAGGTTCTGCGTTTGAACGAGGAGCTGACCGAAGCCATCGCCCTTGGTCACGATCTCGGTCACACGCCGTTCGGACATGCGGGTGAACGCGTGTTGAGCGATCTGATTCCCGGCGGCTTCAATCATTACGAACAGAGTCTGCGGATCGTCGACGTGCTCGAAAACGATCGCGCCGGTCTCAACCTGACGTGGGAGGTCCGGGACGGGATCGCGCGTCACTCGAAGGGCAAGAGCGGCATGCCTGTCGGCGCCGATCCGGAACATCGTGCCAGCACGATTGAGGGGCAGATCGCGCGCGTCGCCGACATCATTGCCTACGTGAACCACGATATAGACGATGCGGTGCGAGCGGGATTGTTGAGGGAGGAGGATCTGCCGTCAAGCCGGGTGAACGTGCTCGGCGCCAGTTCCTCCGAGCGCATCGGCCGCATGGTGACCGACGTGGTGGTGCAGAGCCTGGAAGGCGGACTGACCGAGATTCGGATGAGCGATCGCATCCTCGACGCCACCGTCGGCCTCCGCAGTTTCCTGTTCGAGGCAGTCTACGAGAACGAGGTGGCGACCGCCGAATTCAAGAAGGCCGGCGGGATTCTCGGCGGCTTGTGGGAGAAGGTGCGCGAGCGCCCTACCGAGTTTCTGGACCGCCGGACGATTGACCAAGAGGGCCTCGACGCCGCGGCGCGCGATTTTCTGGCCGGCATGACCGATCGGTATGCCGTCAGCCTCTACGAGCAGCTCTTCATCCCGAAGTCGTGGGTTGGAGGGGAGGAAAGATAAGTAAGAAGTTAAGAGTTAGAAGGAAAAAGGAAAAGGCCCAGAGGGACCTTCCGACGCTAGCCGCCAGTCGGCCACCCGCCAGCAGCCGAGAGCCAATAGCCAGGGTTTCTAAGGTATAATCAGGGGTTCGCGCCCTTCGTTTGTGGGCGTTTTTAGTGAACGAACCTTGTAGAACCCGGTAGAACCTAAAGTGTAATGCTCCTCGATCTCAGCAAGCTTCACGGGCAGCGTCAACACTTCGACCGGACGTTCCAGCCGTCAGCGTTTGAGCCGCCGGACGAGGACTACCGGGTGGCGATTCCGGTCGAGCTCTCGATGGACATCGAGCGGTCGGGCAGCGGGGTTTTTCGGGTCACGGGGCGGGCAACGACCCGGCTTCAACTCGAGTGCGGACGCTGCCTGGACGAGCTCGAAGTGCCGGTGGACGCTCGCTTCGAGCTGCGTTACGTGCCGCAGCCGGACGCCGCGACCGACGGGGAACGGGAGATCGCCGAAGACGACCTGACGACCTCCTTTTACCGGGAGGGCACGCTTGACGTCATCGACATGCTGCGCGAGCAGTTTCAGTTGGCGTTGCCGATGAAGCCGCTGTGCGCGGAGGCGTGCCGGGGGCTGTGCCCCGAGTGCGGTGCAAACCTGAATCGTACCGACTGCACGTGCGAGCCGAAATGGGTGGATCCCCGGCTGGCACCGCTGAAAGAACTGTTGAATCGACCGAAGGAGAACTAGACGTGCCGAATCCCAAACGCCGCCATTCCAAGACGCGAACAGCGAAGCGGCGCACCCACGACGCCTTGAGCCCTGTTCCGGTGGGAACGTGTCCTCAGTGTCGCGAATCGAAGGCACCGCACCAGGTCTGCCCCCACTGCGGTTATTACAAGGGCCGCCAGGTCCGTCCGATCGAAGAGGCCTAACGACACCAGGTTCTCCAGGGTTCTGCAAGGTTCTACTGGGTCCTGCGAGGTTCGTTCGGTTCTGCGAGGTTCGTCGGGTCCCGCGGGAGAACCCAGTGGAACCCGGAACGAACCCAGCAGAACCTTGTAGAACTCAGTAGAACCATGCAGAACGATGCGTAATGAGAATCGCCATCGATGTGATGGGCGGCGACGAGGGGCCGGGAACAATCATTGACGGTTCCCTGGTCGCGGCCCGCCACCTTCAGATCGGATTGCTGCTGGTCGGCGACCGCGCGACAATCGAGCGCGAGCTGGCGCGGCATCCGGCCCGCGCCGCGCTCGATCTGGAAATCCTCGATTCACCCGAATCCATTGGCATGAATGAATCGGCGACGATGGCGCTGCGGCGCAAGCCGCGCGCGTCGATCAGGCTTGCCGCTGATGCGGTTCGGCAGGGCGATGCGGCCGCGGTGTTCAGCGCCGGTCACACCGGCGCGTCGGTGATGGCAGCGGTCAGCGCCTTTGGCCGGCTGCCCGGTGTGGATCGCCCGGCGCTTGCGACGATCATTCCGACGCGCAGGCAGCCCGCGGTGCTCCTGGATTCCGGCGCGACGGTCGAATGCCGCCCGCAGCACCTCGTGCAGTTCGCCATCATGGGTGCTGCCTACGCCCGCGTCGCGCTCGGCTGCCGCTCGCCACGGGTCGGACTGCTGTCGGTCGGAGAAGAGGAAAGCAAGGGAAACGATCTGACCCGCGAGGCTCACCAGCTGCTCAAGACCGCACCCATCGATTTTGCTGGCAACGACGAAGGCCGCCACGTCTACGCCGGCGACGTCGACGTCATCGTCTGCGACGGGTTCACCGGAAACGTGACGCTGAAGATCAGCGAGGGCCTGGTCGACACGGTGCAGACCCTGCTGCACGAGGAACTGTCGTCGACCTTTGGCACTCGCGTCGGATACCTCTTGTCGCGCCAGGCGTTTCGGAGATTCCGTCGGCGCGTCGACTCGTCCGAGTATGGCGGCGCCCCGCTGGTTGGACTCAACGGGTTGTGCATTGTCGGTCACGGACGATCGTCTGCGAAGGCAGTTCGAAATGGCGTCGCGATGGCGGCCCGATTCGTCAGTCAGGGGCTCACCGATCAACTGTCGCGACAGCTCAGGCCGTCTACGTCCGAAAGTCAGGTTCGATGATTGCATTCGTCTTTCCAGGCCAGGGAGCGCAGAAGGTCGGGATGGGAAAGTCGCTTGCCGACAACGTCCCGTTGTGCCGCGAGGTCTTCGCCGATGCAGATGCTGCCCTTGGCGAATCTCTCAGCACGCTCTGCTTCGAGGGACCGGCCGACGCGCTGCAGCTCACCGAGAACACCCAGCCTGCGATCCTCGCCATGAGCGTAGCGGTCCTGCGGCTCGTCGAATCTCGCGGGGTCCACGCGGCGTTTGCCGCCGGCCACAGCCTCGGTGAGTATTCGGCGCACGTCGCCGCCGGTACGCTATCCTTCGCGGATGCCCTGCGCACGGTGCGGCATCGTGGTCGCTACATGCAGGAGGCCGTCCCTGTGGGCGACGGCGCCATGGCCGCCATTCTCGGTCTCGACGCGGATCAGGTCTCGACCGCGTGTGCCGAGACGATGACGTCGCTGCCGGGGCGCGTCGTGTCTGCCGCCAACCTGAACGCGCCCGGACAGGTGGTAATTGCCGGACACGCCGACGCGGTCGCGAGGGCCAGCGAGCGGGCGAAAGATCTCGGCGCCAAGCGGGCGATTCCCCTCGCCGTCAGCGCTCCCTTCCACTGCGCTCTCATGAAGCCTGCGGAGGATCGTCTCGCGCCAGAGCTGCGCGCGCTGCCGACGTCAGATCCGAAGATACCGGTCGTCGCCAACGTCGACGCGGAGCCGAAGCGCGATGCACGCGGCGCGATCGATGCGCTGATTCGCCAGGTCTCGTCACCCGTGCGCTGGGAACAAGCCGTCAGGCGTCTGATTGCCGAAGGCGCGACGACGTTCGTGGAACTCGGGCCTGGTTCCGTGCTCGCCGGTCTGATCAAAAAGATCGACCGAGGTGTCACCGTAATGAGCATTGAGGACGAGCAAGGGCTCGACGCAGCGCTGCGGGCGCTGACGCCGTAGGTTCTGCGTGGAACCCAGAACGAACCTTGTAGAACCCAGCAGAACCTTGTGGAACCCAGTAGAACCTGATTGAAATATATGATTGACCTGTCAGGGCGTGTCGCCATCGTGACCGGGGCGTCCCGAGGAATCGGGCGGGCGATCGCGCAGCACCTTGCGCAGCAGGGTGCGACGGTCGTGGCCGCTGCGCGCGGGGAGAACGCGCGGGCGGTGGCGGACGAGATCGTCGCGGCGGGAGGACGCGCGGAGGCGGTCAGCCTGGACGTCACCGAGTCCGGCGCGGCCGAGCAGCTGGTTGCGGCGACGATCGAGCGCCATTCGCGGATCGATGTCCTGGTGAACAACGCCGGGATCGCGCGGGATCAGCTGCTGCTGCGAATGAAGCGCGACGACTGGGACGCGGTGCTCGCGACGAATTTGACCGCGGCGTTCACATTGTCCCAGGCGGTGCTGAAGCCGATGATCCGTCAACGCGGTGGCCGGATCATCTCCATCAGCTCGGTCGTGGGCCAGAGCGGCAATGCCGGCCAGGCGAACTACGCCGCGTCGAAAGCCGGCCTGATCGGCTTCACGAAAGCGCTGGCCCTCGAAGTCGCGTCCCGGGGCATCACCGCTAACGTGGTGGCGCCGGGCTTGATTGAGACAGATATGACACGCGCGTTGACCGAATCGGCGCGTGATGAATGGGCGTTGAAGATTCCGCTGCGGCGCCTGGGCACGCCCGCCGATATTGCATCGGCTGTTTGCTTTCTTGCGTCAGACGAGGCGTCGTATATTACGGGGCAGGTGCTGGCGGTCAATGGCGGGATGTATACGTAGCGCGGCGTTTCTGTGGGAAGCCGTGATGGAGGACTGAATGGCGGTTGCAGACAAAGTGAAGGGCATCATCGTGGAGCAGCTGGGCGTCGACGAAGAAGAAGTCACCCCGGATGCGTCGTTTGTCGACGACCTCGGCGCCGACTCGCTCGATACCGTGGAGCTGGTGATGGCGTTCGAGGAGGAGTTCGGGATCGAGATCCCGGACGAGGATGCCGAGAAGATCACACGGGTCAAGGAAGCCGTCGAGTACATCGAGTCGCACAGCAAGAAGAAGTAGCGCAGCCGTCCGCCTGCGCCACGGCTTCGGCGGACGCGCCGGAGCTGGGGAGCGAAGGTGGTCGGGCTGCCGGAACCATCGTGTCGTGCAGCCCTGCAGGGCTGCCTCTCCGGAGGGGAATTGAGCAGGCGAGTCGTCGTGACGGGTGTCGGCTTGGTGTCGCCATGCGGCATAGGGACCCAGGCGAACTGGGAGGCGCTCTGCGCCGGGCAGAGCGGGATCGGACCGATTACGCGGTTTGACGCGACGCAGTTTTCCGCGAGGATTGCCGGCGAGGTCAAGCAGTTCGATCCGCTCCAGTTCGTCGACAAGAAAGACGTCAAGAAGATGGACGTCTTCATCCAGCTCGCGATTGCCGCCGCGGACTTTGCCATGGCGGACGCGAAGCTGGTGATCAACGCGGAGTGCGCGACGCGGACCGGCGTCTTCATCGCGTCGGGGATCGGCGGTTTCAGCACCATCGAGCGTGAACACAAGGCGCTGCTCGACGGCGGCCCGCGGCGGATTTCTCCATTTTTCATTCCCGCTGCCATCATCAACCTCGCGGCCGGCCAGGTCTCCATCCGCTTCGGCGCCAAGGGTCCCAACTCCGCCACGTGCACGGCCTGTTCAGCATCGGCGCATGCGATCGGCGATGCCTTCGAGATCATCCGCCGCAACGACGCCGACGTGATGATTGCCGGCGGTTCGGAGGCCGCCATCACGCCAATGGGGGTCGGCGGATTTGCCGCCATGCGCGCGCTGTCGACGCGCAATGACGATCCGCAGCGCGCGAGCCGCCCGTTCGACAAGGATCGCGACGGATTCGTGATGGGCGAGGGCGCCGGCGTCATCATTCTCGAAGAACTCGAATTCGCGAAACGCCGCGGTGCCACCATCTATGCCGAGCTCGTCGGCTACGGCATGAGCGCCGACGCCTATCACATCACCGCGCCATCCGAGGACGGCGACGGCGGCATGCGCGTCATGCAGGCGGCGATCAAGCAGGCGGGCATCGAGCCCTCGAAGGTCGACTACATCAACGCGCACGGCACGTCGACGCCGTACAACGACAAGCTTGAAACGCTCGCGATCAAACGGCTGTTTGGCGAGCACGCCCGCACGCTCGCCATCTCGTCCACCAAATCGATGACCGGACACCTGCTCGGCGCCGCCGGAGGTCTGGAGGCGGGCATCACCGTGCTGGCGATCCGGAACCAGACAATTCCTCCGACCATCAACTACGAGACACCCGATCCCGAGTGCGATCTCGACTACGTACCGAACGTCAAACGCGCGGCCGCCATTGACTACGCGCTGTCGAATTCCTTTGGCTTTGGTGGGACGAACGGCGCGTTGTTGTTCAAGCGATTCAATGAATAGAGATGGTTTCGAAACCTCTTCGCGATTGGTAGTGCAGGGCTTTAGCCCTGCCATCGAGGCAGCCCTAAAGGGCTGCGCTACAGATTTTTGAAACCAGTTCTCGCAACTGACGACTCAGAATGAAAATAGCCGTTTGCATCAAACAGGTTGTCACGAGAGAGTGGCAGCTGCGCATCAACGACGCCAAGACCTGGATTCGCGACCAGGATGCGAGCTTCGAGCTGAACGAGCCGGACGCCTACGCGCTCGAGGAAGCCCTCCGACTGAAGGAGAAACACACCGGCGAGGTGGTCGTCGTGTCCGCGGGGCCCGCACGTGCGGCGCAGGTGATTCGGGAAGCGCTGGCGCGCGGCGCGGATCGGGCCATTCACATCGAATCGGATGCGCTCGCGAGCGCGGATGCCGGCAGCGTCGCCGACGCGATCGCGGCCGCGATCCGTGAGGAGAGCTTCAACCTGGTGCTGACCGGCCTTCAGTCCGACGATCAGGGTTTCGGCCAGGTCGGCGTCGTCCTTGCCGAGAAGCTCGGGATGCCGCACGCGACGATCATCATGGAAGTACAGGCCTCCGAGTCAGGCCTCCGAGTGAAGCGCGAGCTCGAGGGCGGCTGGTTCCAGTGGATTTCGTTGCCGATGCCGGCACTGCTGACCATCCAAAGCGGCATCAACCAGCTCCGCTACGCGACGCTGAAGGGAATCATGGCCGCGAAGAAGAAAGAGATCCGCAAGGTCAGCCCCTCAGGACCAACGGAACCGACCGCGCGGATCCTTGGTGTGCACTTTCCTGAGAAGTCCAAGCAGACGCAGATGATCTCCGGATCGCCCGCTGACTCGGCGAGGGAGCTGGTCAAACGACTGCGGGAACAAGCGAGAGTGATCTAGCATGCTGCTCATCGTTGGGGAACAGCGCAGCGGAAAGCTGAATCGCGCGACGTGGGAAGCCGTTGCTGCCGCTCGGCAGACCGGAGAACCGGTCAAGATCGCACTGCTCGGGTCGGGAGCTGATGCCGCAGCCGCGGAAATCGCTGCTGCCGAAGCGGCTGAGGTCATCGTTGTCGACGCTGAAGCTCTCGCCGAGTACACGGCCGATGGATACGTGCTCGCGTTGAAATCGCTGATCGACCAGGAGACCCCGGCATCCGTCTTCTTCCCGCACACATATCAGACTCGTGATTTCGCGCCCGCGCTTGCGACGCGCCTCGGCCGCGCCCTCATCACCGACGTCACGGCAATCAAGAAGTCCGGCAACGGGATCGCCTACCTTCGGCCGGTGTTTCAGGGAAAGCTGAATGCGGACGTCGAGGCGCTCGGTCCGTCGCCGCATCTCGTGACGATTCAGATCGGTGCCTTTCGCGCCGATGCCGCCACACGTGGCGCATCACCCGCACCAGTCCGCAAAGTCAGCGTCACCGTTGATGCGTCGGCGATACGGCAGAAGCCCGAGGCGCCATTCCAGGAGGCGAAACAAGCGGTGGATCTGTCGCAGGCCGAGCGGATCGTGTCGGTCGGTCGCGGCATCAAGGGACAGGAGCATCTGAAGATCGCCGAGGAGCTGGCGAAGGCGCTCGGCGCCGAACTCGCCGCATCCCGCCCGATCTGCGACGCTGGCTGGCTGCCGATGGATCGCCAGATCGGCAGCTCGGGACAGACCGTCGCGCCGAAGTTGTATATGGCGCTCGGCATCTCCGGCGCGATCCAGCACCTCGTCGGCATGAAAGGCTCGCGGACGATCGTGGCGATCAACAAAGATCCTGAAGCGCCGATCTTTGAGATCGCCGACTTCGGTATCGCGGGCGATCTGTTCGAAGTGGTGCCGGCGATTGTCGCTGAATTAAAGAAATAGTTTCCAGTTTCCGGTTTCCAGTTTCCAGTTTCCAGTTTAAAGAAGGAGATAGTTTCCAGTTTCCAGTTTAAGGAACAATCCTTGTCACCTTTCTTCTAACTGGCAACTGGTAACTGGCAACTGATACCGAGTCGAGCCCATTGTCAACTCGCGAGACTCTAGACGTCGACGTTTTGATTGTGGGTGGCGGCCCCGCCGGGATGTCGGCTGCCCTTCGTCTGGCCCAATTGCAACGAGACAAGGGTGGCGAGCCGCTCGCCATCGCCGTGCTCGAGAAGGCGCGTGAGGTTGGCGCCCACATGCTGTCGGGCGCGGTGCTCGATCCGTCAGCCCTCGCCGTGCTCGTCCCGGACTTCAAGGCGAAGGGCGCTCCGCTTGCGGCCGACGTCCATCACGACCACGTCTACTTCCTCACCCGCACCGGCAAGCTGCCGTTTCCGATCATTCCGCCCCCGCTGCGAAACCACGGCAACTACATCATCTCGCTCAATCGTTTCGTGAAGTGGCTCGGCGGGCTTGTCGAGAGCGAGGGCATCGACATCTTCACCGGGTTCCCGGGTGTCGAGGTGCTCTACGACGGCGATCGAGTCGCCGGCATCCGCACCGGCGATCGCGGGATTGGAAAACACGGCGAGCGCAAATCGACCTTCGAGCCTGGCGTCGACATTCGTGCGAAGGTGACGATTCTCACCGACGGCGTCCGTGGCAACCTGACGAAGGCGGTCGTCCGTCGCCTGGCGCTCGACGCCGGCCGCTCGCCGCAGCTCTATGCCATTGGCATCAAGGAGCTGTGGGAGATTCCCGCGGACCGCCTGCCCGCCGGCACCGTCATGCACACGATGGGGTACCCGCTTCGGCAGGAGGAGTTCGGCGGCGCCTTCATCTACGTCATGCCGAACGGCCTGACGTCGGTCGGCTTCGTCAGCGGCCTCGACTACCGCGATCCGATGTTCGATCCGCACATCACGTTCCAGCATTTCAAGCAGCATCCCTTCGTCGCGTCTCTGCTCGAGAAGGGGCAGCTCGTTCGATACGGCGCCAAGGCGCTCCCTGAGGGCGGATGGCACACGATTCCGCGGGTCTACGCCGACGGCCTGCTGATCGCCGGTGACGCCGGCGGCTTCCTGAACTCGCTGCGGCTCAAGGGCATTCATCTGGCGATGCGCACGGGGATGTTGGCAGCGGAGAGTGCGTATGACGCCGTTCGTGCCGGTGATACGAGTGCAGCTCGTTTGAAGCGTTATGCAGACGCGATCGATCGAAGCGACGTCCGCCGCGAGTTGTATCCCGTGCGCAACGTCCATCAAAGCTTCAGCTATGGACTGATGGCAGGTTTGGCGTATTCAGGCCTGTCGCTGGTGACTGGCGGCTGGTGGTACCGCGATCCGATGCCGGCGCACGCGGGATACGAGCAAATCGCGAAGCTGGACGAGTACTATCCCAGCGATCGACCCGATCCCGATTCACCCATTCGTCCGGCCAAGATCGATCGACAGCTCACCTTTGACAAGCTGACGAACGTCCATTACTCGGGCACACGTCACCCTGAGGATCAGCCTTCCCACTTGATTGTGCACGACGCCGACGTGTGTGGGACGCGGTGTCGCATCGAATACGGCAATCCCTGCACGCGATTCTGCCCGGCCAATGTCTACGAGATGATCGACATGGGCGACGGCACCGGCCGGAAGCGGTTGCAAATCAACGCCTCGAACTGCGTCCACTGCAAGACGTGCGACATCATGGACCCTTATCAGCTCATTGACTGGGTGCCGCCGGAGGGCGAGGGCGGTCCGCAGTACGAGGGAATGTAGGAGCGCCTGCGGCCCGAGCGAGGGGCCGGAGCGAAGCGCCGCGGAGCGGCGCCCCCGAGCGAGAGCGAGCGAGAGCCTTCAGCCGCCGCTAGCGCGACGCGCGAAGCGGCAGCGCTCGGGGGTGGGGCCCCGAGCGCATTGAGAGAAGTGGGGCCCCGCGAGCAGTGAGAAAAGCAGACAAGGGACAAGGAAGCGCCCCCCGAGCCGTGAGAAATGCTGGCTGAATGCACCAAGACATCAAGCTGCTGACCCGCACGCAACTTCTCCAGACCCGCCTGATTGCTGCCACAGCGTCTCCCCTCATCGCTGGCCTCTGCCGCACGATCACCTGGAAAGTCGAAGGTGATCACTACTACGACGAAGCCATCCGATCTGGCCGTCCGCCGATCATGGCCTTCTGGCACGGCCGCATCCTTTCCGGTACCTGGGTCTTCCGCAACCGCGGCATCGTCGTCATGGCCAGCGCAAACTTTGACGGACAGTGGATCTCGCGCATCATCCAGCGCTTCGGATTTGGCGCTGCGGCCGGCTCCTCGTCGCGCGGTGGCGCGCGCGCGCTGCTGGAGTTGAAGCGGCAGATCGAGCGCGGCCGTCCAGTCGCGTTTACGTTAGACGGTCCTCGCGGTCCGGCACGCGTCGCGCAACCCGGCGCGGTCTGGCTGGCCGGCGCGACCGGCAGCCCCATCCTGCCGTTTCATGCCGAGGCCAACCGCTACTGGTCGATGGGTAGCTGGGACCGCACGCAGGTGCCGAAGCCATTCAGCACTGTGGCTCTGACCATTCATCAGCCGATTTTTGTCGCTGGGACGGAGCCGGAGCTGCTGGAGGAAGGGGGGAC
>JBKPNQ010000232.1:0-27909 GCA_046732715.1 Acidobacteriota bacterium | reverse complement strand
TGGAGTTCGCCCGCAACCGGCAGCGCCAGAAACGTGGTGGCGGTGCGGTTCATGTGAGTCTCGATGACGTACAGGAGCTGCCGGACTCGAAGGACTGCGACGTCGTCGCCCTCAACGATGCACTCGGGGTACTGGCGACGTTTGACGCGCGTATGAGCCAGGTCGTGGAGTTGAGATTCTTTGGCGGCCTGACCGTCGACGAAACAGCAGATGTCTTGAACGTCTCGCCGGAGACCGTCATGCGGGACTGGAAGACGGCGAAGGCCTGGCTCCTCCGTCAGATCAGACGAGGCCAACTTACCGATTCGAGCTGACGTCGAACCCGCGGATAAGACTGGTAGAGGATTTCGGCGGTTGGCATAACGTCGACGAAGCTCTACTGGACGGTCCCGTCTGTCCGCGACAGTTACTCCCCATAAGTCGCGCAGTGTTTACCAACCCGCCAGGAAGACACCTACCCGACCGTTGCCAAATGGGGTTCTGTTACAGGCTCTTAGGTTCTGCGGGGTTCTGTAGGGTTCGTTCTGATTCCACGAGGTCCGCCGCCAAAAGAACCACGGAGAACCAAGGAATGAACCATGCAGAACCCAGTAGAACCTTGTAGCCCGCTGATGGTCCAAGCCAAAGTTGGCTGTACCCGATCCGGCGTGAGCCTCATAATTATTTGGTGGATTGGCGAGTTGGTGAGTTGGTGAATTTGCATCGCGCGGCTACCGCCGCGCTTTTACCGCACGCGCGGTAGCACGTGCGAAGCCCAATCGCTAATCCACCAATTCACCAAATGCATAGGCCGATGTCACTGCAACTCTTCCCTCCGGTTCCGGCGTCGGCCCCATGACATCGCCGACATCTCGCGAGCGCCGCCTCGCATACTTCTCGTGGATCACGGTCTGCATCGTGTGGGGGACGACGTATTTCGCGATCCGTGTCTCCCTCGAGACGATGCCGCCGATGTTGATGGGCGGGTTGCGGTGGCTCCTGGCCGGTTCGCTGCTCGCCGCCTACGTCGTCGCAACCGGAGAGCGCCTGCCCGGCCCTACTCGATGGGGAGGCATTGCGCTGCTCGGGTTCCTCATGCTGGGTCTTGGTAACGGCGGGGTCGTCGTCGCCGAGCAGTGGGTGCCGAGCGGTCTCGCGGCGGTGATCGTGGCGTCGAATCCGTTCTGGATGGCGGCCGTCGAGGCCGCCCTGCCAGATGGCGAGCGTCTCCGGCCGAATGTGATTGCCGGCCTCATCCTCGGCTTCACCGGCATTGTCGTCCTGGTGTGGCCTGATCTGACGCTTCACGCGACGAGGCGTCATGGATTTCTCGCTGGCGTGATCGCGCTGCAGATCGCGTCGATCGGGTGGTCGCTGGGGTCAGCGTATTCGAGGCGGCACACCCGCTCGGAGAATGTTCTCGCGCTGACCGCGTGCCAGATGCTCGCCGGCGGCTTCATCATGACCTTCGCCGGAACTCTTCTCGGCGAGTGGTCGCATCTCTCGTTCACGACGGACACGACGCTGGCGCTTTTGTATCTCGCGACCGTCGGCGCCATCGGCGGCCTGGTTGCGTACAACTATGCGCTGCGCCACCTTCCCGTGTCGTTTGTGTCGCTCTACGCCTACATCAACCCGGTGATAGCGGTGACGCTGGGTGTGCTGCTGCTGCACGAATCGTTCGACTCGCGCATGGCTCTCGCTGCCGGGCTCGTCTTCGCCGGCGTCGCGGTGGTTCGCTGGGGCAAAGGTCCGTCGGTGGCGCGCCGGGTCCTCGAGCCGCAGGAGTCGCTGGCGGAGCGTTAACGGACGTCGTCGGGTTAACGGAGACGCCAGAGGCAGCGAGAAGGTGCACCACAGAGCTCAGAGTGAACCGAGAACAATTTGTATTCTCCGTTTACTCTGCTTACTCTGTGGTGAGAGATCTCCGTTGCCTCGCGGATGCTCGGCTATCTCCAAGAATCGGTCAGACTCTCCGGCCGCTGATCAAGCGCACCAGGAACAGCACGATGGCGATGACCAGCAAGACGTAGATGAAGTTTCCGAGCGTGTACCCGCTGACCATCCCAAGCAACCACAGCACAATGAGGATGATCGCAATCGTTTCGAGCATGTCCATTCTCCTTGCCGCGAGCGTTCGTGCGGCGCGTTCGACTCAACCCCGCCATGACACCAGCAACGGCTGTGCCGTATCGTCTCGGGATCCGCGATCGTATTCCAAGGCGGCTGCTGTACTCCTGTGTTTTCTGTTGATTGGCTGTGTTTCGACCACAGCATCGGCCCAGGACGCCCCCGAAGCTCAGCCGGGCGATTCACCGTCAACGGGGAAACAGGTTGCCTCTTTCCTGACAGGCGCCGCTATAGGCCTTGTGGCGCACGAGACAGGCCACGTGATCGCCAACCTGGCGTTTGGCGAAAAGCCTGGCTTGGGAAAAGTCGACTTTCACGGTATTCCGTTTTTTGCGATCACGCACCGCAGCGGTCTTCCGTTGCACGAGGAATTCATCATTTCTTCCGCCGGATTCTGGATGCAGCACGCCGAAAACGAGTGGCTCCTGACGCGTACGCCTGCGCTGCGTGCCCAGCAGGCGCCGATGAAGAAGGGCGTATTCGCGTTTAACGTCCTGGCGTCGGTCGCCTACGCCGGCGCGGCGTTCGCCAAGACCGGCCCTGACGAGCGCGACACACGAGGGATGGCGGCCTCGGCGCGCGTCGACGAACGGCTGATCGGCGCGCTGGTGCTCGCTCCGGCTCTCCTGGACGCGTGGCGTTACTACCACCCGGACACGAAGTGGGCGACGTGGGCGTCGCGCGGCGTCAAGATTGGCATGGTCGTCATGGTTGTGCGCTGATCGATTGCGCGCCTTCGCTGCGCGGGCCGAGCGCGAACGTCATCGTGCCCTCGACCACGGTGCGGCCTTCGACGCGTGCGATCCCGCGAAGGACACCCATGCGGCTGCGCAGCCGACGGACCATGGCTTCGATTACGACCTGATCGCCTGGATGTACGGGCCGGCGGTATCGCACGCGCTCGATCCCCATGAAGTAGATCAGCTTTTCGCGGTTCTCCGGCTTTGCCAGAATCATGATGGCGCCGACCTGCGCCACCGCTTCGGTCAGGATCGTCGGAGGAAGCACCGGCGGTCCGCCCGGCTGGTGCGAGAGATATCGTTCGTTCAACGTGACGTTCTTGATTCCGACAATGCGCTTGTCGGGTTCGAACTCGGTGACGCGGTCGACGAGCAGAAATGGATAGCGATGTGGAAGAATTCGCTCGATTGCACTGTAGTCAAGCGGCAGGGACAGTTCCATGATCCTCGATGTGCGAGCGCGGGCGCGGGATGGGCCACGGCGCTTCGCGCAGTATAATCGGTATTTCTCGCTGCAGAAGGACGACACGTCTACGTGAGCCAGGCATTTCCAACGGGTGAAACCCCGGCGGACCACCCTCCGAAAGAGCCCCCGACCTCGTCCGAGCAGGAACTCGTCACTACCCTGTTCGATCTGGGCCGCCAGGTTGCCGCCGTCCTCGATCCCGACGATCTGCTTCGCCAGATTCCGCGGCTGATCGGACGACTGATCGCGTTCGAGGCGCTGGCGATTTATCTGCTCGATGAACGGCGCGGTGAACTGCGCATCGCCTACGCCGTGGGTTATCCGGACGCAGAAAAACCGCGCCGCCTGAAGCTCGGCAAAGGTCTCGTGGGTGTGGCGGTCGAAACCGAGCTGCCGGTGCTCATCAACGACCTGACGACCGATCCGCGTTACGTCGAATTCGTTCCCGGCATGAACTCGGAAATCGTGGTGCCCTTGATGCACAAGTCGCGGCCGATTGGCGCGCTCAATATTCTGAGCCGGAACCGCGATCAGTTTTCGCTCAACGATGTCGCTATCGTCCGCCAGTTCGGCGCGCACGTGGCGGTTGCCCTCGTCAACGCGCAGTTGTTCGATCGCAGCCGGCGCGACGCGGAAGCATTCGAGACGCTCGCCGAAATTGGTCGCGACGTCGCGGCGGTCCTCGATCTGGACGAACTGTTTTCCCGAATCGCGCAGCTGACCAAGCGGGTGATTGACTACCGCACGTTCGGCATCCTCCTGCTGAACGATGCTGGCGAGCTGGAGATGAAGCTGGCGCTGCAGTACGGCGAGAAGGTCGAAGTGCCTCGTGTCCGGCTGGGCGAAGGGCTCGTCGGCTACGCGGCGCTCCATCGCGAGCCAGTACTCGTGTCGGATGTCTCGCAGGATCCGCGCTACATCAAGCTCGTGCCCGACGTCCGGTCGGAGCTCGCCATCCCGCTGCTTCTGAAGGACCGATGCATCGGCGTCGTCGATCTCGAGAGCCCGGAGCTTGATGCGTTCAGCAAACGCGATGTGGAAATCCTGACCTTGCTCGCCGGCCAGGCGGCGGTGGCGATAGAGAACGCGCGGTTGTACGAAACCGTGCGTGCGAACGAAGAACGACTCGAGAAGGAACTGCGCTTCGCCCAGCGTGTCCAGACGGCGCTGCTTCCCGCCGGCCCGCCGAAGCGGCTGAAAGGCATCGACGTCGCGGCATCGTTTGCGCCGGCGCGCGAAGTCGGCGGCGACTTCCACGACTACCTTTCGCCCGAAGCCTATACGCTCGTCGTCGCCGTCGGCGACGTGTCTGGCAAGGGCGTTCCCGCCGCGCTTTACGGCGCCTTTGCCGCCGAACTGGTTCGCGGCCGGACGTTCCGTCGCCGTTATTTGCCGGATCGGTCGAGTCCAGCGAGCGTCCTCTCGTCGATCAACACGATCCTTCAGCAGCGTCAACTCGAGGAGTACTATTGCACGCTCTGCTACACCGTGTTCGATCTCAAGCGGCGCGTCCTGACGCTGGCAAATTCCGGATTGCCGTATCCGATCCGGTGCTCAGCGGAGGGCTGCGCGCAAATCGAGCTGCCAGGTGTGCCGCTCGGGTCGTTCCAGGGATCGACCTACGACGAAATCACCTACGCGCTGCACGCCGGCGATCTGTTCGTGCTGTGCACGGATGGTGTGTTCGAGGCCATGAATGCACACGGGCAAGAGTTCACCGCGGCGCGACTGATCGACGTGGTTGCTGGCGTGCGCGATCAGCCCGCTGCACGTGTGGTCGAGGGAATCTTTGCCGCGGTTCACGCGTGGAGAGGGGAGACCCCGCCGAACGATGACATGACGGCGGTCGCGGTTCGGATAACCGCGTGAGGGATGAACGGCGGATCTTCGCACGAAAGATCCGCCGCCCGTCTTTAATACCGCTTGAACGAAATATCCCGCTGCTCGAGATGCAGGCCGACGGCTTGTCCGCCGAATGTCGCCACGTCGTTGACGCGACCCTTCACCTTGACGTGCGCACCCTTGGTGGGAGTCTGCCCGTTTTGCGAGATGACCGTCACTTCCCCGGTGCCATCATCAACCTTGTAGAGCTTGAATGGTACCAGCGGAACTCCCCACGAACTCGTGACCACGCCGTTAATCGCGACAGTCTTATTCTGATACCTGCCCGGGTTGTACTTCAGCTCGGCGATGCTCGGCGAATGCAGTGCGCAGCCGGACAGCGCGGCCGCGACAGCAAGCGGGGCGATCAGACACGCGACACGTTTCGGCATGGGCGACCCTCCAGAGACAAAAAAGCCGCGCGGAATCGGCCTGACTTACGACGGGATGCGGCGATGCCAGCGCCTGCCTGAGTTACGCACCCCGTTGATTCCGCGCGACGTAGACGGTTACATCAAAGGCTGTGCCGCGAGCGGACACGAATCTTCCAGCAAAAACGCGCATGGTGCCCTGAACAACCGTCCATGGACGGGGACGGCCTGACGCCACAGAAGGACACCGGCCAACAACGACCGAATCAACGGCCCCAGAGGAAGACAGAACCACCCTGAAGAATCTGACGGTGTTTACCGGTGTTGACCGGTGGCGACTGATTTCAGAGGTGTTCGGCGTGTGGCTTAAAAGCGATAGGTGAGCCCGGCCCGCGCGCGCTGCACCTTGACGTCGTCGGGGCGGGACTGAAAGTCGTAGCCCAACTCGAGGGCGACAAAGGGCGAGAACGAGCAGGTGGTGCGGAGCGCGAATGTATCCGACTCGAAAGTGATGCGATCGCTGGTCAGCCAATCGAGGCGATCGATGCCGTGGGTGAAGCCGGCGCCGAGACGGACGCGCTTCGATACCGGGCCGCTGATTCGAATCGCGACGGTTTCGGTGCCGACGTCGTTCGGCACACCTTCCAGCGTGGTCTGGCCATGGAAGTAGTCGATCGACGCATCGACGCCGTCGGTCAGCCTGACGGTGAGTTCAGGACCGATCAGCCACAGGTCTGAGTCCTCGAAGACGGCGCGCTGCACGAGAAATCCCCAGCGTGCGCGACGCTGGTGCGCCGCCACTTCGACAAACACATCCGACTCGGGAAGGTACACGGGATCATCGAATCCAAACATCGCTCCGAACGTGAGCGTCGCTTGCCGCGTCATGCTCCACTCGAGCCCGCCTCCGGCGCGTTCATCGGTGACACCGAACAGGCTCTCGACCTGTCCTCGCCCGAAGATCCGGAGCTGATCGGCCGCGCGTGCGTTGAGTTCGAACGTGCCGACGTGTGAATCGTCGACGTCGGTGTTGAGATGCTGGAAGTCGTAGTCGAGTTCGACGCGATGGCCGCGTTCGGCGCGAAGCGCATCGGCCATGCCGCGAATCTCTGGATTTCCCGGATCGAGTGCCAGGGCACGTTCGTAATACGCGAGCGCCAGCGTCGTCCGATTCGCCGCCTCATGCAGTTGTCCTTGCGCGGCAAGAACCGTCGGGCGTTCGGCGGCCAGCGCCTCGGCGCGATTCAGCGCATCGCTCGCCTCGGCGAGCCGCCCGACTTTCACCAGCGACTGGCCGACACCCACCAGAGCCTCGAGGTGCTGCGGCTGCACCGCAAGAATCGACTTGTAGACGTCAACCGCGTGTTCAGGATGTCCCATCTGCGCATGGAGCCGCGCGATCCACAACCGCGCCTCGATGTCATCGGGATTGGCCGCGGCGATCGCCTGAAACTGCTTCAGGGCGGCGGCGTAGTTGCCGGACTTTGCCATCCGTTCCGCCTCCGCTCGTTGGTCTGCCCCCTGGGGAGTCATGAGCAGGGTCATACCCAGAAGGGCAGCTGAAATCAGGATCATGAAGGCGATTCATCCCTTTGCAGGCGCTCTGGCCCGTCAGCGGGGCCGGGTCATCCGGCGCACCGCGGAGGGCACAACCTTTTGCTAGAGGGCCACGTCTCACTTTTCGGAAGGTTGGAGCCCCTTCTACAGGGTTTTCCGGGTTCTGCAGAGTTCTACCGGTGTTCTTCAGGGTTCTACAAGGTTCTGCAGGGTTCCACCAAGATTCGTGCCCGGGCTTCGACGGTCTCGATCCGCTTACAAATCGGAGGTTCAGACTTATGAACGCATGGAAATGCGCGGCGTCAGCCGTGGCACTGGTGGTGGCCGCCGGGAGCGGCGCGGCCATTCTTCCCCCGGCGCACGCGCAGTCGTCAACAAAGGTGGTGACGCCGAAGGCTGTGCAGATTCTTGGCGGCCGAGGCAGCCAGATTGGCGTCACGATCCGTGACGTCGAGGAGAGTGACGCCAAAACCAGCAAGCTGGCCGCACCGGCCGGCGTCATCATCGAGGAAGTGGCTGAAGACAGTCCCGCGTCCAAAGCTGGCCTGAAGGCGGGCGACGTCGTGCTGGAGTTCGACGGAGAGCGGGTTCGCAGCGTCCGTCACTTCACCCGGCTGGTCCAGGAGACTCCAGCAGGGCGGAAGGTCCAGACTTCGGTCATGCGCGATGGCCAAAAGCTGAATCTGACCATCGAGCCACGCGAAGGCGGCGGATTCAGGTACTACGGTGACGGCGACAAAGTCAGTGTGCTGCGGGATTTTACCGGTGACTGGGCGTTCGACATTCCGAAACCAGCAGCGCCGGCGCCTCCTGCCGCACCGAAGCCGCCGGCCCCGCCGGCTTTTCCCGCGTTCCCAGATTTCGACACGTTCGTCTGGCGGTCGGGGAACAGTCTTGGCATCACCGTCGGCGACCTCTCCGATCAATTAGCGCAGTATTTTGGTACGAAGGACGGCGTGCTCGTGACGTCGGTCACCGACAACTCCGCGGCGGCAAAAGCAGGCATCAAGGCCGGCGACGTCATCACGTCATTCAACGGGACGGATGTGACATCGCCATCGGATCTTCGCCGTCGCATTCAAAGCCTGCAGGACGGTGACGACTTCACCGTCGGAATCGTGCGCGACAAGAAGACAACGACGCTGAAAGGAAAGGCAGAAACGCTTCGACCGAAACGGACGACGCGAACGATTATCTAGTGTTGGCTGCTGGCCGTGGGCTGCTGGCGATTCCGGGATCTGTGCCGGGATTGGTAGGAGGGCCGGCAGCTGGCCGTCCGTCGACTTGCGTGCACTTGGGCGCTCGCCAGCGCAGGCTGGAAACTGGCAACTGGAAACTGATGCTTACCCCGCGTCGGCGCGGGCCTGCGCGCGCGTCGAGGGCGGCCCCACGAGTGTTGCCAGCTGGGCGGCAATGATCGTGGCGGCCGCCAGCTTCGACGGATCCTTCTCACCGTGATGCTGCACTTCGGCGGCCATGATCCCGACGCAGCCTCCCGGCGTGACAAGCGGCGCCGCAATCGCGCCGTTGGAGACGGCATCGGTCGCGACCGTCTGCAGCAGCGAGGTGCGGAGCGCGGCGGCGGTTGCGTTTTCCGCATCGCGCAGGATAGTTCCGAGCCGGACGACGACTTGCGGGGAGTAGCCGTGCGTGACGATTGGGGTCAACTCGCGTCCGTCCGGATCGGCGATCCACAGGACGATTCCGGGCGCACCGAGCACCGTCGCGGCGCGGCCCAGGAGCGCAGGCAACGCGTGCGTGTCGACGACCTTGGCGAGATCCGAACAGAGCGATGCGATCGAATCGAGATCGACCGTTGCCGGTGAAGAAGCTTGGTTCTCGAATGCGACCGTCACCGCAGGCGCTGAATCGATTGGCTGAGACCGCTCGGGCGGATCGATCGACAACATGAGCGGAGCGGCTGGAACCTCGCGGGCGGCGCTCTCCGCCGTGGGCGTTTGCGTCGGCAGCAGCATCAGCATCGCCGCCAACGCAATGGCGACTGCACCAGCGACCGCCAGCGCTTCGGCGCGCCTCGTGCTTCCGACGATCGAATCACGTGCCGCGAGTTCCTCGGTCCTTGCCTGATCGATCGAGACCGTGATCGCTCCGACGATCTCCAGGCCGTCGGCAAAAATCAGATCGGACGCGAGAAGTTTCTGACCGTTGCGCACGTAATCGCGCGCACGTCGATCCAGCTGCTCGAAATCCTGGAGAGCGCTCGACGCGTTGTCGAACGCCGATTGGCCGGCAGGCGCGGTCGCGAGCGAGCGCAGGGAATCGAGCTGCCGCTTTACCGCTACCGTCGACGCGGACACCTTCGCGATCCAGAAATCGATTCCCTGGCCAGCCGCAACATATGCCTGTTGTGCGACACCGAGATCGCGAACCGTCCGTTCAATTTCAACCGCGGTTTGGTCGAAAGCCCGAGCATCGTCAACGCTTCGTCGTGCTTGCGATTCGCTGGTCCATACGAAGTACGCCGCCACGCTGAAGACTGCGATGACCACAGCCGTCAGTGTCCAGCGCACCGTCAGACTTTTCATGCAGTCTCCGGAGCGATGACGTGTGTGGCGTTACTATAACAAGGTTCTCACTCGTCGAGCGTTGCAAAACATCAAACGCGATGTCGATCGTTGCGATCATCAATCCGATCTCGGGGGCGGGCGCCGATTCATCAGCGGCGAAGCGTCGAATCGATCTCGTCCACAGTGAAGCGCGCCGGCGCGGACTGTCAGCCGACATTCATTTGACCGAGCGATCGGGTCACGCACGCGAGCTTGCTGCCGCCAGCGCCGCCGCCAATGTCGATCTTGTAATCGTGTGGGGGGGTGACGGCACGATCAATGAGACAGGTGCCGCGTTAATTGGCTCGAACACAACGATGGGGCTCGTGCCAGCCGGATCGGGAAACGGACTGGCAGCCGCGCTCGGCGCATCCCACGATCCGCTCGCGGCACTCGCGTCTGCCTTCGACGGGGAAACGCGCACCATCGACGCCGGCCTCATGGGCAACCGTGCCTTCTTCAACATCGCGGGGATTGGATTCGATGCCCGTATCGCCAGACTTTTCAACGCACGAGGGGCGGGTCGCCGCGGTCCTTTGCCCTACATCATGATCGGTCTTCGAGAAGGCTGCCGATACGCGGGCGCCGAGTACTCGATCGATCTCGACGGCGATCGGCGTCGGGTGCGTGCGCTGCTCATCGCCTTCGCTAACGGCCGCGAGTACGGCAGCGGCGCGCGAATCGCGCCGCTGGCCGAGCTCGACGACGGCCTGCTCGATGCGGCGATCGTCGAATATCGTCCCCTGTTTGCGAGATTCTGGGATGCGCGGCACCTGGCGAAAGGAACCGCAGATCGTGCGCGGAGTGTCTCGATGAAGCGTGTGACGCGGGCGGTGATCGAAACCGAGGGCACGATGGAATTTCACGTCGATGGCGAGCTGGGGGTCGCCGAGCGCCGGATCGACGTCAGGATCTTGCCGGCGGCGCTGAAAGTGCGCGTCGCGCGCCACCGAGCCGTCGACTGAACGTACCGTTGGTCGATCAGCGCCGAGCGACGAAGTTGGAGGCACAGGTCGCGGGGTGCTGGCGTCGCGACAAAGTAAGAAAAGTCAATTCTTTGGTTTGAGGATCGCGTACGCAGGCAGACCGGTGGCGGAGATGCGCTGGAGTATCGACTGAGCCGGCTCCGAATCCGGATCCTCCGCCCTGAACTTGATCTTCACGTAGCCTGACACGGCCTGTTTCACGTCCTCACTCGCAAGCGTCGTCTTGTCCATCGTCAGGCAGTTCTTGCACCAGGTGGCCCACGCGTCAATCAGTACCGGCTTCTTGTCACGCTTCGCGACGGCGAGCCCTTCGGCGAGCGATGAATGCCATCCGGCTTTGAGCTGCTCCTGCACGCTTGATGTCACCGCCGCCGGATCCACCCATCGGTTCGAGAAGATCGAATACGCCTCGTAGCCGTAATACGCCGCAGTCGCGAGAATGAAGACGCCGAAGGCCTGCTTGACGCGCACCATCCACTGACCGGGTTTGGGCAGCGCCGCGATTCCTGCGCCCGCGATCGGCCACGGGATGGCCATGCCGATACCGAGGATGAACGGCAGCGCAAGGGCGACGCGGGTTCCGGTGGCGTACAAATTGCTCGAGAAGAGTACGACCTGGATCACGACCGGAGCGACGCATGCGCCGGCGAGGAGCGCGGCGACCGCACCCATCGTGAACGCGAGCATCACGCTGCCGCGTGCGCCGCTGGCGCCAAGGCGCGTCGAGTACTTCGAGAAATCAATCAACAGGAGATCGAACATCGCCAATCCCAGGACGATGAAGAGAATTGCGATCCCGAGGTTGAACCACGGTGAAGAGTTGATCGTGCCGAACGTGCCAGCGGTCAGGATCACGACGAGACCAAGCACGCCGTACACGAAAGCCATCGCGCCGCCGTAGGCCGAGCCGAGAAGAAAGCCGCGTCCGCGCGACTGCGCCTGGGCGCCGGCACCGATGATCGCCAGGTTGATTGGAATCATCGGCAGGACGCATGGGGTCAAGTTGAGCGCCAGGCCGCCGATGAGGACGAGCAAAAGAATCGCGAGCGGGCCGCGGCCCTCGAACATGCCACGCGGCTTCACACCGGCCTCCGCGTTTCTGATGAAGGCAAGAAACTCCGACGTGTTCATGTATCCGCCGCTGATCCCAGCGACCACGAAATCGTCCAGCAGCGATGCATCGTCGCGCGTAGGCGGTGCGATGATAGGTGACGGTGCCGGAGGCTTCGTGCTCTCGGTCGTCGGTTTCTCCCCTGTCCCGAACGCTATGACCGAAAACACCGTCTTCTGGGCAGGGTCGGGCCGCGCGGCCGCCTTCGGCGGGACGATGTGCACGACCCAATCGACGTCGGCGGTCGCGGGCGGGTAGCACAGGTTGACGTCGCAGGCCTGATATCGAAACTTCGCCGGCACATGGAGATCGCCCACGGCCGCGGTCGGCGCAATCGACACTTTCGCGCCAACCAGGAATTCCCGCTCGAACACTGCGAGCGGTGTGCCGCCGGTCACCTGTTTGAGATCCGTGGCCGGAGGCCAGACGATCTCCTCGATCGTGACGCCGGGGGGCGGGTCAATCTTGAGGGTCGCCGGGATCAACGACGGATCTCTGGGTTTGTTCGATTGAGTGTGAAGCCCCTCGGGGACGGACACCTTCAGCGCGAGGCGGGCTGTGGATCCGGCGCGCGCCGGTCCCTCGACCAGAGGGACGACGTCCGCTTTCGGACGGGTAGTTCGCGCGGGCTGTGCACTGGCAGCCAACCCGCCAAGTAGGAAGACGAGCGCGAAGACGAGGAACCGTTTCACATTCCTCGGAGTGCTGCCGGCGTCAATCCACCTGCTGCAGCGGAATCAGGTTCTGCGCAACTTTCCTTGGAGTCCCGGCGAACTTGACCGGCGGCAGATCCTGGAACATGAAGTCCCACTTCCAGCGCTCCATCGGGTTCGACGCCTGAAGCCAATGACGTGCCGACACCGGGCGTGCGAACGCGAGCGTGCTGAGCCCGGCATATCGCTCGTTGCCCTTCAGGCCCTCGGCCAAGTCCCCACGAACGGCGGCGCTGCTCGTGTACGTCAGCGCGGCGCCGAGCGCGAGGCCAACATTGACGAATATCTGCCAGTCCTCCTGGGCGTCTTTGGGTGGCGTGATGGCACGCGAAGCGGCCTGCAGCGTGCCCTGCCCGTTGACGAATGCTCCGTCCTTCTCGACCCACGACGCGCCGGGCAGCACGATGTCGGCCGCCTGGGCCAACGCCGTCATCAGCACGCCCTGAACGACGAGCAGAGGCAAACGCCCCGAGCGACGGGCATCGATGATCCACGACACATCACCGATGTACCCGTCAGGCCCCGGATCGAAGACGTAGAGCGAGCCGACACGGCCTTGTTCCACGTCGGCGCGGAAGGCGGCAACGTCAGCCGCTCCATTCGCTGAGGCCCTGACCGGAAAACCAAGATCGCCGGCGCCATTCACGTTGGGCGCGTCGACCGCTGGAATCTTGAACTTGACCCGTGACGGCTGTGGTTTCTCGCGATGGCGCCAGCTGACCGCGACGCCGTCTTCAGGGAGGCCGAACGCTCCGCCCAGCCGGCCAATCAGGAACAGTTCTTCGAGCGAGGCGTGCGCAGACACGAAAAAGCGCAGCGCCGATGTACCACCGTGGGCCGCGACCCTGTCGGCCAGCTTAGTAAGGACGTTCGTCCAGTCGGTTGGTTCGAGCGTTCCCGCCTCCGCGCGCACCAGCGGCCGCTGGAGTCGATCCTCGCCTTCGATCCAGCGATAGTCGAACCGGCCGATGTCGCACATCCAATAGCCGTTGACGTCAGGATTGAATCGCGGCGTCGTCCGAATCAGCTGCGCTCCCTTGGCCCATTCCGGTTTGGCTTTGATCCAGGCGGTCGTGTTGCAGCCCTTCTCGCAGAGCGTGCAGATCGTATCGACCGCTTCCGGGTTGTCCCACGGCCGCGACTTGAACCGGTAATCCTTCGTCGTGATGGCCCCGACCGGGCAGACGTCCATGAGGTTGCCCGAGAGCAAGGAGTGCACGCCTTCCTCCTGGAACGTCGCGATCTCGCTGCCGTACCCGCGATCGGCGATGCTGATCTGCGCGTCGGTGTCGACCTCGCGCATGAAGCGCACGCACCGTGTGCAGAGAATGCAGCGGTTGCGGTTGAGCATCAGCGTCGGCCCGAAGTCGACATCGGCGCGGACGCCCTCGCCGTCGAACACACGGCGCGGAAACTCCATCCGGCTTTCGTTCGGTCCGAAACTGTATGAAAAATCCTGGAGCGGGCACTCACCGCCTTTGTCACAGACCGGGCAATCAAGCGGGTGATTGATGAGCAGGAACTCGAACACGCTGGCGCGCGCCTCGACGACGTCGGGTGTCTGGGTCGAGACGACCATGCCCTCTGCCACCGTTGTCGAACAGGAGGTCTGCAGCTTCGGCATCTTTTCGATCTTCACGATGCAGACACGACAGGACCCATCGATGCCGAGTCCCGGGTGGTAGCAGTAATACGGAATCTTGATTCCGCTCTCGATGGCAGCCTGAAGGACCGTCTTGCCCTTCTCGGCCGTAACCGACTGTCCATCTATCGTCAGCGTGACGGTTTCCATAGACCTCCGATCATACCTTTTTTGGGTTCTTCCGACTAAAGGCGAAGGCCACCCGCGAATTGCTGTTTGCTGATTTCTGAATGCTGATTGCCGGCGCTCTCCCGATCAACCGTGGGCAATCAGAATCAGCAATCAGCAATCGAAAACCAGCAATTTATCGATCGATTTCCACCAACGCTGCGTTATCGGCGTTGGCGGCAATCGTCCGGACGGGTCCCTTCAACGGAATCGTGCGCTCGGTGTGCTTGTCGGCGAGGATGACGACAATATTCTCGGTTGCTCCCGATGCGTAGGTCACGGTCACCGTCAGCGGAACGTCGACCGGGTCGGCGTGCTGTTCGAAGCGGATCGTCGCCACATCTTCGACGATGTGATACGTGAATTTCACGTGCGGAACCGTAAATCCGTACACCCACGTGTCGAAAAATCGCTGGAGGTCGCGGCTCGACGCCTTTTCCATGACTTTGCGAAAGTCATCGGTGCCCGCTTTCTTGAACTTCCATTCCTGGTAGAACGATCGGATTCCGGCAAAGAACATCTCGTCGCCAACGAGACGGCGCAGCATGTGCAGCACCATCGCACCTTTGTTGTAAACGATGGCGCGGAAGATTCGATCGTCGCCCTGAATATGACCGAGCCGATAC
Organism: Acidobacteriota bacterium; assembly: GCA_046732715.1. GTDB lineage: Bacteria > Acidobacteriota > Vicinamibacteria > Vicinamibacterales > 2-12-FULL-66-21 > JALZOC01. The sequence continues at coordinate 12,972 of JBKPNQ010000232.1, read as the reverse complement.
CCAAGGTAGATCGGTCCATTGGAGGACGCATCGATGGCCGTTCGCCGCATTTGCCGGAGCAGGTTTGGCAGCGCGCTGCCGTCTTTCTCGGCATACAGCACCGCGAAGTACTGCGCGAATCCTTCGCTGAGCCACTGCTCGTGGTAGTTCTTCCAGCCAATCGCCTGGCCCCACCACTGATGCGCCAGCTCGTGCGCGAGGAAGAACGCGGGGTAGTTCTCGAAGCTCACCGGATCGTTGCGCCAGACGAAGGTGGATCCGGGGACCACTTGGTTCAGGACGGCGAAGTACGGCGGACTGTGGCCGCCTGGACGATCGTTCTCCACGAGGGCGAGCGTAAAGCTGGGATACGGGGCGTCACCGGCGAGCGATGCATAGTACGAGAAGACCGCCGCGGCACGCTCGCTGACGTCGCGCAAACGCACTGACGCGCGCGGCGTCGCCTGTAAATAGAGCGACACATCAGATCCACCGGCGTTGACGCGCGTGGAGTCCACGCGATTGAACCGGCTGACGATCATCGCGAGATATCGGGCCGGCCGCGACGCCTCGAAGACGAACGTCCTCCGGCGCCGGCTGTCGCTGCCCGCCTGCGAGGTGGGCGATCCGACGGGCTCTCCGGTTGCGATGGCGTCGAAATCGTTGGGCACCGTGATCCGGATACTCGCGGTCGCATAATCGGTCGCCGTCGATTGCGGATACCAGTAGCTCCGGTTGCTATACAGGTAGTTCGTCTGCAGCCGGATCTCGGGAATTTCGGAAACAGGCGGTTGCGCCTGACCGACCTGGATCGCTTCGCGATCGAACGTCTGCGGCGCCACCGGCCCGCTGTAACGAACGTCCAGCCAGAGCTCAGTTCCCGGCGCCAGCACCTCCGGCAGGTTAACGATGACGCTGTTCTGTCCGACGACGCGAAGATGGAGCAGTCGTCCGAAGTCCGGGGAGTAGACGCCTTGGATGTTGACGGTCTCGGCCAGCTTCAATGTCAGCGAGCTGGTGGCCGCGGATCGGATCTTCAATTTCATCCGCGCGTCGCCCTCGATAAACACGCGATCGGGATTGAACTGGACGTCGAGATCGTAGGCGAGGATGTCGAAGTCGAGACGCTCGTCTTCGGAATAGAAGCGGCCACGCTGGGCGAGTTTGGCCGCCGACGTGTAGACCGAAATGTTGCGGCGCCGTTTTCGATCGAAGACGTCGATGTCTTCCGGTTCGCCGCCGGAGCGCGCATACGTCAGCGTGCCAAAGCGCTTCGTTCGGAATTCGGCGATGACATCCCCGAAGGCTGGTGTCAGTGACCAGCGATCGCGACTGATGTCGCTGAGATCGATCTGAAGCGATCGCGGGACCAGATCGTTGAAGACGGTGGTCGCGGATCGAAGGTCCGACGGGTCGACGATGCGCTTCGTCAGCGCCTTCTGATCGAACAGCGTCTCGAACTCGTACGGCGAAAACCGCAGGAACACGATGTCGGTTTCCTCGAGCAGCTCGTCGCGTCCGGAAAAGATCCGGATCTGAGTCCGTTCGGCCGGATCGGGCGGGTTGAATCGGACCCGGCCGCGGCCGAGCAGCACGATCGCGGTCGGTCCGTCAGGCGTCGAGGCGAGGAATGCGCGACCGGCCGGCAGCTCGAGTGAAATATCCGGCGCGCGCACTTCCAGATTGTGAATGTCGTACTCTGTTGCGGTGTTGAGCGACAGGCGGTATAGACCGGTGACGACGGACAGACGGCTGACCGCCGCGATTGTCCACGGATCGGTCGGCGTAGCGCCCGGCCTGGCGTCGATTCGCCACGTTCCGAGCACGCCTTCCATTCCGCGTTCGGAGAAGATCTCGACCACCAGTCGTAAGGCCCCTCCGTCGAGCGGGGCCCTGTCTCGTTCGGTAATGACGATCCGCGTGGGTGGGATCGCGGTCAGGACATTGGCGAAGTCCTCGAAGCTGGGACGGCTGACCTGTGGATGGCCCAGCACCAGGATCCCCGGCCGATCGCCGGCGGCCGCCGCCTGCTGCAGGCGCCGCAGCAGCGTCGCCGCGCCGTCGGGCGCGGTCTGGGTGCTGCCCGGAGACGCCGTCCCGAACAGCGCGAGCGCGACGCAAACACCGATCAGAACGCGGGGGACGAACGCGGGCATCGCGGTTCAATATTAGCCCTCCTCCGGCCAAGCCGAAGGAAAGAGGTGCGCGCTCCGATGATGAACGATGGGACCAATCACAAGGCGGCCTGATCGCTGGCTCGTGTGGGCGATTGCGGCTGTGGCGCTTACCGGCGCATATGCCGTCGCCGTCGCGGTCACCGGCGGTTTCAAGGTCTACCTCGGCGGGTTCCGGTTCAGCTCCCAGTCGTGGGAGCGCCCGGCGACGATCGCGGCGATTGGAGCCGCCGCGGTTGCCGCCGCGGCTCGGGCACGTATCGCCGCCGCCTCGACGCATCTCGGCGCGCGCGCGCAATCGTCCCGAGGGTCCAGCTGGATCGTGCTCCTCGCCGCCATCTGGACGCTGTCGGTCGGAATCGGCTTCGGAACGTTCGCCAGCGGCGGGGCGGACTCCTACGGCTACGTCGCTCAGGCGCGTCTCCTGGCGCACGGCAGGTTGACGGATACGATTCCGGTCAGCCGCGAGTACCAGTGGCCCGACGTCGAATACACGTTGACGCCTCTCGGGTTTACCAAAGGGAAGTCGCCCGGTGTGATGGCCCCCCTGTATCCGCCGGGGCTGCCGCTGCTCCTCGCGCCGTTCTCGCTGGTTTCTGAACAGGCGATCTATGTCGTCGTGCCGATCTTTGGTGTCCTTCTGATCTGGGCGACCTCCCGCGTCGGCGCGCTCTGCGGGGACGGCGCGGCCGGTGCGTGGGCCGCACTGTTCCTGGCGGTCAGCCCGACATTCCTCTACCAGGTGGTTCAACCAATGAGCGATGTGCCCTGCGCAGCTTGTTGGCTTGCGGCCCTCATCATCGCCTCACGGGCGTCGACCTCGGGCTCGTTCGGATCGGCCGCGCTCTGCTCGCTCGCGATTCTTATCCGTCCCAATCTCGCACCGCTCGCGCTGATCGTGGGGTTCGTCGCGTCCTCCTCCGAGGGCCTTCGCCCGTTGGACTCCCCTACACGCTCGCTCGCGGGGGCCCGCCAGCCCCGCACCGCTCGCGAGGGCTCACTCGCGCGCTCGTTCGCCGGCGTCTGGACGTGGTTGAACGAAACCAGTCCTGTGGCCGTTGCTTCGAACAGCTCGATGCGCATGCGCCGTGCGCTCAGCTTCATCGCCGGCATCGTGCCGGGTCTCGCGGCGCTCGGATGGATCCAATTTGTCCGCTACGGATCTCCGTTTGCGTCGGGCTACGGCACCGCGTCGAACGTGTTCGCGCTTGAATACGTGGTGCCGAACTTGAGTCGGTATCCGCTGTGGATGACAAAGAGCCACACGCCATTCATTTGGGTCTGGCTGCTCGCGCCTCTCTGGATCGTGCGGCGCTCACAGAATCAGCGATTCGCGTGGAGCGCGCTCGCGTTGTCGGTTGCGGTCTGGCTGGCGTATCTTCCGTATCTGTTCTTTCAACCGAACGAGTGGTTCTACACCCGGTTTCTACTGCCCGCGATTCCCATCATGATCTTTTTTTCAACGGCGTCAGTGCTTGCCGGCATCCGAGCGTTGTCTGCGGTGTGGCGCCCGCCGGCGGCCGTTCTCGCGTTGCTCGTGGGAATCACGTCGCTCCACTACGCGCAGAGAAACCACGTCTTCGATCTTCGACATCTAGAACACAAGTACCCGCTCACAGGAGAATTCGTCCGCACACGCATGCCGACGAACGCATTCGTGCTGGCCGCCCAGCACAGCGGCAGCATTCGCTACTACGCGAACCGGCCGACCTTGAGGTGGGATTTGCTCTCGCCGACCATGCTCGACCAGGCGCTCGCGACGGTCCGCGCACAAGGCTACGAACCACTGCTCGTCGTTGACACCGGTGAGTACGACGACTTCCGTGACCGATTCTCGGCGACCGGGCAGCAAGCCGTTCAACAATTGACGCCGCTTGCCGTCCTGGGAGATACGCGAGTGTTTGCGTTCAGGTAGATATCAGTTGCCAGTTGCCAGTTGCCAGTTGCCAGTTCCCAGTTTCCAGTTTGTTCACTCAATCACTCGCCACTGGCAACTGGCAACTAACTACGCGCGGCGCTTCAACAGAAGAATCGTCAGGTCGTCGATGAATCGAGACGCCTTGGCGTGCGCTTCGACCGCCTTCAGCACCTGGACGCCGATCTCCGCTGGTTCTTCCTGCGCGTAACGTTCGACAACGAGCTCGAGCCCTGATTCTTCGAACGGACGTCCCGCGGGATCCTCCGCCTCTGTGATGCCGTCGCTATACAGCACCAGCGATTCGCCCGGAGCGAGCGTCGTGTCGACGGCGCTGAAGGTTGAATGATCGAACATGCCAAGCGCGACACCGGTGCTGCCCAATCGCTCGTAACGCCCGTCGCGTCGCCGAATCATCGGCGGGTTTTGACCGGCGTTCACGTAGGTCAGGAGACCGGTCGAGGGCGAATAGACCGCATAGAACAAGGTGATGAAACGTGACGACGGGCTGTGGCGGCAGATTTGAACGTTGAGCCGTTCGACCAGCGCGGGCGGCGCCAGGTTTTCGTCAACCAGCGTTCGCAGCACCGCGAGCAACAGCGCCATCAGCAGTGCCGCCGGGCTCCCCTTGCCGGCAACATCGCCCAGCGTGACGATAATGCGTCCGTCTGGCAGTGGCAGGACGTCATAGAAATCGCCGCCAACGGTATTCGCCGGACGCGTGATCCCGCAGATCTCGATGTCTCCCGCGCGGTAGGTGCCTTTCGGGAGCATCGCGAGCTGAATCTCGCGCGCCACCTCGAGCTCTCCTTTCAGCGACAGCCGATCGGCCACCTCGAGCAGCACCAGGAGATTCACGAGAACGAAGCTGATGATGAGCGCCAGCGTGCCGTCAACCCACACCGGCATGAGGACGGCAACTTGAAGGAACGGCACACCGAACGGAAAATCGACCGACGCAAAACCGCGGAAGAGGCGAATGATCCCGGTCAGCGCGACAATCAGCGCGCCGACGTAGAGCGCGCGCCGAGCCGGTGACAGGCGCATCGTGAAGGCGATGAAGAACTCACGCAGTCGAAGCGGTGCGCTCTTCCAGAACGGCATTCCGGCGAACCGCTCGTCAGCCTTGCCGCGGGTGAAGAACTGGTAGGCGTCGCGCGCGTCGTCGGTGAACAGCCGCTGCAGGTCTTCTGTCGACAGATCTCGCGTGTAGGTGTCAAACAGGTCGCGCGCGCGATCCGAAGCGGAGCTCTTCAAATGAGGCCAATCTGCCTGCCGACCCTGGCAAAGGCGTCGAGAGCGTATTGGAGATCGTCGCGCGTGTGAGTGGCGGTCACGATCGTGCGGACGCGGGCCTTGTCGCGCGCCACCGTCGGGTAGCCGATGGCTTGGGCAAACACACCCGCCTCGAACAACCGATCCGACAACTGATTTGCCCTGGCGCTGTCGCCGGCAATGACCGGCGTGATCGGGCTTTCGCTGATGCCGGTGTCAAATCCGAGCCGCCGCAGCCCCTCTTTGAAGAAACGTGTGTTTTCCCACAACCGTTCCATTATCTGGGGCTCGTCCGTCAGGACATCCAGCGCGGCAATGCACGCCGCCGCGACGCCGGGTGGGTGCGACGTCGAAAACAGAAACGGCCGTGCCCGGTGATACAGGAACTCGATCAGGTTGCGGTTTCCGGCAACGTACCCGCCCAGAGCGCCAATTGCCTTCGACAGTGTCCCGACCTGGATGTCCACGCGCCCGTGCATACCGAAGTGATCGATCGTCCCCCGCCCGTTCGCGCCAAACACTCCGCTGGCATGGGCGTCGTCCACCATCATGATGCAGCCGGTGCGCTCGGCCAGTTCGCACAGCGCCGGCAGGGGGCCGAGATCGCCGTCCATGCTGAAGACGCCATCGGTAATGAGCAGCTTGCGCTGTGCTGCGGGAAGGCCGTCGATGATGCGGCCCGCCGCCTCCACATCCTTGTGAGGGAACACCTTGGTCGTCGCGCGGCTGAGACGGCACCCGTCGATGATGCTTGCGTGGTTCAGCTCGTCGGAGATGACAACATCGTCTTTTGTAAGGATGGCCGACACCGTCCCCGCATTCGCCGTGAAACCACTCTGGAACACGACAACCGCCTCGACCTTCTTGAAGTCAGCCAGCCGGCGCTCGAGTTCCATGTGGATCGACATGGTGCCGGCAATCGTCCGCACCGACCCGGAGCCGACGCCGAACGTTTCTGTCGCCTCGAGGGCGGCCTTCCGAAGGCGGGGGTGGGTCGTGAGACCCAGATAATTGTTCGACGACAGGTTGACTACTGAGCGGTGATCGAAGGTGGTATGGGCTTTCTGCTCGTCTTCCAGAATGCGTAGGTTCCGGTATAGATTCTGCTCTTTCAGGGAATCGAGCTCTTCGCCCAGGTAGGCAAGCGGGTCTCGGCGCATGGTCCGAGTATAGTCGTCAAAATGCCTGGTCGATTATCCGGGCCGTCTGGCATCGGCATTGACTAAACTGCCGCTGTGAGGTGGTTCAGACTGGAGCTCGGGCGCGCTCTACCGATTTTGCGGAGCTGGGGAGGGAATGTGGGCACGCGCGGAAACACCGGTCGCGACCTGTTCGGTGATATCGCTCTCCTGGTATTCCTGATAGCTCAGGCATCCGACGGCGTGCTGACGTACGTCGGCGTCAGCACCTACGGTCTTCACATCGAAGCGAATCCGCTCATCGGCTGGCTGATGTCGCTCATCGGTCAGGGTGCGGCGCTGGCTACAGCCAAGGTTGCCGCTGGATTCTTCGGGATCGCGTTGCACTTGTCGTCCGTGCATCGTGCGGTTGCGGTCCTGGCCGTCTTCTATCTCGCCGTCGCCGTCTTTCCCTGGCTCGCCATCCTCTTCTATTACTGATTGCTGATTTTCGATTGCTGAGTGTTGATTGAACTCTCAATCAGCAATCATCAATTCGTTTTTCTCGCGCCGCGATGACTTCCCAGAAGAGCACCTGAACGATCGCGGCGGTGGGCACGGCGAGGATGGCGCCGACGATTCCGAGCAGTTTGCCGCCGATGAGCAGCGCCACGATGACGGTGACCGGACTCACGCCGACTTGTCGCGACATCACCTTCGGCACCAGGACGTGGTTCTCGAACTGCTGCTGCAAGACAAAGAAGAGAACGACGAGCAGCACCTTCTTGATCGAGATCGTTGCCGCGACGGCGATTGCAGGAATTGCCGACAGGACCGGGCCGACAACCGGAATGAGCTCGCCGATGCCGGAGATGAGGGCGAGCACGTAGAAGAAAGGAATGCCGAGGATCCACAGGCCGATCGCGGAAGTCGTCCCGATAATTGCGCCGAGGAGCAGCTGCCCTCCAAGCCACGCGCTGACCTTCACCGTGATGTCCCGGCTGATCGCGGCGACGCGCGCCCGGTCGCGCGACGGGAATAGCTGCAGCATTGTCCGCTGCAGGCTGTCGGCTTCCGTCAAGATGTAGAAGCTCAGGATGAGGATCGTCAGCAGGCCAAAGAGTCCGCCGACAACGCCGACAACGGCGCCGAGCACGGTGCCGACTGCTTCTCCGCCTCCACTGGTCGGCGCACGCTTGACTGCCTCGGTCAGCGAGACGTGCTCCTTCAGAATCCCCTTGCGAATCAGAAACTCCTGAGCACGCTCGTTCATGCCCGGAAAGGCCGCCCAGAACTGCTGCACCTGATCGGCCAGCGGCTGATAAATCATGAAACCGATCCCGGTCAGGATGCCGATCAGAATCAGATATAGAACAAGGATCGCAACCCAGCGTGGAAAACGCTTGGTGCCGATCGGCAGGATCTTCTGCCGTTCGATCAGACGGACGACCGGGCTGAAGCCAATCGCGAGCAGACCGCTGACGTAGACCAACAGCAGAACGTCGCGAACGAGGAACGCGCACCACAGCACGAGGACCGCAAGTGCGGCCATGCTGATGCTCCACAAGACAAGTGACTTCTGGTCCGCGCGTGCGTCGGCCACTTATGCGGTCCGCTCGTTCAGGAACTCTTGCGTGAATTCGGCAATCAGCTTGTAAATGTCGCGCAGCTCGGCCGGCGCGGCGAGAAAGACGACGCGGAAATAACCGTCGCCTGGCGCGGTGGCGAATCCCGATCCGTATACGCAGAGCACGCCCGCGGCACGGAGCAGGCCAAGCACGAAGTCCTCGTCGGTCTTGCCCTGAGGCAGCTCGACTCGCGGCATCGCATAGAACGCGGCGGTCGGACGGACGCAGGTGATGCCGCCGATGGCATTCAGCTGTTCGTAGGTGACGGCCGCCCGTTCGCTCAGGGCCTGCCGGAATGACTGCTGATGCGATCGATCGCCGGTGAGCGCGGCCGCGAGTGCGTGTTCCATTGGTCCCGTGCTACAGAGTCGTCCATCCGCCAGCTTCTTGATTCCCGCGAGCACGTCGTCGAGCCGTTCCGTCTTCCCCACCGCGAGCCAGCCGCTGCGCCAACCCGGGGCGAGGTACGCCTTAGACAATGACGAAAACGTAATGACGGGTGCGTCCTCGTTGAGCGAGGCGATAGCTGACACTGGTCCGTCGAACGCCAGGTCGGCGTAGACCTCGTCGGCGAGGAGTGGAAAATTGTGCCTATCGGCGAGATCGACAAGCGCGGCTCGTGCCTCACGCGAGTACACGGCGCCGGTCGGATTGTTGGGATCGATGACAACCAGTGCGCGTGTGGCAGGGGTGATGAGGCTTCGCACATGTTCGACGTCCGGCTGCCACCCGCGTTTTTCGTCGGTCCTATAAAAGACCGGCCTCGCGCCAATCTTTGCCAGCACCGCCGTGTACAGCGGATACGTTGGTACCGGGATCAGGACGTCGTCACCAGGTCCGGCTAAGGCCGTCAGCGCCAGGTCGATCCCTTCGGACGTGCCGGACGTGACCACTACTCGGTCGGGCGTCATTGGCATGCCGCGCTGAACGCACTCGGCCGTCACGGCTTCGCGGGCTTTTAGGATGCCGACCGACGGAGCATATCCGTTGTCGCCATCCCGCATCGCCCGCTCGACCGCTTCGATCATGTGTGGCGGCGTGCGAAATCCAAAAACGATCGGATCGCCAATGTTCAGGTAGCGAACCTTGCGCCCTGCTGCCTCGATCTTCCGGGCCTCCGCGACGATGTTGCGGATCGCGTAGCTGAAGCCACTCACACGCTGCGCGACCGGAATTGCGGAGGAGGCACGAGGCGTCATGCGAGGATTCTACTGCCCCTCCTGGAATTCTCGATTCCATCCACGGAGTGGTCGTTGCAACCACGAATTCTGTAATCGAAACGTCGACACAACCCTCTCACTTGACGCTTAGAAGTCTGCTGCAGTCCTCGTGTAAAAATGGACTCGTGCAAACCCACCGATCGCGTAATTCTTACCGATTTTTGTGGTTTTATCGGGCTCTGCAGGATCTATCTGCAGAGATAACTGCCATCAACTTAATAACTTAACCGTTTGGCAAACTACTTGGAATAGACGCGGATATGACGAGGTGTTTCCTCGTGGTGAACGCGGCGCTGACGCTGTCCCTGCTCCCCACTCCCGGGATAGTCGGTCGAGTCTCGGCTCAAGAGCCGCCGGTCACCACATTTCGATCGTCGATCGACGTCGTGTCGGTGAGCGCCGTTGTTCGCGATCGAAAGGGACGCTTCGTTGGAAACCTCGAGCGGAAGGATTTCATCGTAGCCGAAGCCGGGCAGGTCCGGCCGATTCTCGACTTCCGCGCACAGGCCGATGGGCCGGTCAAGCTCGCGATGCTTTTCGACATCAGCGGCAGCATGCGAGTGGGGACCAAAGCGGTGGACGCACGGCAAGCAGCGCGGCACGTCTTCGGCGCGTTGAAGACAGGCGACGAGGCGGCACTCTTCAGTTTCGACACGCGCCTCGACCGTGTGACGCCGTTTACCTCTGATCTGGCGTCGCTCGACGCGGCACTCGATCGCGTGCAGTCGCCGTACGGGCAGACGTCTCTATATGACGCGATCGCGGACACCGCGAGGCTCGTGGCAGCGGAGGGACCTGGCAAAGGCCGCGTTCCGCAGAGGAGTGCGGTTGTCGTCCTCACCGACGGCATCGACACGCGGAGCCGCATGACGTCGGACCAGGTCTCGACTCTTGCCAGCAGCATCGACATCCCTGTCTACATCGTCGCCGTCGTTTCGATGATCGACGATCCACGCCGAGCGATCGGGACGCCCCCGGAGATGACGGGCGCGCTTCCTGATCTCGCGCGGTGGACGGGCGGTGAGATGTTTGTGGCCAGCGCCCCGGCACACGCCAGCCTTGCGGCGCGGCAGATCGTTGACGAGCTTCGACATCAGTACATGCTCGCGTTCGAGGCATCGAGCCAGCGCGAGGGATGGCGGCCGCTGGAGGTGCGCGCACGCGATGCCGCGCTCACCGTCCGCGCGCGCGCCGGTTACACATCCGGGGCGGCTGGTTCGGCCAGCGGCGACCCGACCGTTCGCTTGGACCCCAGTCATTACTCACTCGCTCACTCGGCAATATACGTTCGGAGGCAAAGATGAAGAAGCTCGTAGTCGCAGCGCCAATTCTTGCGCTCGCGCTCGGCGGCGCCACCGCCTGCGCGACGAAGAAGATGGTAAGGACGGAAGTTGGTGAGGTTAACGGCAAGGTCGAAACGTTGTCCAAGTCCGTCGAGGAGACGCAGGAACGCACGCGTCAGAACGAAGGACGGATCAACGAAGTCGATCAGAAGGCACAGTCTGCGGGGCAGCGCGCCGATGCAGCCGGCCGTCGTGCTGATGAGGCACGTTCGGCGGCGGACGCAGTCAACACCCGCGCTGACGCAATCGAGCGCGCGTCGAAGCGCCTCGTCTACGAGGTCACGCTCAGCGAAGACAAGAGTGGCTTCAAGTTCGGGAAGGCGACGATGCCGGACGAGGCGAAGGCTGACCTCGACGCGCTCGTGCAGAAGCTCAAGGCTGAGCCGAACGGCGCCTACATCGAAATCGAAGGCCACACCGACAACGCCGGCGCGAAGGACTTGAACTACAAGCTCGGTCTCGAGCGCGCGGAGAGCGTGAAGCGCTATCTCTACGAGCAGCACCAGGTGCCGCTCCACAAGATCAACGTCATCAGCTACGGCGAAGAGAAGCCGATCGCGCCGAACAACACCAAGGCCGGTCGCGCGCAGAATCGCCGCGTTGTCATCAAGGTCCTGACCTAGTCTCTGGAGCCGCCCTCGCGGGTTTGCGTCGCCATCGACGCGAATCCGCGGGCTCGGCGCGGTGGACCGGGAGCGGAGCGCTGGAGGTATCGCCGGAATGGTCCGGCGGCACGTCCGCGGCTAAACGTCAGCACTTTCGCAGGGTGCTTCGCGTTCCGCTTCCGGTCGACCACTGAATCCCTCATCGCTCATCCCTGATCCCGAATCCCTCATCCTCGAATCCCGAATCCCGAATCCCTGAATCCCGGATCGGTAGATCTCGACCTGTGTCCAGCCGACCTGGAGCGTGATCCGAGTTCCCATTCGATTCCAGGATTCGCCGATCAGGGCCTCGGAGATTCAGGGATTCAGGGATCCGGGATTCGACGATGAGCGATTCAGGATCAGCGATGAGTGATCAGGGATTCACAGATCTCTACAGCCTGTCTCTGATCCGACCGATATGCGATCGCGAGGTGCTCCCCCAATGCGATCACAGAGATTTCGACTCTCACTGGCCGTAGCGGTGTTCGTCGTCGCTCCGGCGTTGACGTGCGCGGCGCAGGGAATCGGCGTCGGTGGCCGCTTCAGCATGGTTCGCGGCGATGTGCAATCGGACACCAGTGCCGAAGGGTTTGCCGGCGGGCACGTTCGGGCGTGGTTGTCGAAGCGGACCGCACTCGAGCTGTCGCTCGATCGACGTGTCCAGACCAACCAGACGCTGAATGAAGAGGTACGCGACTATCCACTCCAAGGGTCGGTGCTGCTGTCGCCGATTCCGGGAACGTTCGCGCCGTACGTGCTCGGCGGATTGGGCTGGTATACGCACACCGTCGAGGAGCTCGCCGGGAAACAGACCATTGATTCGACAACGTCACGACGGGTCGGCACCCACGCGGGTTTTGGCGCAGAGGTGCGTATGGGCAAGCGCGCCGCGTTTCACGCCGACTACCGCTACACCTTTCTCAAATTCGGCGGTACCGACCCGATCAAATCCGACACGATTGCTGGCGCGATTGCGAAGTCCCACATGACCGATACCGGCTCAGGCGTCCACTTCCTTCCCTCATATCAAGGGTCGATGTGGACCACCGGCATGACAATCTACTTTTAGGGTCTCACTCTGATCCGAGGGGTTTCGCCCTTCGGCCTGCCGACATGCGTTCTCGCTCGTACGGACTCTCGACGACTGCTACTCGACTCCTGCCGACGCGATGTTCTCCATCGCGGTGACAAAGGTGTCGATCTCGTCGAGTGTCGTGTAGACGTTGGGGGTGACCCGGATGCCTTCGAATTCCTCGTGCGCGATCGGTGTGGCGATGATGCGCCACTTGTCCCAGAGCCGCCCCACGACTTTCGGAGTAGGCATCCCAAGAACCTGAACGTTGGCAATGGCACAGGACTGTGCCGGATCCATGCTGGTGTGAATTCTAAACTTCGGCTGCCGCGCGAGTCGGGTCGCCCAGCGATCGCGCAAGTAGCGCAGCCGCGCCGCCTTGCGTTCGGCGCCGATGCCTTCGTGAAAATTCAACGCTTCGGCAATCGCATTGTGGTTCGCGGCTGGATGGGTCCCGATCTCCTCGAACTTCCGGATGTTGCCGGTCTGGGATTCGGCCGCTGGCTGAAGCGGCCAGAGACCCGCGATGTGTTCGCGGCGCACGTAGAGGAATCCGGTGCCAATCGGCGCGAGCAACCACTTGTGCAGGCTGGTGCCGTAG
>JBKPNQ010000231.1:0-9283 GCA_046732715.1 Acidobacteriota bacterium | reverse complement strand
ACCGCTCGCAGCGGCGTGGACTGGATCGGTAACCCGATTCCGAATTCGGGTGTCGGCAGTGCCACCGTCAGGATCGTGATCGCGACCAACACAGGCCAGGCGCGGAGCGGTACGGTCACTGTGGGGGAGACGACGGTGCGGGTGACTCAGGCGGGAGCCGATACACCGGCTCCGGTGCCGACGCCTCCGCCACCGAGTCCAACACCTCCGGCGCCAGTGCCCACTCCAGCTCCGCCGCCTCCACCGAGCCCGCCACCGCCCGCGTGCAGCTACGTCGTCTCGCCGACGGAGATCTCGATCGACTCGTCGGGCGGGCAGCGGTCCGTCACCGTGACCTCAGGCCAAGGCTGCGCGTGGAACGCGACAAGCGGCGTGAACTGGGTCGAGGTGGCCTCCGGTTCCGTGGGTTCGGGCAACGGCTCGGTCACGCTGAACATCGGCCGCAATTCCGGGTCCGCCAGGACCGCAACCATCACCGTCGCGTCGCAGACCGTCGCCATCCTGCAAGCCGCCGCGCCACCGGCGCCATGTACCTACGCGATCAAACCTACTTACTACAACGCGGGCAAAGGACCCGACACGATCACGATCAACGTGACGGCCGCAGCCGGATGCACGTGGACCACGCGGACGGATGCGACGTGGGTGACGGTTGACGCCGGTAGCACGGGAACAGGGAGTGGAACGGTACGTCTGCTGGTGCAGGCCAACAGTGGGCCCGAGCGCAGCACGACCGTCGCCATCGCGGAGCAACCGTTCGCGTTGCATCAGGAAGGTTCATGCTCGTACAAGATCAAGCCGAACGACTATCATGCGGGACGAGGGCCGGACGAAATCGACGTCGAGGTCACCACCGACGCGAGTTGTGCCTGGACGGCGAGCAGCACCGTGAGCTGGGTCACGGTTGCCGAAGGCGCGAGTGGCACGGGCAAGGGCAAGGTCCGCCTGCTCGTCCAAGCGAATGATGGTCCGGCGCGCCAGGTCGTGCTCACCATCGCCGGGCAGCCGTTTGAGCTCAGGCAGGACGGCCGATGATCTAACGCCCTGGGAACAACTGCCGCTACAGATTGGATCGACAGAGGGCGAACGGAGCGGGAGCGAGCAGCGAAGAGCAAGCGTAGCGCAGTGAGCCAGGCGGGGCGCAGGGGACCCGCCGATTCAATATTGGTGCGAAAGGAGAGACTCGAACTCTCACGGTATTGCTACCGCCAGCCCCTCAAGCTGGTGCGTCTGCCAATTCCGCCACTTTCGCGAGGGGGAAGGGCAGCCTCTCGGCTGCGCCACAAACCAAACTTACTTCTTCGGCGTTTCGGGCGCCGGTGTTTGAGCGGCCGGTGCCTTTTCCGCCGGAGTCTGCGCTGGCGCTGGCGTCTGCGTTGCCGGAGCGGACGCCGGAGGTGCCGTCACCGGCGCAGGCGCCGGGCCGCCGAGACCGCGCATCAACGAACCAGGACCACGCTGGCCCATGATGCCGAGCACGATCGCGCCGAGCATGAACAGCACGCCAAGCACGGTCGTCGCCTTCGTCAACACCGTGGCGCCGGCGCGAGCGCCGAACGCCGTCTGGCTGCCGCCGCCTCCGAACGCGCTCGCCATGTCGCCGCCTTTGCCCTGCTGGAGCAGGACGACGAGCAGCAGCAAAAAGCACACAAGCACGTAGAGAGTCGCCAGCAGGTAATAGAGCATAACGTCTGATTATACCGCGCTTTGCCGGCTCCGCGCCACAATGTCGCTGAAGGCGCGGATGTCGAGGCTGGCGCCGCCGACGAGCGCGCCGTCGACGTCCGGCAACAGCACGAGCTCGTGGATATTATCGGGCTTGACGCTGCCGCCGTAGATGACGTGGCACTGATCCGCAGCCGGCGCTCCGAACCACTGACGCAGGCGCGATCGAATGTGCGCGTGCGCTTCGCCCGCCTGCGCCGGTGTCGCGTTCCGGCCGGTCCCAATCGCCCATACCGGCTCGTAGGCGAGCACGAGCCCGGTCACCTGATCGCCGGTCAGGCCGTCGAGGCCCGCCTTGATTTGCCGATCGAGCACCGCGAGCGTCTCGTTCCGCTCGCGCTCATCGAGCGTTTCACCGATGCAGACGATGGGGGTCAGCTGAACACCGAGCGCAGCCACGAGCTTGCGGTTGACGGTTTCATCGGTCTCGTGAAAAAGACGGCGTCGCTCCGAATGACCGATGATCACGTACTCGGCGCCCGCATCCTTCAGCATCGGCGCGCTGACCTCACCCGTGAACGCCCCTTCTCGCTCCCAGTGCAGGTTTTGCGCGGCCACGCCGATATTGGAGTTCCGGGTCGCTTCAACCACCGAATGCAGCGCCGTGAACGGTGGCGCAAGCACGATCTCGACGTCGGTAACGTCCTTGACCAGCACCCGGAATTCCTTCGCGAACGCGAACGACTCGTGCGTGGTCTTGAACATCTTCCAGTTGGCGGCGATGAATGGCGTGCGCATTGATGTCCCTCAACGCAATTCGCAATTCGCAATTCGCGGTTCGCAATTCGCAATTCACCGTTCGCGTGACGGGCCTTGCGATTGCCGGCCAATGAGACGGGCGAGGCGCCAACTGCGAATCGCGAATGGCGATTCTATCCCAGCGCGACGACGCCGGGGAGCTTGCGGCCGCCAAGAAATTCGAGTGACGCGCCGCCGCCGGTCGAAATATGCGTGATGCGATTGGTGACGCCAGCCTTGGCGACCGCGGCGATCGAATCGCCGCCACCGATCACGGTGGTCCCCTTCACGTCCGCCACCGCCTTGGCCACGGCGATCGTCCCGTTGGCGAAGGCGTCAATCTCGAACACGCCCATCGGTCCATTCCACGTCACCGTCTTTGCGTCGGCGATGACGTCCCGATACCGTGCGATCGTCTTCGCGCCGATGTCGAGCCCCATCCGATCGCCGATCGCGCCATCACCGACATCGAGCGTCTCGGCGGGCGCGCCTGCTTCGAGCTTCGGCGCGACGACGTGATCCGACGGCAGCTCGAAGCGAAGATTGCGCTCCTTCGCCTGCTGCTCGACCTCGCGGGCCGCGTCGAGCAGATCATCTTCGACCAGGGACTTGCCGACCGGTAGCCCGCGAGCCTTGAAGAAGGTGTACGCCATCGCTCCGCCGATGAGCAGCGCATCGACCCGCGGCACGAGATTCTGGATCACCTCGAGCTTGTCTGAGACCTTCGCGCCCCCCAGCACCGCCACAAACGGACGATCCGGATGCTCGAGAATCTTGCTCAGATACTGAACCTCGGCGGCCATCAGCAGGCCCGCGACGGCCTGCGTCACGTGATGCACGATGCCCTCGGTGGATGCGTGCGCGCGATGCGCCGACCCGAACGCGTCGTTGACGTAGACATCCGCGAGCGAGGCCAGCTCGCTCGCGAAGCCGCTGTCGTTCTTCTCTTCTTCCGCGTGGAATCTGAGGTTCTCGAGCAGCACGAGCTGGCCGCCCTTCGATGCGCGCTCGATCGCGGCCCTGGCCGGAGGGCCGACGCAGTCCTCAGCGAATTCCACTGGCCGCGCGAGCAGGTCGGACAACCGCGCCGCGACTGGTTTCAGGGAGAACTCGGGGTTGGGCTTCCCTTTAGGCCGGCCGAGGTGCGACGCTAGGATGACGGTCGCGCCGTGCTCGAGCGCATAGTTGATCGTCGGCAGCGAGGCGCGAATGCGCGTGTCGTCGGTAATCACGCCGTTCTTCAGCGGCACGTTGAAGTCGACGCGAATGAACGCGCGCTTGCCTGAGAGATCGAGATCGGTGATGCTCCGCGCCAACGTTACAGCCCTTTCTTTACCAGGTAGCGCAGCAGGTCGACGCAGCGGCTCGAGTAGCCCCACTCGTTGTCGTACCACGACAGGACCTTCACGAAGTCGCCGTCCATCACGCTCGTGTAGGCGGAGTCGAGGATCGACGATCGCGGGTTGCCGCGGAAGTCGATGGATACGAGCTGCTCGTCGGTGTATTCGAGAATGCCCTTCAGCTTGCCATCCGCGGCAGACTTGAACGCCGCGTTCACTTCATCCTTCGAGGTCTTCTTGTTGACCAGGACGGCCAGATCGACGACCGACACGTTCGGCGTCGGAACTCGCATCGCGATGCCGTCGAGTTTGCCCTTGATTTCCGGCAGGACTTCGCCGACCGCGAGTGCAGCGCCGGTCGTCGTCGGGATGATGGACAGGGCGGCAGCGCGCGCCCGGCGCAGATCCTTGTGCGGGAGATCGAGCAGCTGCTGATCGTTCGTGTAGGAGTGCACCGTCGTCATCCACCCCTTGAGAATGCCGAACGTTTCGTGCAGCACTTTGGCCACGGGCGCCAGGCAGTTGGTGGTGCATGACGCGTTCGAGATGATGTGGTGCGTGCCGGCGTCGTACTTGTCCTCGTTGACACCCATCACGACGGTCAGGTCCGGTCCCTTGGCGGGAGCGGTGATGACGACCTTCTTTGCTCCCGCGGCAATGTGCTTGGCGGCGCCGTCCCGGCTCGTGAAGATTCCAGTCGATTCGAAGACAACGTCCACGCCGAGCGACTTCCAGGGCAGCTGCGCCGGGTCCTTCAGCGAGAGGACCTGGAACTGATCCTTGTTGACGGTGATGTTGTCGGTGCCGGCTTTGATATCCGCGTGAAGGTTGCCGAGGATCGAGTCGTACTTGAGCAGATGCGCCAGCGTCGCAGCGTTGGTCAAATCGTTCACCGCGACGATATCTATGTTCTTGTCGTCCATCGCGGCGCGCATGATATTGCGGCCGATACGGCCGAACCCGTTGATCCCGACTTTGATGGCCATCTGCGTCTCCTTCGAGCTACTGTGAAACTATCGATTGTAATGAACGGCTTGCGTGATGGTCAAACATTCCACCGAGGGGCTTCGCCCCTCGGACTCCCCCACACGCGCTCTCGCGCGCCGCTTCGACGGCGCGCTCCGATCGCGTGGCTCACTCGCTGCCGCTCGTTCGCTTGCAGGCGGGCCGCCGGATGAACGCCATGGCGCAGTGCGGCGTGACCGTTTGCGAGATATGGTCTAAAGTCATCCAGTCGAATCATGTACGTGATCTACAGTGTGCTGATCGTGGCGTTCTTCGCCGTGATGTCGCCATCGCTGATCTACCAGGCGGTGCGATATCGCAAGTACATCGGCAGCCTCACGCAGCGCCTCGGCTATCTTCCAATTTCGTTCAACCTCGAGTCCGACGAATCGATCTGGATTCACGCCGTGTCGGTCGGCGAGGTTCTGACCGCGCGCGCGCTGCTGCCGGAATTGCGTGAGCGCTATCCGAAGCTGCGCCTGTTTCTGTCGACCACGACCATGACCGGGCAGCAGATCGCCCGGAACAATCTGCGCTACGTGGACGAAGTCTTCTACTTTCCTTTCGATCTCGGATTCATCGTCAACCGTACGATCAAGCTGGTGAAGCCGCGGTTGTTCATCATGATGGAAACCGAGATCTGGCCGAATCTCCTTCGCGCCTGCGATCGCGCGGGCGTCAAGACGATGCTCGTCAACGGCCGGATCTCGACGCGCTCGTACCCGCGCTATCGCATCGCCAGGCCTTTTTTCCGGCGTGTCCTGCGCCACATCGATCGCTTCTGCATGCAGAGCGAAGAGTCCGCGCGCCGCGTCATCGACATCGGTGCCGAGCGCGATCGCGTGCTCGTAACCGGGTCGCTGAAATTCGATTCGCTCGAGATCCCGGGCAGCTCGACGACCGACCGGGGCCCCAACCGCGTCCTACGCTATTTCCGGGTGCCGCCCAATCGCCCGGTTGTCATCGCCGCGAGCACGGTCCGCAACGAAGAAGAGCCGGTCCTGGAGGCGTTTCAACGGATTCGCGCGACGATGACGAATGCGCTGCTCATCATCGCGCCGCGAAAACCGGAGCGGTTCGACGACGTCGAGAAGCTGGCGCGACGGGCCGGCTGGAACGTCGCCCGGCGCACCGAGCTTCGCGTCGACGCCGATCCGCGACACGACATCGTGATTCTCGACAGCATCGGCGAGCTCGCCCAGCTCTATCAGATCGCCACCGTCGTCTTTGTCGGCGGCAGCCTGGTCGATACCGGAGGCCACAATATCCTCGAGCCTGCCGTCTTTGGAAAGCCAATCGTGTTTGGTCCTTACATGCAGAATTTCGCGGAAATCTCGCGCACGTTTGTCGACAACGGCGCCGCCGTCCAGGTGCACTCCGACCGCGAATTGGAATCCACGCTCCTGGATCTGCTCGGCGACCAGGTGCGGCGTGCCAGCCTCGGTGCAGCGGCGCGTGCGCTCGTCGAGGCCAACCGCGGAGCACGGATCAAGACCATGACGGCGATTACCCAGGTCCTGCCCCCCGACGATCCCGTCAACATCGTCCGGCCATTCAGGCGGGTGTGATCAAAACGCGGCTCGCGATTCGCGGTTCGCGCTCGCGCTTCGTGGTACGGGGAACGACATGCTCGCATCCACGACAGCGACGTGCAAAGAGCACACAGGAGAAAATAGAAAGGAGAAGAATTTCTTGAAAATCGAAAATGTCCTCCTTTCTCCTTTCTCCTGTGATCTCTTACGACAAGATTGCAGCGTGACAGTGATTGTCGGTGATTCGTCCCGGTGATGCGACGTGTGATGCTGCTGCTGCTCTACGCCCTGGTCGGGTGCGTGCTGCTGATGTGGTCGCTCGTGCGCTGGATCGAGCCGCGCATGGCGTTCTTTCCGACGACGGGCGAGTCGGAGACGCCGCAGACCTTCGGGGTGCCGTTCGATGGGATCACGATCGACACCGCCGACGGAGAGCGGTTGCACGCCTGGGTCATGCGTGCGCCGGCTCCGCGCGCGAATGTCGTCTACTTCCACGGCAACGGCGCGAACCTCTCCAACTGGTCACCGATCTTGACCGGGATCGTGAAACGCGGCTATTCGGTCGTCGCCTTCGACTACCGCGGGTACGGAAACAGCACAGGACGTCCGACTGAGCGCGGGCTGTATCGGGACGTCGACGCGGTCGTCCAGTACGCCAGCAGCGCACGATCGGAACCGATCCCCACCATTTACTGGGGCCGCTCGCTTGGCGCAGCCATGGCAGGCTATGCGGCAACGGTGGAGCCGCCAGACGGCATCATCCTCGAGTCAGGTTTTGCAAATGCGCGGGCCGCCGTGCGGGACTCGGCTATCCTCGTTGCCTTGTCCTCTTTCTCGTCCTATCGATTTCCTACCGTCGAGTTCGTGAATCGAGCGAAGCGGCCGGCTCTTGTGATGCACGGCAGCCGCGATAGCGTCATCCCGTTCGCGCGCGGACGTGAGTTGTTCGAGGCGCTTGCCGTGCCGAAGGAGTTCGTTGTCATCGAAGGCGGCGATCACAACGACGATGTGCCACGGGACGTCGCCGCCTATTGGTCTGCCGTGGATCGTTTCGCCGACGGTCTGGCTCACCGGGGTAAAGTGGGTGGGTAGCATGGCTGCTGGCTACTCGCTGCTGGCGTCTGGCTGCGAGCTGCTGGCTGAGCGGCTGGCTGCTGGATCGCAGATTCAACGATTCAGGGATCAGGGATTCAGGATCAGTGATTAGTGATTTGTATGCCGCAATTGTCCGTCGCCGGCGTGAGTGGTACAACCGACGGCCGGATTTGCGGCGACGGCTGCGACGCCCGGTGATCAGCATCGGAAACCTGGCGGTCGGCGGGCGCGGCAAGACGCCGATGGTCGCCGCGGTGGCCCGTGAACTGCTGGCCATGGGGGAGCGGCCGGCGATTCTCACGCGCGGATACCGACGCACCCGGCCCGAGGACGGCGTCGTCGTCGTGCGGGATGTGGCTGGCATTCGCAGCGATCTTGCCCGCGCCGGCGACGAACCGCTGATGCTCGCACGTGAGCTCGACGGCGTCTCGGTGCTGGTCTGTCCTGATCGCTACCTCGCCGGACGACTGGCCGAACATGCGCTCGCAGCGACCGTCCATGTACTCGATGACGGGTTTCAACATCTCCAGCTCGATCGCGACGTCGATATCGTCATGATCGGGCGCGACGATGTGGCCCGACCGATGACACTGCCGACCGGCCGGCTGAGAGAACCGCTCGATACGCTGATTGCAGCTGACGCAATTATTGGAGCGGACGAAGATGTCAGCGTCGAGTTGGTGGGTGCCGACGCGCCATTCTTTCGAGCGCGTCGCCACCTTCGTCTGCCTTCCCTGGACGGTCAGCCGGTGTTCGCAGTTGCAGGGATCGCATCGCCGCCACGGTTCTTCGACGATTTGCGCGCGTCTGGTTGTACGCTTGCCGGCACCATGGCCTTCCGCGATCATCACTCGTATTCGCGAGCCGACGTGGACCGCGTTGTCGCGGCGGCCCACCAGGCTGGCGCGGCCGTGATTTTGACGACGGAAAAGGACTACGTGCGGTTGCTGCGCTGGCGCCCGTTTGCCATGCGCATCGAGCGCGCGACGCTTACAATGGAGCCCGACCCGCTTCCCGCGTTCCGGCAATGGCTGACCGGCTCGCTGCGCGCGGCTCGCGACATCGTTGGCTGATCAGCAACCACCTGCCGGCGCCACAGAGCCGCGCCGACCTCCATCGATCCGGCACCGGCTCGAGTACTTGGCTGTCGCGAGCGTCATCGCCGGCGTGCGTCTGCTGCCGATGCGGGCCGTGCTTGCAGCTGGCACCGTTCTGGGCCGCGCGTTCTATACCTTCGACCGGGTCCACCGCCGGCTCGCAATCGACAACCTGCGGGCCGCCTTCCCGGTCAGATCGGACGACGAGTGCCGGGCCATCTGCCGTGACATGTTCTCGCATTTCGGCCGGCTCCTGGTGGTGCTGCTGAAGTTCAGCACGATGACTCCCGAACAGATGCTGGCCTGCGTCGAGTTCGAGGGAGAGGAACGGGTCGTGCACGCGCACGCGCAGAATCGTGGCGTGCTTCTGTATACCGGCCACTTCGGCTTCTGGGAAATCAATGCGCTCGTCCATGCCTTGACCCTCAAGCCGATGGCGGTGCTCGCGCGGCCGCTCGACAATCCGCTGCTGCACGATCTGCTCGAACGCGTACGCACACGGACCGGAAACTCCGTTTTCTATCGGCGCGGCGCGATTCGCCGAGTGCTGCGGGCGCTCGAGGCCAATCAAGCGGTGGCATTCCTCATCGATCAGCACATGCAGCCGGCTGACGCCGTCTACGTCGAGTTCTTCAATCGGCCGGCGGCGACGACGTCCGCGCTTGCGGCGCTTGCCCTTCGCACCGGCGCTCCCGTGGTTCCGGTCTTCGCCTTGCCCCTGCCGGGCGGCCGATTCCGGATGGTCTACGAG
>JBKPNQ010000230.1:0-11927 GCA_046732715.1 Acidobacteriota bacterium | reverse complement strand
TCTCGCGCGTGTGTAATCCGTTGTGCCGGCGAGAAAGTGTGTCTCTGCCTCCGACTTCCTCGGTCAGGTCGCACTGGTGCGCGCCGGCAATGAAATCTGCAAGTGCTTAAGGCGTAACGTTCAGATCGTCGCAGGCGAGTCCTCCCGATTGACTCAATGCGACAGGCACGGGGCGTGCTGGGTGCCCGCGGGGCGTTCACCAATGGACGCGATAGTGCGCGTAGTGCGCATGTCGACGCACCGTTCATGCGTCGGGAGGAGAAGTATGAAGAAATGGATGTTGGTACTCACGGCGGTCGTGGCACTGTCAGGCGGGAGCCTGATGGCTGTCAGTATTAGCAACATTAACGGCCAGTCGTGCGGGGACTTCAGCGGAACGTGGCACTTCGTCAACAACCAGGTCCCCGCGGGTTCTGGAGTGGGCACGCTGACCGCCACGTGGAGCACCGGCGAGACGTGCACGGTGCTTGCGTCGAAGGTGAACGGGTCGACGCAGCATTTCTACTGCACGGCGTCCGGCACGCTGGCCAGCGCGTCAACGAATCTGGGCGGCAGGCTAGTGTTGTCGGACTTCAGCTGCGAGACGAAGGAACCGCCGAAGTGCGATCCGAAGACCGAGACTTGTAAGTAGTTGGCGATGGACCGTGCGAGCTGGACTTTTCTCGGCTCGCACGGCCTGTTTCTTCTTCGGCGAAACCGCCGCTGGCGTGTTGCGTGCGCGACGTTCGGGCCTAATTGCTCCGCAAGAACGCGACGATATCCGCCACATCCTGCGCGCTCAGTCCCAGCTGCGCGGCGCTCATCATCAGTGACCCAGGCATGCGACGACGGGTCGCCACGCGGTCGGCGGGAATGATCTGCGTGACGCCGCCCATGCTCCGCATCATCAACGGATCGCCTTCCTTGAGCAGCACGCCCTGGATAGTCAGGCCATCCTTGGTCTTGAGCTCGGTGCCGTCGTAGCCGTGGGCGATCTCGAGGCTTGGGCGGACGAGTGCGGTCGCGACGACCTCGGCGGATTTGCCGCGGCCCCACCCATCGAGCGTCGGTCCCACCTCGGCGCCGGTGCCGCCGATCGAGTGGCACATCAGGCAGCGCGTGGTCGCAGCCTTGCCGCGCGCGGCGTCCCCGTTGAGGCGCGCGATATCTTCGACCGAGAGCTGTGGCAGATCGGGTGGCGCTGGGGGAACGACGACCTCTTTCAGCTGAATCGTGTCCGGATCGTAAATGCCGGTCGCCTTGAGCGCCGGACGCATCCCGTACTCCGGTCCCGACCAGTCGCTGCCAAGCCGATTCAGCAGCCACCACGTCGCCGATTCGCGCAGCGGGCTGTTGGCGTCCGCGAAGGTGAGCATGGCCTTTGCCGCGGCGGGATCGGTCACGAACGCCAGCGAGTCGAGCGCGAACCGTCGATCGGCGAGCGAGAGCTGCGACGCCCGCGCACGCGCAGTGAGGTCCGCCACGGCCGCGGGCACATGGAGGCGCCAGGCAATCCGTGTGAATGCCGGAGACCACGACAGCGGATCGTTCGAGCCAAGCGCGGGCCGCAATTTGTCGTAGAGCGCCGCTTCCTTGCCGGACGCACCGGTCCCCAGCGCTTCGAGGTAGCCCCGATCCTGGCCGTCGTACCCGCGAGCGATGTCGACGAGGATGTCCAGGGCCGACGGAGCCGTCTGATCGCGCATCGACAATGCCACCTCGCGACGCACGCCGGCGTCCGCGTCGCGCGCCAGCCGCGCAGCCACCGGCAGGATGTCGAGATTCGCGCGTCGCATGGCCCGGTAGGCGGTGATGCGCAACGCGGGATCCGTGTATGACTCGGGCGTTCCCGCTCGCTTCTGACCCTCAGGGCCGAGCTGATACAAGAGATAGATCGCGCGGCCGCGCATATAGATGTTGGGATCGTTGAGCAGCGCCGCCACCGCATTCACCGCGCTTGCACCACGCGCTTTCAACCCCTCGAACCCGATCGCACGAACGTTGACCGCCGGTGATCTCAGCGCGGTGATCTGACCGTCGATGGTCGACGCGTCAAACTTGGGCACGCTCGAACCAAAACCCTTCGGCGCAATCCGGTAAATCGCACCGGAGACGGTCTCGTCGAGATCCTGATGGCCGCCCACCCTGGCGTCGATCCAGTCGCTGACATACAGCGCCCCGTCGGGACCGACAGCGACGTCGGAAGGCCTGAACATCGTGGCGATCGCCCGCGTCACGCCGGTCGTGCCCATGACGAAGTCCGACCCGGCGTATTCCTGTTTCGGGTTCGACGTCATGAAGATCTTCCGATCGAGAGCGAATCCTGCGCCCTGTCGCGCCGGCCGGTAGGCGAAGATTTCGTTCCGTCCGGCATCGGCAGCGAGGAACGTCCCTTCCCACGACGGGCCCAGCGCACCGTTTTCGTAGAACACGTTGCCTGTCGGCGAGCCGCCGCCGTAGACGTCGCCGGCCGGCGTCATCCCTGGATCGTCCTGACGCCATTCCGCCATGGGAATGGACTGACCAGGACGACGATCGGCCTGCCAGGTTCGCTGGCCGTCCATCGACGAGAAGCCGAAGTTCGCATATTCCATCACCCAGCTCACGCGGCAAGCGGGCGGATCGTCGTTGTCGTTCTGGAACACGTCGCCCAGCGAGCTCACCGACTGCTCGTAGCTGTTGCGATAGTTCGATCCGATGATCTCCGCGTTCGTGCCGTCTGGATTCATCCTCACGGTGAAGCCACCGACATACACGTGCCCATCGTCGCTTGGCTTCCCCGCATACATCGCGGGGTCCCACGGATACTTAAATGGGCCAACTGGACCCGGGCGATAGGAGCCGAAGATGCGGAATGTCTTGTCTGACTTGTCGGTGAACATCGCGCCGGTGTTCCCCGCGTTGAAGATCCATTTGCCGTCGGGGCCGAACGTCACGGAGTGAAGCGAGTGATCGTGATTGATTCCCATGAAGCCCGTCAAAAGAACCTCGCGCTTATCAACCGCCGGATCGAACCGCTGATTTCGGTCGACGTCGGTGTAGACGATGAGGTCAGGCGGCTGCGACACGATCACCTTGTTGTCGATGACGGCGACGCCGAGCGGCGCGATCAGACCGGGCTCCTGGACGAACGTCCAATTCTTGTCGGCCTTGCCGTCGCCATCCGTGTCCTCGAGCACGACGATGCGATCGCCTTCCGGCTGACGGTTGTAATGCTGACGATAGCGCACGCCTTCCGCCACCCAGATGCGGCCATCACGATCGATGTCGATGTTCGTCGGGTTGTGCAGCAGCGGCGTGGCGGCCCAGAGCGTGACTTCAAACCCGTCGGGCACCTTGAAAAGGTCGAGCGGGATCTGGACGGGCTGGGCCGGCTGGGTTTGGTCGGCCTGCGCAGGCGGCGGAGCGGGCTGCTGGCCGCCTTGCATGGATGCGGGGCCGAAGGCCTGCTCTGGCACGACGGTGGCCAGCAGCAGGACGAGCATCGTCTTCAGCCGCGAAAAAGTCTGTCGGCGCATATCGGTCTTCCCCTTCACGATCGGTTGTCATGCGACGGCCGGAACGAGCCGGCCGAGCTCGAGGTGGATCGCGTTCCTAAAAGTGTCACTTTATACGGATCCGATTCACTTGCGAAACCATTCAGTTCGGATTGGTGGAAAGTAATTCCCTATTTTCCGCAGGCAGGTGCCGCGGGCGGCTTCCAGCCCGATAACTGCGAGACCCCGGGATTCGCGGCCTGCAACTGCCGCAGTCGATCAAGTGCCGCATCAATCGCGCGGCACGGCGCGTCCACGCCGGCAACGATACTCGGCGTCGGTTCGGCATCGCCGACGAGCATGTCGTTCAGGCGCCGCGCGAGATCGCGATGCGCAGCCCCGATACCAGCAGGACCGTTGGTGATCTCCAGCAGTGCCGTCTCAATCGGCTGCCCGGCAACGGCCGGACGAACCTGTTGAATGAAATTGAACGCGTTGTAGGTCGCCGTGATGCCCGCGACCATGCGCTGCTGCAGCCGGAACTGCGCGGCCAGCGCGGCCGAGTCGACCGGCACGCGTGGATCGGGCACGACGTCGAACGTCTGAGAATAGCCCTTCCCGTTCACCGTCAGCCTGGCCGTATAGGCGCCAGGCAGCACCATCGGTCCGACGAGCGTCGATCTATACGTCAGGCCCGGGAGCGCGTGCCAGTTCAGCGTGTATTCGCGATAGTCGAGGAGTGTGCCGTTGTAGCCGTAGTTCAACGCCGGCGGGTCGGGATAGCGGAGATCCCAGTTGATGCGGTGCATCCCCGCCGTGGTTGGCAACACCATCGGCGGCGCGAGCCAGTACTCCGGGACGTTTGGCATGGTCGTATCGGGAGCCGGTGGAACGCTCGTGTATTCGCGGACAGTCGCGCCGCTGCCATCGGTGATGCTCAACGTCACCGTCCCCGAGGCCGGTGCAGACAGGTAGTAATCAATGATGGCGCCTTCCGGCGGGTTCTCGCCCACTTTCATTTCAGGCGGGAGGGGCGTGTCCTGCGTGTTGTCCCACCGTGCTCGGGATGCAGGCGAGGGCTTGAACAGAAACGCGGGCGCGTTCGACGCCATCGCCGCCCGCAGCTGCCGGAGCGGCGACACGTCGTCAAGAATCCAGAACCCGCGGCCGTAGGTCGAGATCACGACGTCGTTGCCACGGACGGTCAGGTCGCTGACGACGGTCGAAGGGAGATTCAGCTGCAGCGACTGCCAACGATTGCCGCGGTCGAACGAAACCCACGTCGCCCTGACGGTGCCGGCATAGAGAATCGACGGATCGACGGGGTCCTCGCGAACGACGCGAACGACCGCGTCGTCGGCGAGCCCGTTCGAGATCTCCTGCCAGCTGCTGCCGTAATCGGCGGTTCGATAGATATGAGGACGGCTGTCGCGCGAGAGCAGCGCGACGTAGGCGGCGCCGGCGTTGGCATGCGACGCGTCGATCACGTTGAGCGTTCCGAGCGGAAGCTTCGGTGGCGTCACGTTGTTCCAGGTTTTTCCGTTGTCGCGCGTGACGTGAATCAGCCCGGTGCTCGTGCCGACCCACATCACACCGTCAGCTACCGGTGAGAGCGCCAGCGACTGGATCGATCCACCGGCGGCGGGTCCGGCAACAGATCCCCCGCCAGCGGTCAGCGTCGGATTGAGAGTCACGCCCGCAGGCGCGGCGAGATCCGGACTGACGGTGCGCCATGTCTTTCCGCGATCGTCCGATGCCAGCACGTGCTGCGCGGCCATATATAAGGTGCGCGCGCCGCGCGGCGAGAACGCCAGCGGAGGCGCACCGCCGAAGCGATCCTCGGCGGTCGGCTGATACAGCACGACGACCTGGCCGGTCACACGGTCGTAGCGTCGCAGGACGTGATACCAGCCCTGCGTATACATGTAGCGTTGGTCGAGCGGATCGGCGATCAGGAATCCATTCTCAAATCCGCCCGCGGGATACCAGTCGTTGGGCCGGATGATGCCAAAATCGCTGCGGCTCGAGACGCACGCGGTTCCCGAGTCCTGCTGAGGTCCGCAGACGTGATAGGGAAAGTCGTAATCGGTCGATACGCGATAGAACTGACCGTTCACCAGCCCGTAGTAAGGCGTCCACGTGTCGCCGCCGTCCACAGTAATGGCCGCCCCCTGATCGACACCGGAGAACATGCGTTTCGGATTCGTCGGATCAATCCACAGGTAGCGTGGATCCGCGCCGCTCGGTGCGCCCCAGAATGCGGCGAAGTGCTGGCCACCGTCGGTCGTCTTGTAGATGGCGGTTCCCATGATGTAGACGACGTCGGGATTCACGGGGTCCGCATACATCTTGCCGCCCGCGCTCGCAAGTTGTCGCGTACCGAACGTCCACGTGTCGCCGCCGTCGTCGGAGCGATACAAACCACGACCGGCACCAGCCCCTCGCCCGCCCGAACCGGCGAGCGCATAGAGACGACGGCCTCGGGTACCGGACGCGACCGCGAAAGCGCTGATGCGTGCAGGATCGGGCAAACCCTTCAGGCCGGTCGGTTGCCAGGTCGCGCCGAGATCGGTTGACTTGTGCACAGCGCCATTCACCAGCAGTGCAAAAACGAATTGAGGGTCGCGATAGTCGAGGTAGACGTCGGACGCGCCAGACGATCCGTCGGCGGGCAGGACGCGTGTCCACGTGCGCCCGCCGTCAGTTGATCGGTAGATGCCACGTTCGGTGTTCGGATCGATCGCGGGGGCGGCAGGTCCGGCGGCGGCCGGCCCCACTCGGGGTCCAAGCGCCGCGACAAGGACGTTGTCGGGATTGCGCGGATCGACGACGATGCCACCGATGTATTGCGATGTGGTGAGCCCGATGTTCGTCCACGTTTTTCCGGAGTCGTTTGATTTATAGACACCCTTTCCGGTCGTGAAGGACCACGTCACCTGGCTTCCCGTCCCCACGTAGACAACGTTGGGAGCAGACGGGGCGACGGCGACGGCGCCGACGGAGGCGACGCGCTCGGCGTCAAAAATCGGTTTCCATGTAGTCCCGCCATTCGCGGTCTTCCAGACACCGCCTTCGGGCATGCCGGCGTAGTAGGTGGTCGGATCGCCTGGAACGCCTGCTGGTGCCGAGACATAGCCCGACCGCGGCGGCCCGATCGACCGCCATCGCAGATCGGCGAAGTAGGATGAGTTGGATTCCTGCGCGCGCGGTATCGCGAGCGCGCAAAGGACGAAGGCGGCGGACCCAATCAGAATGGTGCGCATTTTGCTGCCTGCATCGTAGCATCGGCCGAGTCGGCCGACGTTCGCAGTTCTGTTCCCCACACGACTTGTAAGTAATAGGATGAACTCCAGCAATCAACCCCTGGCGACGCCCTCAATGAATGAGTCGCTTGAGTTCCTCGCTGGCGGCGGGAAGATGGGCGCACTGATGCGCTCGCATGACTGGTCTAGCTCGCCTCTCGGGTCGCCTGAGACCTGGCCACAGGCGCTCCGCAGCGTCGTCGGACTCCTCCTGCAGTCTCAGTTCCCGATGTTCGTCGCGTGGGGACCCGACCTCGCGTTTCTCTACAACGATTCGTATGCGGAGATCCTGGGCGCCAAGCATCCGCGAGCGCTTGGCATCCGCTTTTACGAAATCTGGTCCGAGATCTGGTCCGACATCAGTCCGTTGATCGACGCCGCGATGGCGGGGCACGCGACGTATCGAGAGGATCTTCCGCTCGTCATGAACCGGAAAGGGTACGACGAGCCGACCTGGTTCACTTTTTCTTATTCGCCCGTCCGTGATGCCAGTGGGAAGGTTGCCGGTATGTTCTGCGCCGTATCGGAGACGACGCAGAAGATTCTCGCCGAACGGGCCTCGCGCGAGAGCGAGGCACGGCTGCGCGAACTGAACGAGACGCTCGAACGGCGGGTGAAGGAAGCCGTCGCCGAACGCAGTGTGCTGGCCGACATCGTCGAAGGCACGAACGCGTTCGTTCAGGTCGCGGATTCCGAGTACCGCTGGCTGGCGATCAATCGGGCTGCGGCCGACGAGTTCGAGCGCATCTTCGGGATCCGGCCCAGAGTTGGTTCCAGCATGTTGGAACTGCTCGCCTCGCAGCCGGAACATCAGGCGGCGGTGAAAGCGCTCTGGTCGCGTGCCTTGAGCGGCGAGGAGTTCACGGCGATCGAGGAGTTCGGCGATCCGTCGCGCGATCGGCGCTCGTACGAGATGCGCTACAACACGCTGCGAGATCGCAGTGGAACACAGATTGGCGCCTACCAGTTCGTGTACGACGTCACCGAGAAGCTGCGCGATCAGGAGCGGCTGCGGACCGCCGAGGCAGCCCTTCGTCAGGCGCAGAAGCTGGAATCGCTCGGGCAGTTGACTGGCGGCGTTGCGCACGACTTCAACAATCTGTTGGCGGTGTTCGCTACCGGCCTGCAACTGCTGGAGCGGGACGTGAACGGACAGCCGCGACAGCGCGTGTTCGAGAGCATGCGGCGCGCCATCAACCGCGGCACCGGACTGACGCGGCACCTGCTGGCCTTCTCGCGACGACGGCCCGTCAATCCCGAATCGATCGACATTGCCGGCCATCTGAAGGGCATGCGCGAAATGCTCGATGCGTCGCTCGGCGGGAACATGCACGTCGAAACTAAGGTTGGCGAAAACGTCTGGCCGGTGGAAATCGATGCGGGCGAGATGGAGCTCGCGGTCGTCAACCTGTGCGTGAACGCGAGAGACGCGATGGCCGACGGCGGTGTCATTACGATCGTGGTTGCGAACGTGACGGAACGGAACGCGGTAGGCTCGCCGGTCGAGTTCGTCAAGCTCTCTGTCACGGACACGGGCGGCGGCATGCCGCCCGAGGTCGTGGCCCGTGCGTTCGAGCCCTTCTTCACGACCAAGGATGTCGGCAAGGGATCCGGATTGGGTCTACCGCAAGTCTATGGCTTCGCGCAGCAATCCGGAGGACGAGCGTCGATCGAGAGCACGGTCGGCGCCGGCACGACGGTCACGGTGCTGCTGCCTCGCTCCCTGCGCGCACCGGTGGTTCAGGCAAACGGCGATTACACCTCCGACGGATCTTCGGGGGACGCCGAGAGCGAGCGCCGAGGTCACGTCCTGCTGGTAGAGGACGATAAAGAGGTGTCCGCGCTCACGCGCGAGATGCTGACCAGTCTAGGCTTTTCGGTCACTCACGTAGCCAGCCCGGAAGCTGCCCTCGGCGCGCTCGCCGACAACCGTGCCATCGACGTTGTCCTGTCCGACATCATGATGCCCGGCGGCGTCAGCGGCCTCGAACTGGCGCGCGAGATCCGGCGGCGGCTGCCGAAATTGCCGATCGTGCTGACCACCGGGTATGTCGAGGCCGCGTCGGGTCTGCAGGATCGAGAGTTCAACCTGCTGCCCAAACCGTACAGCGTCGAAGCGCTGGCAGAGGCGCTCGGCGTCGACGTCACCTAATTCACCGACTCACCAATTCACCAAATTCATCGACTCGCTCTCGCTACTCCAGGAATTTTCCAATCAGCCACATGTGACCGAAGGGATCGGTGACTCCGCCCTGCAGCATCCGCCTGATCGGGCGAGGACCGACGGTTTCGTGCGTGTGCTCCATGACCGGATTTCGCTCGACACCGCCAGCGGCCACCGCCCGGCGCTGCACCGCAACCGGATCGTCGACGAACAACTCGATCCGCACCGTGGTGAAACCGACGGAAGACGGACCTCGCGTGCGAGGCGGTGATTCAGACGCAAGGAAGAACGGGGCCCCATCGATCTCGAGGCCGGCGACGACGTGTCCGCCGTCCAGGTGCCAGAGCAGCGTGGCACCGAACGCTGCCTTGTAGAATTCGATTGCTGCATTGCCGTCGGTGACGGCCAGCATTGGCGCGATGTGAGTGGTCATAATCAGGATCGTCTTCCTCCGATCCGGATCCCGGATCCCGGGATCCCGGTTGGATCACCGCTGCTTCGCAAAGACATCGCGCATCGCCTCCGTAAACTCCCGAGCCAACCCAGGCAGCCGATGGATGAATTCCTGGATCTCTGGAATGTGATGCGAGGCAATCCAGACGACAATCGCCATCCCGGTCAGCCAGATCGCTGCGTTCCAGAACGCATACAACCCGGGCTGTCCTGGTCCCGGCAAATTCCAGGACCAGTGTTGCGCGGCGCGAATGGGCGAGACCACGATTTGGTAGCCGACGAGCACAATGAGCGCTCCAGCCCAGACGGGCACGTCCTCGGGCAACCGCCATGCGAAGATTCCGCCAGTATTCACCAGGGAAATCATCATGGATGCCATGGTGACGAACAGCGCGAGATGCACGAGCGCGAAGAGCGGAGCAATGCCGGCGGTCCACGGCGGCGGTGTGGTGCCGGATGCCCACGCATGACGCCGCCACTGCCGTTGTTGTTGACGCCATTGGCGACGCCAGTGGCGCTGACCTTCTGCGTACTGCTGCTTCGCACGCTCGATGACTTCCTTCGCGTTGAACGGGGCGCCGCCGGCAGCGGCGCGCTCCTCGCCGGTGCGCGCTTCCGGGACGATGAACATCATCGCCACATAGATGATGATGCCCGCGCCCTTGCTCAGAATTGCCGTCAGCACGAACGCGATCCGGACAAACGTCACGTCGACGCCGAAATACGACGCCAGCCCATTGCACACGCCGGCGATCATCGCGCCATCGGGATTTCGGTACAGCCGCTTCGGCCGCGGACCCGCGTGTGAGCCTTGCTTGCTGTCAGTCGTCGTGTTGTCGGCATCGGGGTTGCTCCCCTCGGCTGTTTCGATCGGTCCCATTTCTTTGACGATCTGATCGACTTCGCTCGCCGAGACGACTGACTTGTGCGGTCCCAGAAATCTCTGGCACTTCTCCGCAATCGCCTGCTCCAGATCCGCCATGATTTCAGCCCGGTCGGGATTGGCGGCCAGCGCGGTCTCGGCACCGGCGAGATACTCTCGCAGCGTGTCGTATCCGCTCTCGTCAAGCTGATAGGCGTTGCCATTCAAGTTGATGCTGATGACTTTCTGCATGACTAGGATCCAAGCTGCGTGATCGTCGCGTTCAGGTGTTGCCAGTACGCGTCCAGGTCGGCGAGCTGCGACTTCCCCTTGGCGGTGAGCTCGTAGTACTTGCGGGGGGGCCCTGCGTCGGACTCCTGCCATTCGTAGTCGAGGAGGCCGTCGCGCCGCATCTTGCTGAGGAGCGGATACAGCGTGCCTTCCTGCGTCGCGAACTCCGTGTCGCTCAGACGCTTCAGGATGTCGGCGGCGTAGACCTTGTTTGCGGCAACGATCTTCAGGATCAGGAACTCGAGCAGTCCCTTGCGAATCGGCGCAAACTTGTCGGGAAGACCCATTTCTGGTCCAGCTACCTTTGTTCAACAAGGTAGCTGCTTCGGACCCGTGTGTCAAATACGACTACGGAGTACGGGGTCAGACCCCGAAATGTGGGGTCAGACCCCGAGGATGTGGGGTCAGACCCCGGTCCGTGGGGTCAGACCCCGGTATGTGGGGTCAGCGTGGGGTCAGACCCCCGGTTCGTGGGGTCAGACCCCGGCTAAACACCGTCATTTCCAACCCGCCCCAACTTGACTCTCGCGCCGCGCGGTCGCAACATCTGGGGAATCTGCATAAAGAAAGGTGATGGCTGTCAAACAGCTGTCCTGGGGCATCCATGTCACACGCCGCGGTCGTCTCGGCAAAGCGTTCACGCTACGACGCGCTGCTGCGCATCTCGAAGACGCTGGCGCAGCATCGGACGATCAGCGAGCTTTTCGAGGTATTGGCCGACGAACTTCATCCCCTTATTCCGTTCGACTACCTCGCCCTGGTTGTGCACGATGAGCGGACTGACCTGATGCGGCTCGTCGTCCTCGAGCCGCGTACCATGACACCGCCCGTCGTTACCGCACCGATCGACCAGCATGGACCGGCGGCCAACGTTTGGAAAACCCAGAAGCCGGCTGTCATTCCCGTCCCGGAAACGGGTGCGCTGCATCCGACGCTCGAGTTCATCCGCGAGCAGGGACGAAGGATGACGTGCTGGTTGCCGCTCACGACCGCGCATCAGAAGCTGGGCGTGCTCAGCTTCGGCAGCTCTTCGACTACTGTCTACACCGAAGACGTGGTCGCGTTCATGGAACAGGTCGCGGCAGGCGTGGCCGTCGCGGTCGAGAACGGCATGAACCGCGAACAGGCGGAGCGTTACGAACACGAGCTACGCGAGGAGCGCGATCGCCTTCGATTCCTCCTCGACGTGAACAACCTTCTCGTCTCACAACTTCACTATCCGGCGCTGCTCGAGGCGATTTGTGCTGCCGTACAGCGAATCGCCGACGCCGATCACGTCGGCGTCGCGCTCTGGGACCGGGAGGCGCAACAACTCACGCTCGACCTGATCTACGACAAGGGACGTGGCTTCACCAGGTCGGCCGCGGTGATCGACCTGGACAAGTCAGCAGCCGGTGAGA
>JBKPNQ010000229.1:0-12353 GCA_046732715.1 Acidobacteriota bacterium | reverse complement strand
CTGCCAGCGTCGCCGTCGCCGCGTACACCAGGGTGCCTGCGCTCCGGCCGATCCGGCCCGCGGAGAGCTTAAGAAAGAAATCCGCCGATGCGAGCGATAGCGCACAGCCGAGCGCGTAAGCGATCGCGGTCCGGTTCACGGGCAGTAGCATACACGCGCTGAAACTTTTCGCCTCCGGCAGACATTACATACATAGCCGTGATCGCCGACGACGACCTGATGCGCGAGCTCAAGGGGGGATATCCTGTTCGAGCGCTACCGGGCCGCGGTTTGGCAGTTTTTCAGGCGGTGCTGGAGGCAGAGCGGGAGATCGCGCGCGTCCGCGAGGAGATCGAGCGGCTCGACGCCCAGCGGACGAACCTCGATCGCCGGGTCACTTACGCGACGGTCACGCTCGACGTCGTGGAGGAACCCAAGGCGGCAATGGACATGGGACCCTTGCCGGTACCCGCGAGGTTGAGAAATGCGTTCGTCGACGGGATCCGGTTCGCAGTCGAGAACCTGCTCGGCCTCTCGCTGACGTTGCTCAACGTGGCACCAACCGCCATCGTGTGGATCGGGCTATTGTTCTTTCCCGCACGGTTTATCATTCGCCGCACCTGGGCGCGCGGTTGAATGCGCCAAGCCCGAGTACCGACCATGAAGTCGAGCGTCCCCTGCAGGGCGTCGCCCTTTGCCGGCCCGTCTCCTTTGGACATACCAAAGGAATAGCGTCCCTCCTTTGGAATGTCAATAGGAAGCGCGGCGAGTGCTGCTCCGGGACCGAGCACGAGAGAGACCAGAGGTGTTGATCGGGGCCAGGACGCGATAAGCTGACTTCATGTCAGACACGATTGTGGTGATTACCGGCGCAAGCAGTGGGATTGGCGCGGCCGTGGCCGAGCTGGTGAGCCGCGAGGGAATGTCCGTCGTGCTCGCGGCGCGACGCAAGGACGCGCTCGAGGCGGTGGCGGCCAGATGTGGCGGCCGCGCGTTGTCGGTGGTTGCCGACGTGACGGTTCGAGCGAACGTGCGACGGATCGTGGACGAGTCCCTGTCACGGTTTGGTCGAATCGACGTCTGGATCAACAACGCCGGCATCGGCATTACCCGTCCGCCGTCGCAGCTGACCGATGACGACATCGACGCGATGATTCAGGCAAACGTGAAGTCCGCGCTTTACGGCATGCAGGAGGTGCTGCCGCATTTCAAGGAGCGTAACGCCGGACACATCATCAACGTCTCCTCGATGCTCGGGCGCATTCCGTTCGCGATGGTCCGCTCCGCCTACAGCGGCGCGAAGCATTTTCTGAACGCGCTCACCGCGATGCTTCGCGAGGAGCTTCGTGAATCGTACCCCGGCATTCAGATCTCGCTCGTCTCGCCAGGCGTGGTGCGGACGGACTTCGGCCTCAACGCGATGCACGGTGGCCCCGACTCGCGGCAGTTTCCGGGTTCACAGAGTGCCGAGGAGGTCGCGGCGGTGATTGCGCGGGTGATCGCGACGCGCGCGGCCGACGTCTATACGCTGCCAGGCGCGCATGAGCGTGTCGCGGCGTATTACGCGTCAATCGGCGCGGACCTTTCAGCGCCCTGACGCCGCTGGTCCTTGCTCAGCTAGCGAGGTTGCGCCTCAGACCGTCGAGGCTTCGCCTCGCCAGGCCATAAGCTTGTTGACGCGCTGACGCGCGGGCGGACTTGACCGAGCCGATGAACACGTGACTCAACATCTCAGATTCGGCTCGGTCGACTCCTCTAGGCGTGTTCACTCGATGCTAGGATTCCGGTCGTATGAAACCACGGGCAGCTGGCGTCTCCCGGAACCGGTTCACCATCAGCGTCATGATCCTGGCAAGCAGCATCACGACGCATGTGCTCGCCGATAACTGGCCGCAATGGCGCGGGCCGCAGTTGAACGGCACCAGCGGCGAAACGAATCTGCCGATTCGCTGGTCGAAGTCTGAAGGGGCGGCCTGGACGCTGCCGCTGCCCGCCTGGTCCGGGTCGACGCCGATCATCTGGGGCGATCGCATCTTCCTCAACGTGGCTGATGGACCGCGGGTGTTTGTGTGGTGCGTGAATCGCGACACCGGCCAGGTCGTGTGGAAGCGGCCGATCGCCGCGGGCAACCGGCAGATACGCAAGCAGAACATGTCGTCGCCGTCGCCCGTCACCGACGGGATGCACGTCTGGGTGATGACGGGAACCGGCGTGCTGAAGGCGTTCGACTTCGACGGCAACGAGCGCTGGACCCGCGATCTCCAGCACGACTACGGCTTGTTCGGACAGCTCTATGGGTACGGGTCATCGCCGCTGTTGTTTGAGGATTCGCTTTACGTGCAGGTAGTGCACGGATCGCAGACGGCCGAGCCGTCCTACCTGCTGCGGATCGACAAGACGACCGGCAAAATGGTGTGGCGGGTGAACCGACTGACGGACGCCCGGCAGGAATCACCCGACGCCTACACAACGCCCACGCTGGTGCGCTATGGCGATCGCAGCGAGATTGTCGTCTCGGGCGCTGACGTGGTCACCGGGCACGATCCCGACACAGGAATCGAGGTCTGGCGCGCCGAAGGCTTGAATCCGTCAGGGGACGGCATCTATCGCATCATCGCCTCACCGTTCGTGCGCGACGGCATCGTCTACGTGCCGAGCCGCGAGCGGCCCATGCTGGCGGTGAAAGCCGGAGGAC
The DNA here is from genome assembly GCA_046732715.1 of Acidobacteriota bacterium. Lineage (GTDB taxonomy): Bacteria > Acidobacteriota > Vicinamibacteria > Vicinamibacterales > 2-12-FULL-66-21 > JALZOC01. The sequence goes on along the minus strand of JBKPNQ010000229.1, from coordinate 9,679 downwards.
GGGGTGACGTGAGCCGCTCGCATGTGCTGTGGCGGTTCATGAACGGACCCGACGTGCCGACACCGGTGAGCGACGGCACTTACGTCTATGTCATCAACGACCGCGGCATCATGTCGTGCCTGGACGCCAAGACCGGCGCTGCAATCTACGAACGACAGCGCCTGCGTCCGTCGACGTATACCGGCTCGCCGATTCTCGCCGACGGCAAGATCTACGTCACCAACGAAGACGGCTTGACCAGCGTCGTGCGGGCTGGGCCGCAGTTCACCGTCATCGCCGAGAACGATCTCGGCGAGTACACGCTCAGTTCTCCAGCCGTGTCGGACGGACAGCTCTTCATTCGGACGGACAAGTCTCTCTACGCCATTGGCCAGCGAAGACGCTAGAGCCGGTTTCAAAACCCAACAGCGAGGGCCAACCGGCAATCTTCACGCAACCGCTGCGATCATGGTGTAGAGCAAACAGGAGAACGGAGAATTTGTCTTTCTTCTCCCTTCTCCATTCTCTTGTTTGGTCTTCGTAGAGATGCAGCGCGTCTGTTGAACTTCAACGTCGTGACCACGCTTGGACATTCGCCCTTGCCACAGATCTCGGTGTCTCCGACGACCAGCGTCCCATCAGGGTCGAGCGACCAGCGCAGGATGTTCGACAGCCAGCGCTCACCGTCGGGAGGCGTAGTGTCCGTGCTGATCAGCAGCGTGTCGCGGCTCAACGTCACGCGCGAATCCCGCACCAGCTTCTGACCGTTGACGACGTACTCGTTGCGGCTTTCGGCGCCGAGGGTGAATCGTGCCTCGCGCTGGGGTGGCGGGCTCACTCGCGTGATCACCAACGTGGTCTCGGTTTGGGTGACCCGAGCTTCTGTCCCGAACCAGAACTGGTCGTAGGCCTGGCGCTGTGGGCTAATGGAGGTGAGCACCCACTGACCGGCGAAGGAGGGTGGCGCCTGGGTAGCTGCGGCGACGAGTGCCGTCACAATTATTGTGCTGGCAGAGGCTAACAGCCACAGGATTCGGGTTTTCATGCCGACACGTTACCGGATCTTCATTTACGGCGCACCCGCGAGAATTGTCGCCGGTCGCATCACCAGCGCAAGCGAATCCACCACGAAGAAGAGGAGCACTCAAATGCAGGTTACGGTGGGCGACGGGGGTTTCGGCTATAGTGCGCGGCATGCGAGCATCCCTGACAGCCGCCTTCATCTGCCTCCACGTTCTTGCCAGCGGACCTCGCGCACAGACACCGGTCTACGACCTCCTCATCAAGAACGGCCGCGTGGTCGACGAAACCGGCAGCCCGTGGTACCGCGCCGACGTCGCCGTGCGCGGCGACACCATCGCACGCATTGCGCCGCGGATTGACGCCCGCAGCGCGCACCATTGACGCCGCCGGCAAAGTCGTCTCGCCCGGCTTCATCGATCTCCATACACATGCGCGCCGCGGCATCTTTCAAGTGCCCGGGGCCGACAACTACGTACGGCAAGGGGTGACGACCGGTCCGGCACGGCGTTGACGGCGCACACCCGAGTACGTTCAGTGGGACGAGCGTGGGGAGTCCGAGGCGCGAAGCCCCCGGGATCAGACTAGAATCGGCCAGCGTGCACATCTATTCGCGTTGGGTTGTTGCGGGCGTGGCCATCGCCGGGCTGTCGGGTGCCTACATGGCGCGTGCTACCGCGCAAGATCCCGGGCCGTTTTCTCCGGACGTGAAAGAGTTCGTCGCCACCTACCTGAAAACGGGCGGCGACAAGCTGGAGAGCTGGGTGCAGGGTGACAAAGTCTCGCGGCCGGACGAGGCGCTCCGGGCTTTCAAGACGATCGATGGATTGACGATCGAGCTGGTCGCGTCGGAGCCGGTGATTCGCCAGCCCGTCGACCTGCACTTCGACGATCGCGGGCGGCTGTGGGTCGTCCAGTACCTCCAGTATCCGTTTCCCGCCGGCCTCAACATCACCTCGTACGACCAGTACCTGCGGGCTCGATTCAACGCCGTACCGGCAGCGCCACCCAACGGTGTCCGGGGTGTGGACAAGATCACCGTGCTCGAAGACACGGATGGCGATGGCACATTCGACGCTCACAAGGATGTCATCACGGGCCTGAACATCACGACGAGTGTGTTGACGGGCCGCGGCGGCGTTTGGGTGATGAACCCGCCGTACCTGCTCTTCTATCGCGACCTGACCGGAGACGGACTGCCGGACGGCGATCCTGAGGTGCGCCTCGCTGGATTCGGTCTGGAGGATACGCACTCGCTGGCCAACAGCCTGACGTGGGGTCCGGATGGCTGGCTGTACGGCGTTCACGGAAGCACGAGTACGGCGAAGGTCAGAGGAGTTTCGTTCCTCGGACAGGCTGTGTGGCGCTATCACCCCGAGCAGGACAAGTTCGAGCTGTTCGCGGAGGGAGGCGGCAATCCCTGGACGCTGTCCTTCGACAGCAAGGGGCGTGCCTTCTCCGGCGATAACGGAGGCAACAATCGCGGATTTCACTGGGTGCAGGGCGGACGATACGAGAAGAACTGGCCGAAGCACGGACCGTTCACCCGGCCACACTCCTACGGCTACATCTCGCACATGGAGCATGAGGGGTATCCCGCGCGATTCGCCATGACGCACGTCGTCTACGAGGAGGGAAAGCTGCCCGGCTACGAGGGACAGCTCATCTCGGGCATGGCGCTGACCAGCCGGATACAAGCCTCGCGTTTCGTAACCGACGGTTCGACGTTCAGAACAATCGACACCGATGCCCTGGTGACGACCACCGACCGAAGCTTCCGTCCGGTCGATACCGCAGTAGGACCGGACGGTGCCGTGTATTTCGCCGATTGGTGCGACATCCGGATGGATCACACCGACCCGCGAGACACGTGGGACAAGTCGTGCGGACGGATCTGGCGTCTGCGCGGGAAGGACTACCGCCCGGCGGCTCCATTCGATCTCTCTCAACGGAGCAGCCAGGAGCTGATCGGGCTGCTCGGAGACCAGAGAAAGTGGTATCGAAATCAGGCCCGACGACTTCTCGGCGAGCGTAAAGATCCGTCGCTCGTTCCCGGGTTGCGCAGACTTGCTCGAGAACGGCGCGGCCAGCTGGCACTCGAGGCGCTGTGGACAGCGAACCTCATCTCGGGAATGGATGCCGACTGGGCGCTAACGCTGCTGGATCATCCGGATGAGGCGATTCGGTCCTGGGCAGTGCGCCTGTTGAGTGACGCCGAATCGATTGCGCCGTCGATGCGTCGACGACTGGCCGAATTGGCTCGCAGCGAACCGGATGCCGAAGTGCGGAGCGCGCTCGCAGGCCTCGCCGCGCGCCTCGAGCCGGACGCCGCACTCGCGGTCCTGCGCGAACTCATCCGCCGACCGCAGGATGTCTCGGACAAACAGATTCCGCTGCGAATCTGGTGGGCCCTCGAGAAAACGATCACCAGCGATGCGGATCTCGTATTGAACTGGATCGAAAAGGAAAACGTCTGGCAGCAATCGGTCTTCGCCGAGCACCTCGAGGGGCGCATCGCCCGCCGGCTGGCGGCTGACCGTGGCAATAACCAGTCGTTTGCGCGCATCGACCCAGACAGGAACTGGAAAGAGTATGCGCAGTACCCGCGAAGCCAGATGCCGGGCGGCAAGGGTGACTATACGGACTGGGAGACCAACTACACGCCGGAGATCAGCGATAGAAATCTCACACGACTTGCGCGGCTACTGGAGATGGCGCCCGTTACTCACCGTGACCGGCTGCTCGCCGGCGCCAAAGTCGGACTCGAGCAGGGGACGGCCCCCGAGCGCGTACCGGCGCGCCTCTCCATCTTGATCAATAGGTGGTGGTCCGATGGACCGCAAACGGGACCACTTCTCCACGTGGCGGCCCGACTCCACCACCCGGAGGCGCTGAAGAAGGCAATCGAAGCTGCCGGAGATCCTGGGAGCGGCCGCTCCACCAAGGAGGTGACTGCCGGCCCTGTCGCCTACGAACGCGGCCGCGAGGCTTTCTTGATCCATTGTGCCCCTTGTCACCAGACGGATGGCAGCGGCATGGAGCGTCTCGCCGCGCCACTGCGAAATTCCAGTTGGGTGCTCGGACGCGAAGATCTGCTCGCCCGGATCGTGTTGAATGGCCTGAAGGGCGAACTGCTGATGCCTCCTATGGGTACGCTCGACGATCAGCAGCTCGCAGCCATCCTTACGTATATCCGGCGCGCCTGGGGGCATGAGGCCGCACCCGTCTCTCCTGAAATCCTCGAAAGGGTTCGCGCACAGTCACAAGGACGTCAGGCGCCGTGGACAGTGAACGAGCTTTCGGCGCTAGGACGCCGGGAGTGATATGAGCATGCGGCTGGCGATGCCTTATTCACCTGGGACCGGCGTTTGGCGACGAGCTGCCGGTGCGGACCCGGACGTCGGTCGCGCTGCACGAGTTCGGCTTTCCCTTCTCGGGCAGAAACCGGGACACGCTGACGGTTGATGCCACGGGATCGATTGGCTTTGGCGACGGCGTCACGATCGGCCGTTTCGACCAATTGCAGAACGCGGCCAGGGCGGACGGATCGGCGCGCAGATTTTCCCCGATGTACTACTCAACGGCCTGACGCGGCCGTTGCGGAGCCGGTTGCATCCGGAACGAGCATGCGGATCATGCCATCCTGCCTGGAGGTGAGCAGCAGTTCGCCATCGCGAGATCGGCTGATATGCAGGTCGACTCGAGGAAGGCTCGTCCCCATCGTTCGTTCAACCAGCTCCCGCATCGACACGCCAACGCGGTTGCCACTCGCGTCACGGACGTAGAGCTGGACTTCTTCAATCCGCGCGACGGTCTGAGGAATCCCATCGTCCGCTTTCTTCAACTCGGCGACATCGGCCGCGAACACACGCCCGTTCTGGATGTCGCCAAAGATGAACTTACCCTGCAGCGCAGCGACCCGGCCGTGATACGCGAACCCGTCGGTGACGGCGTGACCCTCGTCGTGATCGTACATCGCGACGGGATATGTCAGCCCGTCCTTCTCCCGCCCGTCCAGGACTTCCGGAGGGAGAGGAAACAAATCGTTGAGCAGACCGCCACGCCACCGGCTGTTCTCCCAGATCCCCTCGCGTTTCATCCAGCCGTAGTTTTCGCCGTTGCGGACGATGTTGATCTCTTCGATCTGGTTCATGCCGATGTCCGAGGCGAACATCGTCGCATCCGTGTCCCATGAGATGCGATGGGCGTTGCGGAAGCCATAGGCGTAGATTTCACCGAGCGTCTTCGGATCGCCATCCGCGGCGAACTTGTTGGCCATTGGAATCGTGTAGTCGCCGAGCCCCTTCACGCCGCCGGTGACCTTCGGACTGCGCGGATCGAACCGCAGGATGGCCGTCATGATCGAGTCGAGGCGTTGCGTCTGACTTGCCGTGTTCGAGTTCGGTCCTCCGCCGTTGCTGAATCCGTGATCGCTTCCGCTCGTGTACAGCAGTCCGTAGTCGGGATCGCCCGGCTTGGCCGTGGGATTGAATTCGGCGGTCCCCAGGGGGTGTCCCAGGTTTGCGACCACATGCGCCTCACGAAGCAGTTCCCGCCGGGTTCCGGCGAAGGTGTTGGCCGCCGGGTTGGTCGCGTGCCATTCCGTGATGATGTTGTGGTAGGTCACATCCTTCGCCGCGAAACCTGGCGGGATGAAGTCGGGCGTCTTCGGATTGCCGGGCCCGCGCTCGGCATGCACGGTGTAGAACAAGCCGTTGCGCGCGAATTCAGGATGAAAAGCGAACCCGATGAATCCACTCTCCAACCGGGTATAGACGGCAAGCGGAAACAGCTCGCCGATATTGGCGTACACCTGTGGTTTGTTGTTGGAGTCGATCAGATAGAGGAAGCCGCGCTCATCGTTGACGAATCGGCGGCCGTCAGGCAGATCGCGCACGAACTGAATGCGCGCCCACCCGGCGGGCGTCACATCCTGATCGGCAGGGCGGATTCCGCGCGTATCCGGAAGCCGCACCACATCTTTGATCTCAACCTGTAGCCCGCGTTTGGTGATCGGATCGGGAATCGGATTGGCGGTGATTTGCGCTGCGATCGTCTTCAAGGCGCCGATCGCCAGCAGGAGAGCGATGACGAACCGGATCGCGTTGCGCATCAGACCTCCCGCGATCATGACGAGAATGGCGCCGCGTCGTAAGCCACACCACGTTCTAATGCCAGCATCTTACACCCGACAGAACCCTGGCTCAGGGGTGACGCTCGCAATCGACCGATGAGGTCTACTGCCAACAAAGCTGTTGCACTCGATAGCTGATGTCACGAGGCGTCGGCGGGTTCTCGCCGAGCCCCAAGGAGTGCAGCATTTCGTGTATCAGCGTCGCCAGGATCTCTCGGGGTTCCCTGTTCCAGGCGCGGGCGAAATCGCGCCCGCACACGTAGACTACCCGACTGCCAACTTCGGTGAACGCCAGGATGCCGTCACGCTGACAAGTCGGATGGCGTTCACCATCTTGGAAATACACGAGGCGCAAGTAGTCTCCCGGCGTCGACTGTAGCTGCCGCAACTTTTCGTCCAGCGACTGACCGTTCAAGTCGTGAAACTCCGAGAACAGCCGCGCACACTGCGAGAAACTGAGCCACCTGGCGGCGCCGTCCAGCGCCCGTCTCGTGGCATCGCGCGTGACCGGATCTCGAATTTGGATCCTCGGCCACAGATCGGCGGTGAGGACGCCGCCGGGCGAAGCGCTCGCGTCCTGCGGTTGCGCCGCAACTGTGGCGCCTGCAAGCCGTATCTGAAGTTGGTCGGCTGGCAGACCGTCCAGCATCGAGGTGGTCACGATGGCTGCCACTGACCATCGCAAGAGACATCGGGGCACGTCGCCGACACTGAGCGCGCGCCACTACGAAATGCTTGAGCTCTCGCCTGAATTTCGCCGAAATTCCTCCTACACGGCAACGTATAATCACGTTCTCCCGCAAATGGACGGCGACCAGAGCATGCACGGCGATTTCCGTCTTGGCGACTGGTGCGTCCAACCGGCCCGGTGCCGGCTGTCTCAAAACGGCCGCACGGTGCAGGTGCGTCCGAAGGTCATGGACCTGCTCGTCTTCCTCGCGCGAGGCGGGGGCGCGGTCATCTCAAAAGACACCCTGCTTAATGAAGTCTGGCGGACCGAAGCGGTCAGTGAATCCGCCTTGACCCGCACCGTGACCGAGCTGCGCCAGGCGCTTGGCGACAGCGTCGAATCTCCTCGCATTCTGGAGACGATTCCAAAGCGTGGCTACCGCCTGATTGCCCAGGTCTCCGATCTGCAGCGTGCGCTGGTAGACGAGGTTCGCGTCAGCACGAAGTCTGGCCTGACTTACGGGCTGATCCTGGGATCACTGACGCTGCTGGTTGTCGCGAGCGTGCTGTTCTCGAGCGGCGCTTCCGGTAAACGAGCTGGAGTTCTGACGGCGAGCAGTGAGGGCCGTCCATTCGCCGCGCGCGATTGGGTACTCGTCGCACCATTTGTCAACCACACCGGCGATCCCGCCTTCGACGAGGTTGTGGAGCTGGCGCTCGAGCGTGAGCTCGTGAACTCCAAGTTCGTCAACGTCGTGCCGCGTCCGCGGATCGAGGACGCGCTGGCGCTGATGAAGCGACCGCCCGAGACGCGGCTCGATGACGCGCTCGCGCGCGAGGTCGCGGTGCGTGACGGTGGCATCCGCGCGCTGCTGACGGGTCGCATCGATCGCGTCGGCGCCGCCTACGTGCTCACGACGAGTATCGTGGACCCGACCGACGGGCGAACGCTCACCACCATCAGCCATGATGCCGAGCGCCCGAGCGACGTCGTCGCCACGATCCGCACGCAGGCGCTCGACGTTCGGCGGGCGCTGGGCGAAGCGATGGCCAGCATCGAGCGTAGCCGAGAAGCGCTCGCCAAGGTGACGACGCCGTCGTTGAAAGCTTTACAGCTGTATTCGAGGGCAGCGGCGTTGCTGAACGGCGAAGTCTGGCGGTACCGTCCAGACGCCGAGAGCCGTTATGCATCAGCGGAAGCATTGCTCACCGATGCGACCGCGCTCGATCCCACATTCGCTTCTGCCTGGTTGCTGCTGGCCCACTCCAAGTTTCAGCAGAACCGGCCAAAAGCCGAGTACCTTCCGACCGCGGAGCGCGCACTGCAGCTCACGTCGGGAGTGAGCGAAGTCGAGCGGTACTTCATCGAAGGCTACACCCACAGCCGGCGAGGAAGGGATCAGGAGGATCCAACGGAGGCCGAAGCCGCGGCACGCGCATTTGAGGCCGTTCTTGAGCTGTCCCCCGATCATTACTGGACGTTGCTCGAATTACTCCCGGTGTACCGGCAATTGGGCCGTTTTGCCGATGCGGATCGTCTCGTCATTCACGAGGCAGACGTGCGGCCGCGATCCGTGCGCTTCACGATCGAAGCGGCCCGGGTCCACATGCGACGCGGCGAGAGAACGCAGGCGCGCGCGATGATTGAGCGCGCGCGGACTGTGGCCAGAGAAGACGACAACATCGCCGCCACGGCGTTCGATCCTCTCCAATGGATGCGCCTCTGGGAAGCGCATGAAGCGTGGGTTGACAATGACCCTGGTCGGGTGCTGGCTCTAGCGCAACGCGCCGAGCAGGAAACGGCTGACAGCACACACGCAGGATGGGTGTTCAGGCTCGCCTACGTTTATGGCGGGCTCGGCCGGTTTGAAGATGAACTGCGCGTCGCGAAGCGGCTGCCGTCCAAACGCTACGAATGGGTCCGCGATGGAGTGAATCTGGCCCGCGGGCGGATCGCGGAAGTGCGGCAGGTCGTTCAACCGCAGCGCCACGACTTCGACACGCTCAACGAACGTGTGGGACTTCTCTCCACGGCGGGCTGGTTCGACGACGCTGAATGGGTCTTGGCGGAGCGGCGGCGGCGCGGAGTGCGTGTGCCATGGGATTTCGAACTGGACCAGGTAGGGCAGTTGCGGGTCGCAGAGGGTCGCTACGCGGAGGGTCTGGCCATGCTCGAACGGCTCAAGCCAGATCCCATGGGGCCGCGGTATCACGTCGTGGAACACATCGCTTTGGCGCGACGCGGAATTGGAGATCTCGACGGAGCGATTCGGGAACTCGAGCATGCCAGCGAGACCCGCGCCGAGGCCGTGACGCATGAGGGCTGGCAGGTTTCCAGTTGGCTGCGGTGCCGTGTCCTGCTGGCCGAAATGTACCGGGATGCGGGCCGCACCGCGGACGCGGAGCGTGTCGCCCTGGAAGTGCGAAACCTGCTCTCCCTCGCCGACGACGGTAATCCGCTCGTCGCGCGTGCCTTGAAAGTCAGTCAATCAGATGCGCCCGCACGGAAAGCCGCAGAGCGTCGATAAACCTCCTCGGCTCGCTGGTGCGGCGTGCACGCTTCTCACCACGCGACTAGCCCGCCGTGCGGCGAGGCAAGGCGGCGCGAAGTTAGCCGCGAGCGAGCGCAGCGACGCGAGCCACGCGACCGGAGCGAGCCGGCGAAGCGGCTCGCGAGCGAGCGTGTAAGGGAGTCCGAGGGGCGAAGCCCTTCGGATTAGTACTAGACCTGGAAGGTGGTTCCGAGCGTCAACGGCCGGCCGTGCGGCGAGGCAAGGCGGCGCGAAGTTAGCCGCGAGCGAGCGCAGCGACGCGAGCCACGCGACCGGAGCGAGCCGGCGAAGCGGCTCGCGAGCGAGCGTGTAAGGGAGTCCGAGG
>JBKPNQ010000228.1:0-23037 GCA_046732715.1 Acidobacteriota bacterium | reverse complement strand
CATTGAAGAGCGATCCGACGGCGCCGTCCGGTTCCGTGTGGCATCGTTGTACCCGCTGCTGTATCGGCTGGAGAAGCGCGGCTGGATTGCGGGCCGGTGGGTCGAAAAAGCCGGTCAGCGACGGCGCCGCTACTACCGGATCACGCCAACGGGCCGCAAGGTGCTGGCCCGTCAGCGGTCCGGCTGGGAGCGGTTCGTCGCGGCCGTCAATCGGATTGCGGAGGCCTGAACATGCGCAACTGGAGAGCCGAAGTCCGCCAGCGTCTCGACGACATCGATATCGCGCCCGCCAAGCTGGCGAGCATCGCCGAAGAACTCGGCCTGCACCTCGAGCAGCGCTACGAGCGCCTGATCGGCCAGGGCATACCCGCGGACGAAGCCGAGCGCGTCGTGCTCCAGGAATTCAGCGACACCGATGTCCTCGCCCGAGAGGTGCGTCAAATCACGCCACGCGTTGGCCTCGACGCAACGGTCCCTGGGGGCAAGAGCCCGGGCCGCTGGCTCGAGTCACTCTGGCAGGACGCTCGCTATGCGGCCCGCACGCTCGGCCGAACTCCAGGCTTCACGGCGGTCGCCATTCTGACGCTTGCCGTCGGCGTCGGCGCGAACACGGCCATCTTCACGGTCGCCAACGCCGTGATGTTGCGGCCGCTCCCGTTCAGCGACCCGGATCGACTCGTACGGCTGTGGGAGAGCAACCCGGAAAAAGGGTGGCCGACATTTTCGGCCTCTCATCCCACGTTTCTCGACTGGAGAAGCGAGAGCCGCAGCTTCGAGCACCTCGCCGCGGCGAGCAGCGTCGGATTTACGCTGACGTCCAACGGCAGCGCCGAGATCGTCCGCGCCAATGCCGTCACGGCGGACTTTCTCCCTGCGCTTGGCGCCACGCCGTTTCTCGGGCGGAACTTTCGGCCCGACGAGGATCGGCCCGGCGGCCACGTGACAGTTGCGATCGCGACGTATTCGTTCTGGCAGCGCCGCCTGGGATCCAACCCGGCCGTGATCGGCACGTCGCTGACGCTCGATGGCCGGCCGTACGATGTGATCGGCGTGCTGCCCCAGTCCTTCGCGTGGGGAGACAATCGATCCGATCTCCTGGTCCCGCTCGCGCCGGATCCGGCACGGGCGCGGGGCGACCATCGCCTCCTCGTCATCGGCCGGTTGGCACCTGGCGTCACGATCGATCGGGCGCGAACGGAGATGAACGCTATCGCAGCGCGGATTGCGAAGCAGTATCCGGAATCGAACGGCGGTTGGAGTGTCCGCATCAGCGGATTCTTCGACTGGCTGGTGCCGCAAGCAACCCGTGACTCGCTCGTCATCATGATGGGGGCGGTTGGCGTGCTGCTTCTCATCGCCTGCGGCAACATCGCCAGCCTGATGCTGGCTCGCGGCGCGACCCGCGAAAGAGAACTCTCGATACGCGTGGCGCTTGGCGCCGACCGTCTCCGCATCGTCCGGCAGGTACTGGTTGAAGCCGTGCTGCTGGCGCTGGTGGCGGGGATGCTCGGCCTGTTGGGGGCGTGGGGCGGAACCAGGCTGCTCGCGTCGGCCGGCCCGGCGACGGGACTGCCCCGCCTCAATGAGATCTCGGTCGATGGTCGAGTCTTCCTCTTTGCGTTGATGACGGCCGTCGTCTCCGCGTTGTGCTTTGGGGTGATTCCAGCACTGCACGCCTCACGACCGCAGGTCAGCGACACGCTCAAGGACGCGGGCCGAGGCGCGAGCGGCAGCGCATCACGACAGCGGCTGCGCAACGCTCTCATTGTCGGTGAAGTCGCCCTGTCGGTCACACTGCTCATCGCCGCCGGCCTGCTCGTTCGCAGTTTTGGGGAACTGCAGCGCGTCGAGCCCGGATTCCAGATCGAGCGGATGGCGACTATGAGGGTGAACCTGCCGCGGACGACGTACAACACCGGAATGAAATCGCGGGGGTTCTACGAGCGGCTGCTGCCGGTGCTCGGCGCGATGCCCGGGATTCAAGCCGTCGGCATTTCCAGCGGCGTTCCCCTGTCGGGCGGCAATACCGGCACGGAACTGAGTTTTCCAGGACGAACACTGGCCACCGGCGTCCCTACGACGGCGGACTGGCGTCTCGTGAATCCCGGCTATTTCAGATCGATGAACATTCCGCTGCGCGGGCGTGATTTCGACGATCGCGATGTCGGGACGGAATCCAACCCTGCGCAACTCGTCACTATCATCAGCGAGTCGATGGCGAGGCGATACTGGCCGAACGAGGATCCGATCGGACGGACGGTCAACATCCACAGCTTCGCGCGCACGCCCTACACCATCATCGCTGTGGCCGGAGACGTGCGCAGTTTCGGGCTCGATATCGACGTCGGCCCGATGGTGTACGCCTCCTACATGGCGCATCCGGGATGGAACCCGATGAGCCTCGTGATCCGCAGCGCCGGCGATCCGTTGTCGCACGTGGAGTCGATCCGCAACGCCATCCGCCAAATCGATCCAACGGTCCCCATCTACGACGTGCGCTCGCTCGACGATCTGCTCTCGCAGTCGTTTGGCTCGCGACGGTTCAATATGTATCTGCTCGGCTGTTTCGCAGCAGCCGCCGCCGCGCTGGCCTGCGTCGGCCTTTTTGGCGTGCTCGCGTACCTGGTCTCGCAGCGGAGGCGCGATATCGGTATCCGTCTCGCTCTTGGGGCAACCGAACGCGATGTGATCGCACTCATTGTCGGGCGTGGAATGGTGCTCGCTCTCTCGGGTGCGGCCATTGGTCTGATAACGGCTCTGGTGGCCGCGCGGGTCATGAAAACATTGCTCTTCACGATCTCTCCCCGCGATCCCGTGACGTTTATCGTCGTCCCGCTCCTGTTGAGTGTGGTCGCTCTGATCGCCTGCTATTTGCCGGCGCGAAAAGCCACGCGTGTAGATCCGCTGGTGGCGTTGAGAACCGAGTAAGAATGCCGTAGCCTCGGCCATCTGAAGCCAGGGAGAGCACAATCTACGCGGCGTGTCAGTAAACCGACAATGGGAGCGGGGCCAAGCGCGATCCGGCGGCACTGCCAGGCGAGTTGGATAACGCCGCAAGTGCCGTGCGTCTGCGTAGATACAGGTACTGGGCACCCCGTGTATAAGAGGCCATTGGGCCATAAGTCCCCATGGCCGGGCTTTCGCAACCATTTCTCTTCGCGAGAGGTTGCAATGGCCCGAGACTCGAATCGCCCCAGTCGCCCCACTCCCCCGAGCGGTCCCGACCGTCCATCCGTCAAGCTCGCCCCCGCCGGTGATCCGGCGGAAACGGTCGAGCGCGTCCTGACTCGTCGTCAGCTCATCGTCGAGGAGGGGGACATCGTGGTGGTACGCGAGGTGGCTGGCATCTGGCACGCGGGTCCCGGGTTGACGTCGCCGACGACCGTCTCCAGATCGCAGTATCGAATCGTCGTCCGTGGACAGCGCGACGATGAGGTCGAGCGCGTGTTTGGGAAATACGATCGCGCGGTGATGGATGGTGAAGTGCTGGCCGCCAATCGGCGAGTCAGGCTGTTCTACTCGGAAGACAACGCGATCACTCTGCTCAGGGACTACCGGCCCGCGGTGTCCGCGTGATCAGTACTGGTTCTTGACGTGTGTGCGCGACCGGTCTGCCATCGGTGAGCGGTAGGCGCTGGACCCGATCAGTTCCCGCTTGACGCGCTCTTCGGTCACGCGCGCTTCGACAGAATCGTACTGCCCGTTCGCCAACGCATTCTCGCCCATCCCCAGATAAAAGTGCGCCAGCGTCTGGCGATCGCGAACGCGCGGCGCTCCGGCGATCTCGACCGCGTGCTGGAGTTCGTGTCCAACCAGCGCCACCATCTCGTGAAAGTTTCCGTCCGGAACGACTTCGATCCGGATGTATCGCACCGTTTCGGTCGCCTTCACGAAATAGGTGTGGCCATAGACGCCGTTGAGGCGATCCACGACCTGCACATAGACGATGAGATCGCTGGTGCTCAGACGATTGAGCAGATCGCGAAACGTCGGCGAGCCCTCGGCGCCAGCCTGAATCCACGCCAGCGCCCGCGCGTCGGTGCTCCTGACGTGATACGACGACCGTTCGAGGACCATCGCGGGAGAATCGGGAGTGTCGACCCCCGGTGCGAGCGCGAGCGTGCAGGCAACGACAGCAGCACCAATCATGGGGTCTTCCCTCCCTTTTGGTTGCTAAGACGAAAACGAGGGAAGCGTCGTTGGTGAAAACGTGAGCGTGACGTGAATTAGGTGGGACGGGCTGTGACGCGATCGAGCGAACGCTGTTCGCGTGCGGGATTTCGTGTTCGCGATCGAGACGAGTGGGGATCCGATGTCCGGGATCCGTGGTCCGGATCCCGATCGCCGATCCGGGGTTATCGCGCCGGAGGCGTATTCAGCTTCTCGGGCAACGTCCACGCATACAGCACACCGCCGCCGGCGACCACGAAGTATTGACGACCATCGAGCTCATACATGATCGGACTGTTGCCGACGCGACCGATCGCTGAATGCCACAACGTCGCGCCATCGCTGGTGCGAAGCGCAAAGACGCTGTTCGCCGCGTCGCCTGAAAACGTCAGGCCGGTGTCCGTCGTCAGCACTCCCGCGCTGCCCTCGCCGCCGATATCGTGTTCCCACTTCACCTTGCCGGTCTGGTAGTCAAGCGCGCGAAGCATGCCCTTTCCGTAGACCCCGTAATCAGCACCCGCCCATCCATACGATCCGTGTTCCGGCTTGAAGAAGTAGACGCCGTACGCGTCCTGTGCGCTGACGATGAAGAGGCCGGTGCGCGGGTCGAAGCTGGGAGAGCGATAATTCGTCCCGCCGCCTTCGTTTGGCGAGACGAGCCGCCCATCGCGCGCCGGCTCCATCGCGGGATCCGGGATCGGGCTTCCCTTCTCGTCGATGCCCTTGGCCCAGTTCGCCGCCGCAAACGTCTTGGTCAGCAGGTTCTTGCCGTTGGTTCGATCGAGCACGAAGAAGTAGCCATTGCGTGAGGCCTGCATCAGCATCTTGCGCTGCGCTCCGCCGAAGGGGCCATCGACGAGCACCGGCACTTCGGCCGCGTCCCAATCATGCGTGTCGTGCGGCGACGCCTGGAATCCCCACGCGAGTTGGCCCGTGTCCGGATTGATCGCGACGATGCTGCACACCCACTTGTTATCACCAGGACGTGCGGGGCCGTTCAGCACCGGCGTCGGATTGCCCGTGCCGACGTAGACGAGATTCAGATCGGGATCGTAGGTGCCGGTATTCCACATCTGTCCACCGGTCGCACCGCCGCTAATCGAGTCAGGGGTGCCCGGCGGCGGCGTGCTGTAGAAGATCCACTGCGTCTTGCCGGTCTCCGGATCAACCGACTTCAGCGTGCCCGGCAGATTGTCGAAGTCTCCCGACACGCCGACGAGCAAGTGGTTCTTCACGAGCAGCGGTGCGTTGGTCGACCAGAACCCTTTCTTCGCGTCGGCAATGACCACGTCCCATTTCACCTTGCCATCGCGCACGTCGAGGGCGACGAGGTGGGCATCCGGGGTCGTCAGATACACCGTGTCCTTGTAGATGGCGGCGCCGCGATGACCGATGTGAAAGGCCTGATTGGGAGGATAGGTGTATCGCCAGATCTGACGGCCCGTTCGCGCGTCGATCGCCCACAGATTGTCGGGCATCGTCACATACATGACGCCGTTGACGAGGATCGGAGACGCCTTGATGCCGGCACCCGAGCCACTCTGGAACGTCCAGGCGACGGTTAGCTGATGGACGTTATCCGGCGTGATCTGCGTGAGCCGGCTGTGGCGCCGTCCGCTGTAATCGCCGTGATACGTCGGCCAGCTGTCGGCCGGCGGCTTCAGCATCATCGCTGGATCGAGCCCCTGCGGACTCTGCGCCAGCAGGAGAGCACAGCAGGCGAGCGGCAGCGCGGTCAGAGCACAGCGGAGGGCCACATGTCGAGGATTCATCATCACTGTCGCCTACTTCAGGGTCTGCAGGTACGCGAGCACATTGTGCAAGTCATCGTTCGTGTACTTGCCCAGTTGTGCGATGTGCGCGTCGAGCGGGTTGTTGATCGTGACTTTGACTTTGCCCGTCGGCCACGAGCGGTAGTAGCCGGATGCATCGGTGATCGCGATGTTGAATTCGTCCTTGTACGCGACCTTGCCGGTGATCGTCTCGCCCGACGCGAGCTGCACCGTCGCGACCGGCGTCGCACGTGACTCGCCACCACGCCCGCGGGCGCCCGGATACAGCATGCGCTGGAACAGCTGCAATCCCTGGAGGCGGGTTGCGAGGCCGGCAAGATCGCCGGTTGGAGAATGGCACTTGGCGCAGCCGCCGGCGCCGTTGAAATACTGTTGCCCGGCCTGGGCGTTGCCCGTCTGCAGATCGGAGACATCGACGGTCCGTCGATTCCCCTCGTTCGAATCCGCCTTGGCTTTCGTGTCGTGGATGAAGGCCACGATCGCCGTCAGGTCCGAGTCCGCGAGCGTCGAGGGGGGCATGCCTTTGTCGGCCCGTCCGGTGTGGAGCAGCGGGAGAATCTTGTCGCCTCGCACATCCTCAGCGACGAGCGAGGAGCGCGTGAGATCGGGTCCGGTTTCGCCGCCCATCGCGTCGCGGCCGTGACAGAAACCGCAGTTGGCGGCAAACAGTGCTTGCCCGCGCTGGACGAGCTCGGGCGGATAGGCTTGCGGCGTCACCGTCTCAGGTGGTTTCTGTGAAGCAGGACTCTGTTGGAATCCGCGGCCTCGCCCCTGGCCCGCCGGAGCCTGGTTGCCGCCGCCTCGGCCCGCTGCCGGCGCAGGCGCTTGCGCATGAAGAAACGCGACAACGAGGATCGCCAAAAGTAAAGCGCAGGCGCTGCGCGCGGCGAGAGGGACGCCGAAGGATGAGCGATTCATAGGTTTGGTTGAAGAGTATATGTGCTTCGGCCTGAAGGCGGAAGCTGCGGACCTCTGTGCTACGCTGCGACCGATGAGAGTGATGCTGTCGACGCTGTACATCGTCGTCGCGATGACCGCGACACCAGGCCAGCAAAGGGGACAAGGTCAACCGGCGGGCCGCGGGTCCGTGCCCGAGTCGGCAATCACCTACCAGCCGCTTGTCGCACGCAACGCGCCGGCTCGAACGTGCGAGAGTCTCGCGACCGTCACGCTGACGAACGTGACGATCGAATCGGCAACGGTCGACGCCGCTGATACCGGCACCTGCCGCGTTACCGCGATCTCGACACATCCGCCGGCCGGCGACAAGGTTCGCATCTTCCTCGCCTTCCCGCTCAAGGATTGGAACGGACGGTTTCAAGGTGTGGGAGGCGGCGGTTTCTCCGGCGGCAATCTCATGGCCGTCCGTCAGCCAGCGTCCCAGGGCTTTGCCGCCGGATCGACTGACACCGGACACGAAGGCGCAAGCGGGAGCTTCGCCCTCGACGCGAACGGTCGTCTGAACTGGCCGCTGATCCGCGATAACGCCTACCTCGGCATCCACGAGATGACCGTCGTCGGCAAGGCGCTGGCCGAAGCGTTCTATGGCAGCGCACCGCAGCGATCGTATTTCAACGGCTGCTCCACCGGAGGGCGTCAGGGATTGATGGAGGCGCAGCGATATCCGGCCGATTACGATGGCATCGTTGCCGGTGCGCCAGCGATCAACTGGACGAAGCTTCATCCCGAGCAGCTCTGGGGATCGCTGGTGATGAAGGAGGCGAGGAACTTCCTGCCGATGTGCAAATTCTCGGCAGCGACCGCGGCCGCTATCGCCGCGTGCGACGAGCTCGATGGCGTCAAGGACGGTGTCATCGACGATCCGGTCACGTGCACCTACGATCCGAAAGCGCTCATCGGAACCATGAGCGGAGACTGCGGGCCGATCACCGAAGCGGACGCCGACGTCATTCGAAAGATCTGGGAAGGGCCGCGCCGAGCGGATGGCTCAGTGCTGTGGTACGGGCTCCCGCGCGGTGCTGACTTCGGTGGCCTAAGTGGGACGCAGGGGAATCCCCCGGTGGGCCGCCCCAATCCGATCACGCTCGAATGGTTCCGCTACTTCCTCACGCAGAATCCGCAGTGGGACTGGACCACGATCGGGCCGGGCTCGTACGAACAGCTCTGGGATCAATCCGTCGAACAATTCAGCGCCGTCATCGCCACCGACAATGCTGACCTCACGCGCTTTCGAGATCGTGGCGGCCGTATCGTGATGTGGCACGGTCAATCCGATCCGCTGATCTATCCAGGTGGGTCGATCGATTACTACAAGCGCGTCGTACAGCAGATGGGCGGGGCCGCACGGACGGCGGAGTTCCTGCGATTCTTTCTCGCCCCCGGCGTCGGCCATTGCGGCGGCGGTGCGGGTCCGGCGCCAACGGGGCAGCTCGCGGCCGTCATCAACTGGGTTGAGAGCGGCAAGGCACCTGAGACGCTGACCGCCGTCCGCCGCGATCAGTCCGGCGCAGCCGTGCGCTCGCGTCCGCTCTGCCAGTATCCGCTCGTCGCGCGCTACCAAGGTCAGGGCGGCACCGACGAGGCCTCGAACTTTGTGTGTCGAGCACACTAGGTCCCTGCAATAGGTGCCTGGCACCTTCGCCCGGAAAGTGATGTAACGTCGAAAGTTATGAGAGTCGATTCACCCAAACCGACCCAAAAAGGTGCCAGGCACCTTCGCCTATGCGGGTAGCACTGGCGCAGCTGAATCCAACCAGCGGCGACGTCGACGGCAACGCCGCGAAAATCATCGACGCCATCGGCAAGGCTGCTGCAGCCGGCGCCGACCTCGTCGTCACGCCGGAGATGGCCCTCCCCGGCTACTGCATCGGCGATCTGGTGGAGGACGAGGGATTCCTGGCCGCGAACGAACGTGCGCTGCAAGGGATTGCCGCCGTCGCTCGCGGCATCACCGCGGTCGTCGGCTTCATCGACTTCAATCCCGACGCCCGCAACGAGAGCGGCGCGATTCGCAAATACAACGCGGCCGCGGTGGTTCGCGACGGGCGGGTCCTCCAGCGGGCGCACAAGACGCTGCTTCCGAGCTATCGCTACTTCGACGACAAGCGGTTCTTCGCGCCGGGCGATTGCCGCGACCCGGTCACCGTCCCTGCCAGAGGCGGACAGGTCAGACTGGGCGTCTCGATTTGCGAGGATCTCTGGGACGAGTTCTACCACGTCAAGCCGCTCACCGAGCTCGTCAGCAAAGGGGCTGACGTGCTCCTGAACCTGAACGCGTCCCCGTTCTGCCCCGGCAAACGGCACCAGCGCGACGAGATTATCCGCCGGCATCTCGCCGTGCTCCGCAAGCCGCTCGTCTACATCAACACGACCGGCGCCGCCGACAACGGCAAGAACATCATCCCGTTCGACGGCGAAAGCCTCGTGTACGACGCGGCAGGACGCCTGATCGCAATCGGCCGTCAGTTCCAGGAACAACTCCTCGTCGTCGATCTGGACTCGTCCGCCGGCGCGCCTGCCGTCGCGCTGCCGCCGATTGATGCTGATCGCGAGATGTATGACGGCCTGGTCATGGGCCTCAGCGATTACATGCGAAAGACCGGATTCGAGCGGGCGGTTGTCGCGGTATCGGGCGGCATCGACTCGGCGCTCGCCCTCGCCATCGCCGTCGACACTCTCGGTCCGACCCGAGTCTCGGCGTACAACC
Organism: Acidobacteriota bacterium; assembly: GCA_046732715.1. Classification (GTDB taxonomy): domain Bacteria; phylum Acidobacteriota; class Vicinamibacteria; order Vicinamibacterales; family 2-12-FULL-66-21; genus JALZOC01. The sequence goes on along the minus strand of JBKPNQ010000228.1, from coordinate 13,407 downwards.
TGCCCTCGCGCTTCAACAGCGACACGACGCGATCGATCGCAGAACGTCTCGCCCGGGCGTCCGGTGTGGCCTACGGCGTCGTTCCCATTCAGGAGATCGACGAACACGTCCGCCGCGTGTTCGAGACCCACGCGCACCCGATTGCCCGGGGATTCACCGGCGAGAACCTCCACGCGCGGATTCGTGGGCTGTTGATGATGGCCGAGTCGAACGACACCGGCGCGCTCTTGATTTCGTGCGGCAACGAGACCGAGATTGCGCTTGGCTACGCGACGCTCTACGGCGACATGTGCGGCGGCGTCTCGCTCATTGGCGATCTCTCGAAGCTTGACGTCTATCGCCTGGCCCGCTACGTGAACCGGAAACACGGCGAGGAACGAATCCCCGAAGAGGCCTTCCATATCAAGCCCTCGGCAGAACTCGCCGCCAATCAGTTCGACCCGTTTGACTACTGGGTTGTCGCGCCGGTGGTGGGCGAGCTCGTCGAGCGGCGAACCAGCCCCGCCGCTCTGGTTTTACTCTTCGAGCAACGCGCCCTCGACCCAGCGCGCTTCGCGCCTGACGGAGAGGGCCTGACGGTCTACGACAAGCACACCTCGGCTACCTTCAGCGACGTCGTCTATGACTGCTACCGGCGGCTACGCCGCTCCGTCTACAAGCGGCTGCAAGGCCCGCCAATCATCGTCGTTACCGAACGTGCCTTCGGCTTCGATCTGCGGGAAACGATCATTAATGGATGGGAGGGTTGATTCTCGCGGCTCGCGGCTCGCGGTTCGCAGTCAGCGACCGGCGGCGGGATTACCCCAAACCGCGAATCGCTAACCGCGAATCGCGACTGCGAAGAACTATTTCGTCCCCGCCCCCTTCGTATCCTTGAATAGCAGTTGCGCGAACTCGTAGAGGTGCGGACGCCACAGTCGCCACTCGTGGCGTCCCTGCGTCGTCTTGAACGAGTGCTTGATACCGTGCTTCGTCAGGACCTCGTCGAGCGCCTTGGTGCCATTCAGGGCAAAGTCTCCATCGCCGGCGGCAAGCCAGATCAACTTCATCTGCTTGGCTGCAGCCGCATTGCTGCCGAAGAATTTCGGATACAGGTCTTCGACGTTCTGCGGCGCACCGGCGCTCATGATGATGATGTAGCGGAAGAGATCCGGCCGGCTGAACGCCGTGTTGATGGTGGCCGCGCCGCCGGCAGACAGCCCTCCAATTGCGCGATCCTCAGACCGTGTCGATACCCGGAATGTCTTTTCGACGGCGGGCACGAGGTCACCGATCAAGTCCTGGGCGAAGGCCTGAAGAGGCGCAGGACCGGTCGGCGCGGGAGGTGTGCCGGCCGCTGCTCCACCCGGCGCCGCTCCGCGTCCGGGCCCCGGCGTGACATTTCCGGCCGCCGCGATTCCAGGCGACATTCCTGCCGGACCGATGCCAAGGCTGCCGCCGCCGCGCGCGAGCGGCATCACCACGATCATGGGGACGGCTTTCTTCTCCGCGAACAGGTTGTCCATGATGATGTTCGCGCGTCCGGTCATCACCCAGCCCGGATCGAGATCGCCGCCGCCATGGAGCAAGTAGAACACTGGATACTTCGTCGATGTCCGGTTGTACTCAGGCGGCGTGTAGACGTAGGCCTGCCGGGTTGCGCCGGTCGCCTTCGATTCGTAGGTCATGATCTGCACGAGCCCGTGCGGCACCGGCTTCATGTCGTAGTACTGCGCCCCCTCGCCCGGCACTTCGACCTGTGACGCGAGTCCGGTCGACGAGACCAGCTTCACCCACGGATTACGCGGATCGGTCGTGTTGACGCCGTCGATGTTGAAGGCATACGTATAGACATCAGCCGGCACCGGCCCCAACGTGGCCGTCCAAACCCCGTCATCTCCCTTGATCATCGGCTTCGGGTCGCTGCCGTTGAGCAACTCGCCGGTGACCGTGATCTCGGTGGCTTTCGGCGCGAGCACGCGGACGGTAACGGTACGATCCGCGTTCACCTGGGGCGACACGACCTGCGGTCCCTGCGGGCCGCGCCCACCTCCACGGCCGGCCTGCCCGCCAGGCGCTCCGGCTGCCCCCCCGCCTGCTTGCGCAAACGCCGTCGCGCTCCACAGGAGCGCCGCCATAAACACCGTCAAAGCCCGTCGCATAGATGGCTCCTTCGTGAATCTGATCCGTCCCTGGTTCTCTGGCCCCCACCGAACGCGACAGTATCCCTCGAATGGCGCCGCGCCGGAAGTCTCGGCGTGTTGTATCCTGCACAGACGGCCATGGCAAAAGTGATCGTTCGCGACTTGCACAAGCGGTACGAAGAAGTGCAGGCGGCGCAGGGCGTCAGCTTTCAGATTGAAGATGGCGAGATCTTCGGGCTGCTCGGGCCGAACGGCTCGGGCAAGACAACGACGCTCGAATGCGTGATCGGGTTGCGGCAGCCTGATGCCGGTGACATCGAGGTCAGCGGTATCGACGCGCGAGCCAGGCCTCGAGCGGTGAAGGAAAGGATTGGTGCGGTCCTGCAGACAATCGCGTTGCAGGACAAGATTACGCCCCGCGAGGCGCTGACGCTGTTTGCGTCGTTTTACAAACAGCCGGCTGGCCCTGCCGACCTGCTGCAGCGCTTTGCGCTCGCCGAGAAGGCCGATGCGACGTTCGATTCGCTCTCGGCCGGACAGAAACAGCGGCTCGCTGTCGCCCTCGCGTTCGTCAACAATCCCGAGCTCGTGTTTCTCGACGAACCCACGACCGGTCTGGATCCGCAATCACGCCGAGAGCTGCACGCCGAAATCGCGCAGATGAAGCGTGACGGCCATACCGTGCTGCTGACGACTCACAATATCGATGAAGCGGAACAGCTGTGCGATCGGATCGCGATCATCGACCATGGACGCATCATTGCCTCCGGTCTGCCTCGCGATCTCATCGCCGAATCGTCGTCTTCGCAGACCGTCTCGCTCTCCACGTCGATCCCGCTGGATCCAGAATGGCTGTCGAGTATTCCGGGCCTCGAAGAACTCGGCTCGGCGAATCTGACGACGACGTTTCGAACGCCGACGCCCAGCCGCACGATCGCGGCGGTGATGCGGGTGCTCGAGGATCGAGACGTGGACCTCCTGGAACTGCACGCGCGGAAGGCGAGGCTCGAAGACGTGTTCCTCGCCCTCACCGGCGATCGCGCAGAGAACTGAGTCGAACCGGCCAACTCCATGCACGCCGCTTTACAGCAGCTTCGCATCAGCCTCACGCTTCACTACCGGAACAAGATGGCGCTCATCTACAGCTATCTGTTCCCGCTGATCTTCCTGCTGGCGTTCTATGTGCTGTATCGCCACGAGCGCGTGGTTCTCTCGCGGCACATGGGCGAGTTGCTGACCGTCAGCGTGCTCGGCGGCGCCTGCTTCGGATTGCCGACGACGATGGTGAGCGAGCGAGAACGGGGGGTATGGCGTCGCTACCGGCTGGCGCCCATTTCGACGGCCACGCTGGTGGCGAGCGTCGTCGCCGCTCGCTATCTCATCCTCGTCACGGCCGGGTTGCTGCAACTGGCAGCCGCGCTCGCGATCGGCATGCCGTGGCCGCCGCATCCCTTGGACCTGTGGATCGTCTTCACATTCGTCTCGTTCGCCTTCATTGGGCTTGGCCTGGTGATGGCGATGATGGCGGATAACGTCCCCGCGGTGCAGGCACTGGGACAGTGCATTTTCCTGCCCATGCTGATCATTGGCGGCATCGCGGTTCCGCTCGCGAGCCTGCCGGACTGGGCGCAGCACCTGTCGCAATTCTTCCCCGGCCGGTACGCGGTCGAAGCGCTGCAGGCCTGTATCGTCGGGCCAGGCTTGAGCGCGACATGGTTCGAACTGCTGGCCCTGCTCATCATTGGCATCGGCGGCGCGGTCGCGGGAGCCAAGATGTTCCGCTGGGACGCGCAACAGCGGTTCGCCCGCCGCTCCGGAAAGGCATGGATCAGCGTGGCGCTGATTTCCTGGGTCGTTGTCGGGACCCTCGCGGAGTATCGCGCCCATGTCAACGCCGACGCGCGGAGCAACTCACAGAACGTGCAGATGAACCTTCCGGCGCCGCCAGTCGAATCGACAGCGCCATCGCCCGAGCCCTCGTCGCCTTCGACGTCGCCGATTCCTTCAGACGTGACGTTGAGCGCGGCCGAGCGCAAGGCCGCGACGTCGCGGACGCCCGACACCAAACCATCAACGCCAAACAGCAAGCCGTCAATGCCAGTGACCAAGCCGTCAACGCCCCCGTCATCAGCGGCATCGTCAACGCCATCAACTGCGAAGCCCTCCGCTCCGGCGGCAAGGGCGGAGAAGCCTCCGGCCCCAACCGCACCTTCTCACCCGGTCGCGAAATCCTGGCAGGCGGTCACGCTCGCGGATATCGACCGCGATCTCGTCTTCGACCGGCTGCCATCGGACCAGGGGATCGTCACGCCGATCGCTCCTGCAGACGAAGAGCCAGATCCGGATACGTCGGACCACCTGCAATACATCCGCGAGATGCTGCCGTCCTGGCAACCTGGCAGAGTCGCCGATCCCGTTCAGCGCGTGCGCAACATTCTCTATGTCGCCGCAGTACCCGATGTATTGCAGACGCCACTCGAGCGGTTCGCCCCGTACGTGGTATTCGAGCGCCTGCAGCAGGACGTGCCCAAGGATCAGCTGATCAAGGTCCTGTACTGGATTGCGCTGCATCCCACCGACGGCGACGATAGGGCCATCAAGGATCTCTGGGCGTTGAAGTTCAGCAATGACTCGGTCGATCCGGAGCAGACGAGAGAGCGCGCAGCGATCTACGGCGTCAAGCTGCTCGGACGTCTCCTGGGCAAGCTGCCAGGTGGAGCGTCATAGTCGACCGGCACGTAACCATTGCGGACATGGACCCTCCCGGAGAATTGGAGAATTGGAGAATTAGTGAATTGGTGAATTCGCGTTCCTCGCGCCGGCGCGAATTCACCAATTCACCAACTGATGAAATGGCAGCACATGTCTGATCTCGAACAACTCCGCTTTCCAGTCGGGCGAATGCCGCGCCGCGCCGAACCGCTCGACGCCCGAACGCGCGAAGAGTACCTGGGCATCCTGGACGCGCTCCCGGGGCAAGTCCGCGCCCTCGTCAGCGGACTGACCGACGCGCAGCTGGATACACCGTACCGACCAGGTGGCTGGACGGTGCGGCAAGTCGTGCACCACGTGCCCGACAGTCACATGAACGCATACATCCGGATGAAACTGGCCGTTACGGAAGACCAGCCGAACGCGAAGACCTACGAGGAGGCAAAGTGGGCAGAACTCCCCGAGGCAAAGAGCGGTCCGATTGGGATGTCACTCGATCTGCTCGACGCGCTGCATCGCCGCTGGGTCGCGTTCCTGCGCGGATTGCCGGAGCGCGACTTCCGCAAGACGTTCCTGCACCCGGAGTGGGGCACGGTATCGATTGACGACGCGCTCGGTATGTACGCGTGGCATTGTCGGCATCACACCGGACATATTCGGAATGCGGTGAAGAAATAGCTACAATTCCGCGCGGGCAAAGTCGATGAACCCCTGCTCGGGATCAGTGCTCAGCAGGCGTACTCGGACGCGATCGCCGACATCGAGTCCTTGCTGGCCGCGCTCGACCCGTCCTTCCACCGGCGGATTTCGAAGCCGCACCCACGTGCCCTTGTTTGAAGCGCCGGTCACAATCGCATCAAACTCGTCTCCGATCCGGCCGGACATCCACAACGCGGCCGCCGCCTTCCGCACCAGGCGCTCGACCTTGTTGGCGGCGTCTTCCTGCTTCGTGCAATGCGCCGCCAGCGTCGTCAATTCACCAATCGGATAGGGCGCTGGGTTCCCGGCGACGGCGGCCTTCAGGAGGCGCTGCGTCACAAGATCGGGAAATCGCCGGTTTGGCGCCGTCGAATGCGTGTAGTTGGTGACCGCAAGCGCAAAGTGCCCGTCGGCGGCGCCGCTTGCCATCTCCGCCACGTACTCGCCTCGACCGAGCAACTTGATGACGCTGAGCGAGAGATCGGCGAACTCTTCGGGACGGGTGGCCCGCTGCTGGGCCAGGAACGCTTCCAGCGCTCGCGCGTCCGGGAACTCGGGCAACGAGCCGCCGTGTTGCGCGGCAAGATCGACGATGCGCGGCCAGCGTTCCGGCGAGCGGACAACACGACGAATCGAGGCATACCCGCGGGCCGACAGAAAGCCCGCAGTTACACCGTTGGCGGCCACCATGAAGCTCTCGATCAGGTCACGAGCTCGATTTGACTCGACGGTGCGAAGATCCGTGACGGCACCGTCAGTCACGATCGGCTTCAGCTCGGTTCGATCGAAGTCGAGCGCGCCTTGCTCCTGCCGTCGGTTCCGCAACAGCCTGGCCAGGCGATCCTGAAGCTTCACCTGCGCCGCCAGATCCGGTGCCGCCGCGAGAACCGCTGGTGCCGGTCCCCCGTCGAGCCACGAGGCGACGGTTTCATAAGTCAGCTTCGCGCGGTTTCGCACCCGCGCCTGATAGACGTCAGAGCCGCTGACCACCCCGTCGGCGCCGATCGACATCTCGACGACGATGGCATTCCGATCCGCGTCCTGGTTGAGCGACGTGCGGTCGGTGGATAGTTCTGGCGGCAGCATCGGGAATACGCGGGCCGGCGTGTAGACCGATGTCGTGTTCGTCCTGGCGTGGGCATCAAGGGCCGTGCCCCGGCGGACCAGGGCGTCAACGTCGGCGATGGCGATCAACAGCCGTGGTACGGACCCATCGATGCAGACTTCGAGCTGATCCAGGTCGCGGGACTCATCGTTGTCGATCGATGACCACGGGAGATTCCGTAAATCGCGCCCGGAAGGTGGAGTCGTCGCCGACAACCGGGTCAACTCCGCCCTCGCCTCAGGCGGCCAATCCGGCTCGAGGCCGTATTTCACCATCGCACGACGGGCGATTTCATCAAGGGCGGCCGCGTGATCTCGGGGCATACGCTCCTTAGTTTCCAGTTTCCAGTTCCCAGTTGCCAGTATCCCGTCCTCTCAGCCGGCATTCCATTTTGGGCCCACACTGGAAACTGGCAACTGGCAACTGGCAACTGGCAACTGGCAACTGGCAGTAAGGCAGATCTGTGTCAGAACCATGAAGAAACAGCCGGTGTGCAGTTTTTTTCGTAGCAGATGACGGCAATGTAACGTATTGAAGGACTGATGTCGCCACACGCACGCGAGACTCGCCCCTTTGCCTCCGAGATCAAGTTCGTCGTCCCGGCCGCCGTCGGGAATGACATCCGCGATTGGGCGCGGGCGAACCTGGAACCCGACCCTTACGGCGGCGGGCCTTTCAACGACCAGTACCACACCGCCAGCCTGTATTTCGATACCAGCGCTGGGGATGTATTCCACCGGCGCGGATCGTTCGGGCGGAGCAAGTATCGCGTGCGCCGATATGGCGCAGCCGACTTCGTGTTCCTCGAGCGCAAGCTGCGGAAGCCGGGAATTCTCGTCAAGCGCCGAACGATCGTCGCGTTGGACTCGATCGATCGCCTGTCGGAGCCCCTCACCGATCCGCAATGGCCGGGAGAGTGGTTTCATCGCCGGCTGTTGCTGCGACAGATCCGGCCCGTGGCCGAACTCTCGTACAACCGCATCGCACGCTTTGCGCGAACGGCCGAAGGCCCCGCGCGGCTGACGCTGGATCAGGATCTTCGCGCCGTATCAATAAACGGGCCTCAATTCTCGGGGATCGACGGATCGCTCGTGCTGCCTGGACAGATGATCCTGGAGCTCAAGTACCGGCAGCACCCGCCGGCGATCTTCAAACGCCTGGTCGAGGAATTCGCGCTCGAGCCGCAACGGACTTCCAAGTACCGTCTCGGGATGGCCCTCATCGGCCACGGCGCGTTCGTCCTGGCGTCGACCGCAGCGAGTACCGAATCGCATGTCTGACGCGCTCGCCCCGCTCTTCGACTTCAATGGCGGCGCGCTGACGCTGATGTTCGTGCGGCTCGTCCTGGCGATGCTGCTCGGGCTGGCGATCGCGTGGGTCTATCGGCGGGCGAGGCCGGCAAACGGCGAAGCCGATTCGTTTGGCGTCACGCTCGTGCTGCTGACGATCCTGATCGCGATGGTCACCCAGGTCATCGGCGACAACGTCGCGCGCGCCTTCAGCCTCGTCGGCGCACTGTCGATCGTGAGATTCCGGACGGTCGTCCGCGATACGCAGGACACAGCCTACGTCATTTTTGCGGTCGCCATCGGCATGGCGATGGGCGCGAATCACCCGGCCGTCGCGCTGTGTGGATTGACGGTCGTCGGCGTGACCGCCCTGCTGTTGCGTCGCCGCACCGCGACGCTTCCGGCGCCGGCTGACGAACGGTTGCCATTCGATCTTCACGTGCGTATCGCGCTCGGCCAGGACGCCGATGCGCTGCTCGGAGTCACGCTCGATCAGTTCCTGGCCTCTCGACGACTGGTGTCGGTGACGACGGCACGTCAGGGAATGTCGATCGACGCGTCCTATCGCGTCGCCCTGCGTGGTGACAACCACGCGACAGCATTGGTGAATGCATTGAACAAACTCGACGGCGTGCAAGGGGTCGAATTGCAGCGGAGAGAAGAGGAAGTCGAATAGGGGTGCCCGGACTGCCTCGGGCTCATTGGGTGCTCACGGGTGCCTCGCGTGCAGAGAGCCAAGAGCAAGGAATTCACGATGAACGTTTCGAGACGGACACTTTCCATCGGCGCGGCGCTCGTTGCGCTGCTGCCCTTCGCCGTTGCCGCCCAACGTGGCGGGTTCGGATTCGGCGGACCCATGCAGCAGGCGCGCAAGGTGCTTGCGCAGTTCGACAAGAACGGCGACAAGCGGCTCGACGCGACGGAACGGAAAGCCGCGCGCGACTGGCTGGCGACGCAGCCGGCGGCGGGATTCGGCGGCCGCCGCGGCGGCGGGCCATTCGGGGGCACGGCGGCTGCGGAACCAGGCCGCAAGCTCACCCCGGCCGACGTCAAGGCGTATCCGAACGCACCGGTCTACGATCCATCGACGATTCGCACGGTCTTCCTGCAGTTCGAAGAAGCGGATTGGGAGCAGGAGCTGGCCGCATTCAACAACACCGATGTCGACGTTCCAGCGTCAACCACCATCGACGGCAGAGTCTACAACGATGTCGGCGTTCACTTCCGCGGCATGTCCTCGTACTTCATGGTTCCTGAGGGGCGGAAGCGCTCGCTGAACCTGTCGTTCGATTTCGCCGACGAGAAGCAGCTGTTCGGCGGATACAGGACGCTGAACCTGCTGAATGCCGCCGGAGATCCAAGCTTCCTGCGCGCGGTTCTCTACACCGAGATCTCGTCGCACTACCTGCCGACGCCGAAGATGAACTACACGCGTGTCGTCATCAACGGCGAGAGCTGGGGACTCTATCTCAATGCCCAACAGTTCAACAAGGACTTCACGCGCGACTACTTCAAGTCGACGAAGGGCGCGCGATGGAAGGTTCCGGGCAGCCCGGGCGGTCAGGCCGGGTTCAACTACCTCGGCGATGATCCGGCGAGCTACAAACACCTCTACGAGATCACGAGCAAGGACGATCCGAAGGCCTGGACGGATCTGATCAAGGTCTTCAAGGTGCTGAACGAAACGCCGCCGGACAAGCTCGAAGCGGCGCTCGCACCGATCTTCGACATCGATGGCGCGTTGAAATTCCTCGCGGTCGAAGTGGCGCTCGTGAACAGCGACGGCTTCTGGACTCGCGCCAGCGATTACAGCCTGTACCAGGACGAAAAGGGCGTCCTCCACGTCATTCCGCACGACGTGAATGAGGGGATGGGCGCCGAAGAGGGCGGCGGTCGGCGCGGTGGCGGTCCCGGCGGGTTCGGCCCTGGCAGGGGTCCGGGTGGACCTCCTCCGGGCGTGGGTGATCCGATGGGCTTCCCTCCCCCGCCGCCAGGAGGATTCCGTGGCCGCGGCGGGTTCGGGCCTGGCGGCGCCGGCCCCGATCTCGATCCGCTCGTCGGCCTCAACGACGAAAACAAAGCCCTGCGATCGAAGCTGCTCGCCGTCCCGGCGCTCCGTACCCGCTACCTGGGGTACGTGCACGAGATTGCCGAGAAATGGCTCGACTGGAAGACGCTTGGTCCGATCGCACAGAAGTACCACACGCTGATCGCCGACGACGTGAAGGCGGACACGCGGAAGCTGTTCGACAACCAGGGGTTTGAATCGGGCGTCGAGAGCCTGAAGAGCTTCGCCGATGCGCGGCGGGCGTATCTGCTCAAGACGGCGAAGTAGATCGCGGCCTCGCGGTTCGCGATTCGCAGCGTCAGCCTCGAACAGCCGCTGGCCGGGTGGTGTTCCTGAAGTCCAGATTGCCAGCAAGACAAAGCGCGCCAGAGAACAGCCATAGCGTCGTACGAATCCTGGCCGTCATGAGTCAGTCCTAGCGAATTAGCTCGCATGCGAGGCGCGAGCGGCGAGTCGCGAACCGCGCGATTTAAAACGAGAAGTTCAACGCGATGTCGATCTTCCGCATGCTCTGCACGTTCTGTGGCTGCAGGAAGAACGGCGACGTCATCGTCCCGGTGTAGCCGGTGAAGTTGGCGTGGTTCGTCAGGTTGATGACCTGGGCCGAAAGGCCGATGCGATAGCGCGGCGGTGCGGCGCCGCCGGTCAGCACCGAAATCTCGCCGTTGCGCATCGTGATGCCGGTAATGCCGCCGGGATTCTGCACCGTCTTCTTGCCAATCGCGATGTTGTAGTTGAAGAAGCCGTTGACGGTCCACTGCCCGGGCGTCCACTGCGAGTTGCGGCCGACACCGGCCGGGCGATCGTTGAAGACCAGATCGCCGTTGTCGTCGTGGCCGGTGGTAATCGAGTACGGCGTGCCGGTTGACGCGTTGAAATTGATGTTCGCGTTGAGGTTCCTGAGCGCGCTCGTGTTGATGCCGATGTTGACGCGATGTTTCCTGATCTCGCCCGGAACCGGCCCCCACTCCCCTTCCGGTGACCCGCTCGCGGGGAGGCTGTAGGGACCATCGGTGTTGTTTTCGAGCCGGCCAGTCGAATAGTTCACGTTGACCGACGTGCGCTTCCAGTTCCAGCGCGGTCCGGATGCGCCAAAGGGTCCATTGAACCCCGGGTTCTGCGGCGTGAGCGAGAACGACCCGAACGCGTTCAGCGCGTCCTGCCGCGACGCCGCATCGTTGACCACGCGGATGATGTTGACGAAGAGCGGATCCGGCCGCACCCCGTTGATCGGAAAGTTCAGGTTTTCCCCGCGCATCAGCCCGGAGCCGGTCGTGTGCGCGTAGGTGAACCCTGCCCTGACGCGCGGCGAGATCGTCTGATCGATGCCGGCGCTCACGCGCGAGTTGCGGACCATCGGCAAATCATCGCTGAGCAGGTACCGGTTCGTGGTGCTGATCGTGCCGACGTTGCCCGGATCGGGGAACGACGGGTTGGCGATGTTCAGCTCACGCTGGCGGAATCCGTTGACGCGCAGCGACTGCTCGTAGATGTTGGCGCTCAGCCAGTCGTAAAAGATGCCGAAACTCCCGCGCAGCGAGGTCTTGCCGCTTTTGAATGGCGCCCAGGAGACACCGAACCTCGGCCCGAAATTGTTGTAGTCGCTGAGGTGGGTCTGCAGTTCGTAGCGGACACCCGGACTGAACGTCAGGTTCTTGCGCAGGCGGATGTCGTCCTGGACGTAAATGCCGGCCTGGACGTTGTTGTAGTCGATGGCCGAATCACCCAGCCGCCGGGTGTAGTTCAACGGCGTTCCCGCCTCGAACGACGTCGGGCTGTCAAACAGGAACGTGCCCAGGTAGTTGGACTCGTCGTCTGAGAAATAGGACCCGCCGTCGACGCTGATGCCCGTCCGCAGCGAGTGAATCCCGCGGACGTAGTCGAGATCCGACTGCAGGTTGAACGTCGTCCCGTGACGGCCGCCGCGGATTTGTGCGCCGCCGGTCGTGCGTGCATCCGACACGCGATACGTGACCGATTCAACCTCCGACCTCTGGTCATTCGCGGTGCGGCCAACCATCAGGCGAGTGTTCATGAAAAACCGCCGGCCGAGCGGTCCGGCTTCCTGGATCCGCACCGCAGTGAATGAATTGTCGTTGGAGTACGCCCGCTCAATCGAGTCGTTGCCGCCGACGCCCTGGTTATCGGACGAGCCCGAGTTGTGGTTGAAACTCATCCGGAGCGTCTGATCGCGAGTGAGGGCGTAGTCGAACAGGCCGTTGAAGCCCAGGTTGTCGCTGGGCTGCTTGATCGGCAGCGGCTCGGAAAACTGCCCGTAGCCCGGTATGTAGGAGAAGGCATACGGTGTGATGTACTGCGTGTTTCCGTTGATCCCCAGCGAGAAGGACGCTTTGTTCTTCATCAGCGACCCGCCGATGTTCCCGAAGTACTGCTGAAGATTCTCAGGCCCTTTCCTGGTCGCGAATGGGTTGCGGGCGCTCATCGACCCGTCACGCAACCTGATGTTGCCGTTGACGCGAAGCGCTCCGACGCCTGGCTGCGTGATGATGTCGATGAACAGGCCGCCGGCGTAGTGATTTTCGGCCGCGAACGCGTCGCGCGTGATGTGAATCGATTTGATCTGCGACTTCAGCGGCAACTGCGAGCCCTCGAAGCTGTCGACACGGATCACGGCATCGGGTCCCGCCATATCCTTGAGCTGCTGTGCCATCTCCGCCGGATCGTCCGAGAGCGCTTCGATTTGTTCGCGAGTCAGCGCCGAGCCGAACCGCGCGGTTCGATCGGAAGCCACCGCCTGCGCCTCGCGGCCGACCGTCACCTCGCTCTCCATCTTTTTGATCGGCAGCACGATGACGTGCTTGTTGTCGCCGCTCTTCAGACGGATGTCCTTGAGCAGTCCAAGCTCGAAGCCAGGAAACTCCGCTTGGATCGAATAGCGTCCCGGTGCGACGTTTTCAATCGTCGCGATTCCCTTGTCGGACGACTTAGCGGGATCGATAGTCGTGGCCTTCGTCGCGTCATCCAGGCCGACCAGCTTCACGGTCGCATCGGGCACAACCGCGCCGCTCTGGTCGACGACAGTCACGATCACCCGCGCCCGGGCGCCCTGTGCATGAAGCGGCAGCGCGGCCGACGCGAACAGGCTGACCGCGATCAGGCACCGCACGCACGATTCAAACGAACGACTCATTTGCGGACCTCAAACTTCTTTGCATCGATCTTCGTGTTGACCCGGAACCGGTCGAATGTCGTCTCCTCGGTTGTATCCGCCCCGGTCGCTCTCCGGAGCCGGAACGGCCACTGCATGCCATCGACGTCGCGATAATCCGCGTAGTAAATCCGGAACTCCACCGGCGCCGGTGGAGGACCGCCTCGTCCCGGGCCGGCCGCGGGCGCACCTCCGGGTGGCTGCTGGACGCCTGCGGGCGCCGCACCTCGAGCTGCACCCTG
>JBKPNQ010000227.1:0-39889 GCA_046732715.1 Acidobacteriota bacterium | reverse complement strand
CATCCGAACCCTTCCCGATGTTCGCGAGACAGGCGCGGTCGTGACGCTGCCGATCGGCGGTGACGACTTCTCCGCAGCCTACGTGGTCGAGGGGCAGCCGCTTCCGCCACGCGGTGAACAGCCGTCGGCGGGATACCAGGTCGTCACGCCTCGCTACTTTGCCGTGATGGGAATTCCTCTCCTCGCCGGCCGCGACTTCACTGCGGGAGACACCCGGACAGCGGCGCCGGTCGCGATCGTCAACCGCACGTTCGCCATGCGCGAGTGGCCCGGGCTCGATCCGATCGGCCGGCGGATCAGGACCGGATCTGACAGCCCCTGGATGACGGTCGTTGGCGTGGTTGGCGACGTCCGTCACCGCGGCCCTTCAACTGTTCCCCGGCCCGAGTTCTATCAGCCCGCCACACAACGGTCGTTTTCATTCATGGCATTCGTCGTCCGAACCGGACACGATCCCGTGCGCACGGTTCCCCTCATCCGTGCGGAGATTTCGCGTCTCGATCCAACGCAGCCGATCTCGAGCGTATCGACGATGGACGAACATCTGGCGCGCGCGCTGTCGCGCCCGCGCTTCATGTTCACGCTCGTTGCTGCGTTTGGAGTGCTTGCTTTGACGTTGTCCGTCGTCGGCATTTATGGCGTCATGGCGTATTTCGTGACGCAGCGTCGCCGCGAGATTGCCATCCGTCTGGCGCTCGGCGCTCAGGCTGGCACCGTCGTCGCCATGATCGTGTCGAGAACGGCGCTCCTTGCCGGTATCGGGGTGGGGGCCGGCGTTGTGGGCGCGGCGCTGTTCACACGCGTGTTGTCCGGACTGCTCGTCGGCGTCGGGCCGCTCGACGCTGCGACCTTCGCGATATCTGCAGCGCTCCTTGGCGGTGCCGGGCTTGTCGCCGGAGCGATTCCCGCCTTCCGCGCGACCAGGATCGATGGAGTTGACGCGTTAAGATCTTGAGCACTCCTGGCACCTTTGGCACCCCAATAGCGTCTCAAAGTACAAGCGGCCTGCCAATCGCCGCGCTATGCGAGCGAGGCTGCGCCTCAGACCGTCGCGGCTTCGCCTCGCTAGGCCATAAGCTTGATAACGCCGCGCTGACGCGTGGACGGACGTGGCCGAGCCGATGAATACTTGACTCAAGATCTCTTATTCGGCTCGGTAACGTCTTCTATTCGGCCATGAATCGGCCCGAAACCGCCGCGCTGCGCCGCCACTCCATCACTGCTTTTGTCCTGATGGTTGTCGGATTGATCTGGCTCATCGAGCGACGGGAACTGCTGGCGCACAGCATTCCGGGGCGGGTGATCCAGGCGGCAGCCGTCGTGCTGATGATTGCCGCGCGATTGACCTTCGGCATGCGGAGTTTTCACGCGGCCGCGACTCCCACGGCCGGCGGTCTCGTGACCCGCGGTCCATACCATTGGTTGCGGCATCCGATCTACGCGGCGATTCTGTATTTCATCTGGAGCACGGCTGTTGAGCACAGCTCAATCCAATCCGTCGCTGCCGCGCTGCTGGTCACTGCCGGCGCATGCGTACGGATGTATGCTGAAGAGTCGTTGCTGCTGACGACGTATCCCGAGTACGCCGCATACCGCGCGCAGACTGCGCGCGTGATTCCATTCGTTCTGTAAGGAGCATGACCATGTCTATTCGCATCGGAGATCAGGCGCCCAATTTCACAGCGAACACCACCGAGGGGCCGATCGACTTCCATCAGTGGATTGGAAACTCCTGGGCCGTCCTGTTTTCGCATCCCAAGGATTTCACGCCGGTTTGCACCACAGAGCTCGGATATATGGCGAAGCTCAAGCCGGAGTTCGACCGGCGCGGCGTGAAAGTCATTGGCCTCAGCGTCGACCCGGTCGACCGGCACTCGCAGTGGGCCAATGACATCAAGGAAACGCAGGGTCACGCTCCCAACTATCCAATGATCGGAGACACGGATCTCAGCATCTCCAAGGCGTACGACATGCTGCCGGCAGATCTCGAAGGATCGTGCGAAGGACGGACTCCCGCCGATAACCAGACCGTTCGCACGGTCTTCGTGATCGGTCCGGACAAGAAGGTCAAGTTGCAGATCGCGTACCCGATGACGACCGGGCGCAATTTCGACGAGGTGCTTCGCGTGATCGACTCGCTTCAGCTCACCGCCAAGCACAAAGTCTCGACGCCGGTGAACTGGAAGCACGGAGAGGACGTGATCATCGCGGGTTCGGTTTCGGATGAAGAGGCGAAGAAGACCTATCCGAACGGCTGGAAAGCGCCCAAGCCGTACATGCGGATCGTCCCGCAGCCGAAGTGATGTCCGCCGGCGTCGACATGACGCCGGCGAAGTCATTCGGCGCTCTCCTCCAGCAGGCAGATGAATTCGCCGAGCACCATTGCGGTTGCTCCCCAGACCTGGTGGCCGAGCAGATCGAAATACGGATACTCCACCGCGACGCCCTCGCGAATCCGGGTACCTTGCCGGATCCGGGAGGCGTCGCGCAGGTGCTCGAGCGATACTTCGAGCACCTCGTCAACCTCCCCGGGCGCCGGGGTGAAGTCAGGCCTTCGATCCGTCACCCCCACGATCGGGTGCAGCGTAAAGCCGCTGACCAGGACGTGCACAGGCGTGAGCTCTCCAAGGATGCGCACGGTCGAGGGAAGGACGCCGATTTCTTCGGCCGCTTCACGCAACGCCGCCTCGGTCAGGGTTTCGCCGGGATCCGTTGCCCCGCCGGGCAGGCTGATTTGTCCCGGGTGCCTGGTCAACCCGCTCGCGCGAACGGTCAACGCGACGGCAGGACCATCCTGATGGGGGTAGAGCAGCAGCAGCGCGGCGGCTAGCCTCGACTCGGTGGGGAATTGTCCGGTGCGCCACGCGTGCTTGAGCAGGTCGGGCGCGAATCGTATCTGCGCATCGATTCCCGGCAGCGTCTTCGCCAGCCGTTCGCGAAGCAGCGCTTCGATTTCGTGCAGCGGCACAGCCATTCCAGTATGCCTGTAGTATGAGTCCATGTCCGCTTTTCCCCGGATCAACGAAACCGTAGGTGCGCAGCTGCTCGAGTTCGTGCGCGGCTGCACGTTCGACGACTTCATCCTCGCGCCTCAGCGAAGTGTGCTGGTACGGCGAGACCCGTCGGTGATTGACCTGTCGTCGCGGGTGTCGCGACGCATCGCCCTGAAACGGCCGATCGTCTCGGCAAACATGGACACGGTGACGCGCGCACCGATGGCGATTGTCCAGGCCGAGGAGGGCGGGATCGGAATCATCGATCGCGGATTCCGGTCCGGCGAGATCGAGCCCCAGGTGCGGGAAGTGGAAATCGTCAAGCGGACCCAACACGGAATCATCCGGGATCCCTGGAGCATTTCGCCGAACGCGTCGCTCGACGAGGCCGCCGCGCTGATGGCCCGCACCCGAGTCGGCACGCTCGTGGTCGTGGACGAGTCGCAGCGGCTGGCCGGCCTGCTGACGGAACGCGACATGCGATTTGTCGCGCGTCAGGGCTCCCGCGTGGCGGATCGGATGACACCGCGAGCCGCGCTCATCGTCCACCAGGGGCCGCTCGAGCCCGATACCGCCGAACGCGTGATGATCGAGCGCAAGATCAAGAAGCTGCCGCTCGTCACCGCCGACGGCCGGCTCATTGGCCTGATCACGGCGAGAGACCTGGTGCGCCAGCGGCGAATGCCGTTTGCGACGCGCGATAGCCAGGGACGGCTGCGAGTTGGAGCGGCGATTGGCGCGACCGGCGACTACCTCGAGCGGGCAGCAGAACTCATTCGCGCCGGCGTCGACGTCCTCGTCATCGACATCGCGCATGGTCATTCCGTCGTCATGGATCGCGCGATTACCGAGTTTCGGAAGCGATTTGGCGACGTCGAGATGATCGCCGGCAATGTCGCGACCGCCGATGGGGCCACGTTTCTGCTCGAACGAGGGGCCGACGGAATCAAGGTCGGCATCGGTCCTGGCGGGGGTTGCACGACACGGGTGACGACCAGCTTTGGCGTCCCGCAGGTCCAGGCGCTGGTGGAGTGCCGCCTCGCGCTCGGAGAATCGGACGTGCCGATGATTGCCGATGGCGGCATCAAGCGGCACGGTGGACTGATGGAGGCCATGCTGTTCGGTGGGGACTGCACCATGCTCGGGAGTGCGTTTGCCGGAACGGAGGAGGCACCCGGCGAAGTCGTGCACAAGTCCGTCGTCCTGCCCGAGTCGCAGAAAACGGTGAAGGTCCCGTTCAAGGTGCTGCGTGGGATGGCGTCGCTCGAGGCCATCCGCGATCGACTCGACGTCGAAGACGCCGACCGGGTGGAGCTCGAAGCGATCGGCGCGGAGGGCATGGAAATCAGCGTGCCCGCGCGCGGATCGGCGCGGACGATTGTGCGCGAAATGATCAAGCATCTCTGCTCGTCGATCAGCTATGGCGGAGCGGCGTCGCTCGCCGAGCTGCGACAGATGTTCTGGAACGACCCGCGAAAATATCTGATCAAGCAATCCGCATCCGCGCGGCGCGAATCGTACGAGCGATGACGGGTCGAGCGACCGGGGGCCCCGCGTCGCCGACCACCGCGGACATCAGGCGAAACTCCTGGCCCGCGCCGAGCCATCCCGAGTGCAGGCGTCAGCTCACGGCGAGCAGCCGCATCAGGTCGCGCGGGGCATCGATGAAGTATTCGTCGCGCCTGAAGTCGGCGACCCCGAAGCGATAGCCGAAGCCGTACCTCGCCAGGCAGATTTGCGCCCCGGCGTTTCGCGCGGTCGCGAGATCGACCGGGGAGTCGCCAACCAGGAGTGCGCGTGCGGGTGCGATACCAGTCGTTTCCGCAAGAAAGGTCAGGCCGGCCGGGTCGGGTTTGCGGCCGAAGGCGCCGTCGCCGCCGATCGTCTTGCGAAAATGCCGAAGCAGCCCGAGTCCTTCAAGGATGCGCGTCGTGGCGCCGACCGGCTTGTTGGTCAGAACCGCCAGCGGAACATGTTTGCCAAGTTCTTCCAGCGTCTCGATCATTCCCGGATACGGACGTGTGTAGTCGAGCAGGTGTGTGTTGTAGTGCGCGAGAAACCGTTGCAGTGCGCCCGGTGTCTCCGGATCCAATCCCGCCGCGGTCAGCGCCCGGCGCACGAGGACGGCGGCGCCTTCGCCAACCATCGACACAATATCCGGATCGGGAAGAGGACTGACGCCGAGCTCCGCCAGCATTGCGTTGACGGCGTTGGCAAGATCGACGCTCGAATCAATCAGCGTCCCGTCGAGATCAAAAACTACGAGGCCGGCGTCAATCATCTGGATTGCTGAGTGCTGATTGCTGATTGTTGATGGCCTATTCAATCAGCACTCAGCAATCGAAAATCAGCAATTCCACTGTCGCAGGATATCATCTCACCGTCCGGGGAGGCAGCCAATGCATCAACGAGGACGGGGCGTCGGGACCGGTGCGGCGGCAGTGGCGATCGTCGCGGCCGCAGCCGTCATCGCGCTTGCCGGTCAGTCGCGACGATTTGACGCGGACGATGTGCGAGCGGCGTACGACACCTACCGTTCGATGCAGCGGTCTTCGCCATACGCCTCCCTGAGATGGCAGTGGCTGGGGCCGACCAATACCAGCGGTCGCGCGACGGATATCGCGGTCGTGGACCGCGGCTCGTCGCGTCGGATCTACGCGGCGTATGCCACGAGCGGCGTCTGGCAGACGGATGACAACGGCGGGACGTGGCAACCGATCTTCGAGAACTACGCGTCGACCAGCATCGGCGATCTCGCGACCACGCCGTCGAACCCCGACGTCCTCTGGGTGGGCACCGGCGAGGCGAATGTTTTCCGCGCCTCCATGCCGGGCGTCGGAATCTACAAGTCGACCGATGGCGGCCGTTCGTTTGCGCACGCCGGGCTCGCCGACACACAAACCATCGCGCGCATCATCGTTCATCCGACGAACCCTGACACCGTCTACGTCGCGGCGTCGGGCCACGAGTGGACGGAGAACGACAATCGCGGCATATTCAAGACGACCGACGGCGGCCGCTCGTGGAAGAAGGTCCTGTATCGAAGTCCGCGCACCGGCGCGATCGATCTGGCGATGGATCCCGGAAATCCCAACGTGTTGTACGCGGCGATGTGGCAACGGATTCGCCGGAAATGGAGCGATCCGCGCGTCGAGCCCGGCTACCAGGAGAGTGGAGTCTGGAAGACGAGTGATGGCGGACAGTCGTGGAGTGAGGCTAATACCGGGCTACCGCCTGCCCAGTATCGCGGGCGAATCGGGATAGACATTTCGAAATCGAATCCCAGCGTGGTCTACGCGTTCGTCGACAGCTACGAGCCTGGAGCGCCGCCGCGTGAAGGAGAACGCGACGCCTACGAACGTCCGATCATGGAAGCCCGTATTCGCGGGGCGGAAATCTATCGCAGCGATGACCGGGGATCGACCTGGCGCAAGGTGTCGGACACGAATGCGTTCATGTCGGCCCACTCTGGCACCTACGGCTGGGTCTTCGGTCAGATTCGCGTGGATCCGAAGGACGACAAGACAGTCTACACGCTCGGTCTCGGGTTGAACGTATCGCACGATGGTGGAAAATCGTTCACCACGCTTCGAGGTCTGCACGGCGATCATCACGGCCTGTGGATCGATCCAGCGAACCCAGCGATTCTCTACAACGCCAACGATGGCGGCGTGTACCTCTCAGCCGACACGGGCGCGACGTGGAAGTTTGCCGTCTCCGCCGGTGGCTCGCAATTCTACAACGTGACCGTCGATACCAGTGCTCCGGCCTGGGCCTATGGGTCGATCCAGGACATTGGCAGCCGTCGCGGCAAGGTCGACGTCAGTGCGGGACGCGATCGGATTCCCGCCGTCGAGTGGTCGGATGCGCCGGGTGGGGAAGGATCGTATCAAGCGATCGATCCGGAGAATCCCGCGATCGTCTACTCGCACACCTACTACGGCAACTTTACGCGTCAGGACCTGAATATTCCTGCGCCGGCGCGTCGCCCTGGCGCGGGAACCGCTGGCGGGGACGCCGCCGGGCGCGCGCAGGCGGCCGGACGCCAGCAACGGACGACACCAATTCGCCCCCGCGATGAGGATCTTCGAGCGCAGTGGATGGCCCCAATTCTCGTGTCACCGCACAAGGCGTCCACGATCTACGCCGGCTATCAGTACGTGTATCGATCGCTCGATCGCGGGGCAACCTGGGATCGGATCAGCCTCGACCTCACCGACAACGATCCGACACGGATGCTTCGCCGAAGCTCCAGTGAAATTCCGTATCAGACGATCGTGGCCCTTGCCGAATCGCCGCGAAAGCCAGGCCTCATCTATGCGGGGACCGACGACGGCCGGCTGCACGTGACGATGAACGATGGGAAGCGCTGGTCGGATCTCACCGCGTCCCTACGCAGCCGCAAATGGATCTCTCGCGTCGTCCCGTCGCAGCACTCGGAAGGGACGATCTACGTCGCGCAACGCGGCCGCGAAGACGACGACTTCACGGCCTATCTTTACAAGTCGATCGACTATGGAGGGACGTTCACCAGCATCGTGGACAACATCCCTGCGGGATCGGTCAACGTCGTGCGCGAGGACCCGACGGATGCGAATACGTTGTTTGTCGGCACCGACTTTGGTGTGTTTGTGTCCGTCGACGGCGGCCGTCACTGGCAGGTGCTTGGCGGCAATCTCCCCTCAGTGCAGGTCTCCGACCTTCAGTATCAGCCGCGCGATCGCGTGATCGTCATCTCAACCTACGGCCGCGGCATGTGGGCGCTCGATGCGACGAAGATCAGGGGGCAGTGATTGCAGTTTCAGTTCTGGGTTATTCGTTCTTGGTTGTCGATTCTGTCATTGACCGATAACCCGCCCAAAACCCAAAACGCGAACTAAAACGAAAAACCAAAACAAAAAACCAAAACGAAAAACCGACAACCCAAAACCAAAAACAAAAAACCTAAAACCGATCGATGTCACCCGACCCTATGGACCCTCGGCTCGTAACAGCGTCAGGACCGTGACCGCGAAGATGAGATTGACGGTGAGTAAGGCGATCCCCATGCGGCGCTCGGGGCGTCGCGTGAACCACATGTAGATTCCACTGAGTCCGAGAAGAAGCAATCCCAGCGACACGACACCGACGAACACCGCCCACGCCTTCATCGACGATGGCTCGTGCCAGAACCCCGCCCAGTGATGAAGCCGATTGAGCATTCCCATTGTTCCAGCAACGCTGGTCTTGATCCGGGTGAGGCCTGACGCTCGATCGTAACGGACCTCATGAACGGTTCCTGGGACAACAATGCGCAAGGTCAAGCCGGACGCGCTCGCCTGCACGTTGCTCAATTCGCCTTTCATCGCGGGCTGACGGCTCATGATCTCGCGCGCGACGAGGCGTGCGTCCGACTGTCCGGAGGCGAGCGGCATCTCGCCCTCGACGACGGCCGGTTTCATCTGAAACCAGGTCGAGTGGGCCATCTGGACGGCACTGATGCCATACATGATCAGGAACGGCAGGCTGAACGACGCGACGAGCAGATGAACGTTGCGAATGATCGTGTACATGGCTACCGGAACGACATCCACATCGCCGCGAAGCTGGCCGTGCCCGTTATCAGCGACGCCCATGCCCACCACGATCGGGCCTGCGCGGTGAGCCAGAGATACACCCCGGACACGCAGAACGCGAGCAGGCACCACATGGCGAACTCATTGTAGATGCCCCAGATCCGCACGAGCCGCGGGGCTTCGGTATCACCGGTGGTGCTGGCGTGCATGTCGCCGAGAAAGAGTCCCAGGCTGTTGCGGATTTCCTCGATTCGCAACCGTCCTTCGTGCTCGAGGACGACCACCCGCCAGATGCCGTTGACGTTGTAGAAGTCGAGCAGCAGATCGTTTTCCGGCGTCCGCCGAAGAAACCACCCCGGCATCGGACGTGTCAGCGGCAGGCGCAACGTGCTGTACACGCGGTCAGCGACCTGCTGGTCGGTGGCGCCGGGTGTGACGGTGAACGGCACGTATCGAACCGTGTGGGGAATCTTCGGCCGCTCGGCGGCGGTCTGCGCCGTCGCCACCAGGCCGGCGACGCCGTACAGCACCAGCTGGGAGAATGTCAGCAGTCCGGCGTAGATATGCAGCTTGAGGACGAGATTTCGCATTGATCACTCCGAGGGGCTTCGCCCCTCGGACTCCCCAACACGCTCTCTCGCGAGTCGCTTCGTCGGCTCGCTCCGTTCGCGTGGCTCGTTTCGCTGCGCTCGCTCGCGTCTTTTCGAGTCGCGCGTTGTCTGCGCGTAGCACCTGCGGGGTGAATTATAGGGGCTGAGCCGGATTCGTGGTGTTCGACGCCTTAGACCGTAGAGATGATGACGCTTCGTGCCTGGGAAACCGCGAGCCTGATGGCGTTTGCCTATTCCGCGCTCGCGGCCGTGCTCAGACGTGGTGTCCCTCCGGCCCGGCGTTTTCGAGCCCTTGGCGCGTCGCTCGCAGGGATGACGCTTGTCGCCGCCTCGGTCATTGCCCCGGCCAACGCGATCCTTCATGCCTGGCTGTTACCGCCGGCGCTGCTGTTCCTGTTCTACTGGACGACCGGGCTGTTGTTTGTCGCGCCGATGACGCCCTTCGAAGACGCGTTCGTGAGGATCGATCGCGCCCTCGCGATTCGCGAGTGGAGCTCGCGGACGCCGCCGTGGCTGGCCGAAGTTCTGGAAGCTGCCTACGCCGGCGTGTTCGCGCTGATTCCGATCGCGCTTGCTCTTTACCTGTGCCTGGCGCACGCGCCCGACAGCGATCGTTTCTGGACCGTGATCCTCGTGACCGATTTCGTGTGCTTCGGCTTCTTGCCGTGGATCCAGACGCGGCCTCCACGCGCTCTCGAGGCCGGGGAGCCGTGGCACTCGTCGCTGCGCTCACTCAATCTCAGAGCGCTCGGCGCGGCGAGCATTCATGTGAACACCTTTCCCAGTGGTCACGCAGCAGAGGCGCTGGCCGCGGCGCTTCTTGTGGCCGGCCTCTCGGCGGTGATCTTCGCGTCGATCCTGGTGGCCGCCGCGGCGGTCGCAGCGGGCGCCGTGTTCGGCCGCTATCATTACGCGATCGATGCGTTCGCCGGATGGCTCGTGGCGCTTACGGTCTGGATCCTCGTGAGTGGAGGCATGCGATAAGATTGATTGCGTGCCGCGATTAACGCCGGCTCCGCTCTTGCTGCTGCTTGCCGCTCTGTCAACAGGCAGCGCCGCCCGACCCATTTCGCGCCAGGATATCGACTACCAGGCGCTGTACGGACAAGGCATCACGTTCGCCGACTTCCTGGAGAAGGCTCGCGCCAGACGTGACGAATGGCGTTCGCGTTATAACGACGCGACCGTCAGCGCGGCGTTGATGACGCGGATGCGTGCCCTGCCGGCGAAACGCCACCTGCTCGTCGTCGCCGAGGACTGGTGCTCTGATTCCGCCAATACGATTCCCTACATTGCGCGTCTGATCGACGGCGCCCCCGAACGCCTCGACATGCGCCTCATCAACCGAGAAGCGGGTAAGGCCGTGATGGAGGCGCACAAGACGCCCGACGGCCGTACCGCAACCCCTACAATTGTGATCCTCGACGAGGACTGGCACGTCATCGGCGCGTGGACGGAACGGCCGAGCGCGACGCAAGCGTGGTTTCTGGAAAAACAGAAAACCACCATGCAGAAGCCCCTGCACGACGAGCTGCTGGCGTGGTACGAGAAGGATGCCGGCAAGACGACTGTCAATGAAATCGCCGATCTCGTGGAGCGATGACGATGATTTATGCAGCAGTGCTGTTCATTCATTCCTGGCTCCGCTGGATCGTGATATTCACCGGGGTTGCGGCGGTCGTCCGGTCGTCGGCCGGGGCTGCGGCGGGAAAACCCTGGACGGCCACCGACGATCGATCGGGTTTCTGGTTCAGCATCGCGCTCGACGTTCAGTTCCTGCTCGGATTGATCCTCTACGTGTTCCTGAGTCCGTTCACGCACGCCGCCTTCGCTGATTTCGGCGGCGCGATGAAGAACTCCGTCCAGCGCTTCTGGGCGATCGAACACTTTGTCGGGATGCTCATTGCAATCGGGTTGGTACACATGGGCCGTACCACCGCTCGCAAGAGCGACACGCTTCGGCGGCACAAGGTCACGGCGGGCTTCTTCGTCATCGCGCTGGTCGTCATCCTCGCGTCCATTCCGTGGCCCGGCCTGCCCTATGGCCGGCCGCTTTTGAGGTGGTAGATGCGCCTGTTCATTGCGGCTGTCGCGATCTGCTCGACGGCAATCACGGTGTCGTCTCAACAGACGGCCGGCCGCGCGATGAAGATCGACGATCTGATCTCGGCCATCCGCGTCAGCGATCCCCAGTTGACACCGGACGGCGGCCACGTCGCGTTCGTGCGCACGACCACGGATCTCAAGACCGGTGAGCGGAACGCGGACATCTGGACGGTGGCCGCCGACGGATCGAGCGAGCCCAGGGAACTGATCGTCGCGAGCAAGGCCGACAACACGCCGCGTTTCTCGCCCGACGGCCGACAGCTGGCGTTCATCTCAACGCGTGACGGCACGCCGCAGGTTTTCCTCACTGACGCCAAGGGCAGCAACGTTCGAAAGATTACCAGTCTCGCGCTCGGCGTCCAGCCGCCGCTGGTCTTTTCGGGCGACGGCTCACGCATCGCGTTCGTTTCCGACGTCTATCCCGAGTGTACGGATGAGGCCTGCAACAAGCGCAACAGCGAGGAGGCCGAGAAAAGTCCGGTGAAGATTCATCGGCTGACCAGGTTGCTCTATCGGCACTGGGACGAGTGGCGCGAGAACGTTCGCCATCATGTGTTTGTCGTCGAATTGCAGGGTGGTCGCGCCATAGACGTGACGCCGGGAGATTTCGATTCGCCACCTGCGCAGCAGGAAGACGGCGCGATCGCGTTCTCACCGGACGGCACCGAGATCGCGTTCGCGTCCAACCGCGAAGGCGGCGATCGCGAAGCCTGGACGACGAATCACGATATCTGGGTCGTGCCGTCGGCGGGCGGCGCAGTCCGGAAGATCACCGCGAACCCTGCATCGGATCTGCAGCCGGTTTATTCGCCTGACGGGCGCACGATATTCGTCCGCTCGCAGCGCAGGCCCGGATTCGAGTCCGATCGCTGGTATCTCGACGCGTACGATCGATCGACAGGGACGAAGCGAACGGTTTTTCAGACGTCGGACGTCTCTGTTGGCGACTACGCGCTCTCGCGAGACGGTTCGACGATATGGTTCACCGCGGCGCAACAAGGACGGGAAGACCTGTTCACCGTTCCGGCCTCCGGTGGGGTGCCGCGGCAGGTCACCAAGGCCGGATCGATCTCCTCGGCGCGGCCCGGCGGCGGCTTCGCCGTTGTGTCGAAGTCGACACTGACCGCACCGGCCGAGATCTGCCGCGCCACCGCCGACGGCAAGATCACGCAGCTCACACACGAGAACGCGTCCTGGCTCAAAGAGGTCGCCTTCTCACAGCCGGAAAGCCTGACCGTGACGACCCCGTCCGGTCAGCAGATTCAATACTGGCTGATCAAGCCTCCGCGTTTCGACCCCGCGCGCAAGTACCCGGTCGTGTTGCTGCTTCACGGAGGACCGCAGGGTGCGTGGGAAGACGCGTGGTCGGCGCGGTGGAACCCGTCGCTCTGGGCAGCGCAGGGCTGGATCGTTGCCGCGCCGAATCCCAGGGGCTCTTTTGGCTTCGGTCAGACGTTCGTCGATCAGATCAGCGGCGACTGGGGTGGCGCGGTCATGACCGATATCGACACCGTCGTGAATGCGGTTTCGAAGATGCCGTTCGCTGATTCACAGCGGATGGGCATCGCCGGCGCCAGCTACGGCGGATACGCCGTCAACTGGATTCTCGGCCACACCACGCGATTCAAGGCGGCGGTCACGCACGACGGCGTGTTCAACCTCGAATCGATGAGCCTCGCAACCGAGGAGCTGTGGTTTCCCGACTGGGAGTTCGGCGGGGCGCCCTGGACGGCCAAAGCCAAGGCAGAATTCGCGAAGTGGTCGCCGCATCTGTACGCCCACAACATCAAGACGCCGACGCTCATCATCACGAACGAACTCGACTTCCGCGTGCCAGTCGATCAGGGACTCCAGATGTTCACGGTGCTGCGGCGGAATGGCGTGCCCAGTGAAGCCCTCGTCTTTCCGGACGAGGGCCACTGGGTTTTGAAGGCGCTCAACAGCCGCGCCTGGCATGAAGCCGTGTTCGGCTGGCTGCAGAAGTATCTCGCTTAATCACTCCGCCCCTCGGACTCCCCCCACACGCTCGCTCGCGGCCCCGCTTGCCCCACTCCGCTCGCGTGGGCTTACTCGCGCGCTCGTTCGCCTCGCGTCTCATTTCTTCATGATCTTCACGCCGCCATTCGACGTCCGGACCTTGATCGGCGCGCCGCCGCTTCCGAGGTCTGTCGAGAACGACTTGCCGATCGTGCCCTGCACGGTGACGGGAAAATCGATGCGGACGCCGCCGTTGGTGGTGCCCGCCTCGAGGTGGGCGTTGTACTGAGCCGGCACTGTCAGATGGACGCCGCCGTTGGTCGTCTGAAGATCGAGCCCGCCGCCTTGCCAGCCGGCCCCGTCGAGATCGACGTCGATTCCGCCGTTGGTGGTGTGCCCCGCGACCTCACCGGCCATGTGGCTTAACTTCAGCCCGCCGTTCGTCGTTCTCAGGTCGACTTTGCTGTCGATCGCGTCGATGGTGATGCCACCATTCGTCGTCCGGAGCGAAAGCGGCGTTCTCGTGGGCGCAGCCAGCCGATAGCTGACGCTCCAACTCTCTTTTCGCTCGAGATTTCGCGGCCCTTCGGCGTCCACCCGCACGGCCGTCGCCGTCACCTGAACGCGGGCCGAAATCGCGCGCGCTTCTTCCACGGTCGCGGCCGTGGCGACGACGCGGGCCTGCACGAAGATGTCGCCGCGGGCGGACCCTTCGACCGAGATTCCGCCGTTGGGGGAGGCGTCGACGGTCATCGTCCCGCCCGAGGCGGGGACGGTGTACTCCCGCACTTCGCAGAATCCCTGCCGGTCGTCCCCCCAGTTGTCCTGAGCGCACCAGTCCGCGCTGCCTGCCGCCCGTCTCTGTGCCGACGCCGGCCCGCCGATAAGCGCCATGACGACCATTCCTGCCGCCAGCGTTCGCGTGATCGCCTTAACCATTCCGCACCTCAAATGAGTAAGCTCAACCGAACCGACCTTAGCACCTTGCAGAATCCAATCGAACCCAAGCTCTTTGACGAGATTCAGCGCCGCCGCGTTGGTGGCTGGATCGACTGCGTTATCATGGGCCCACACCTTTCGTGCAGCTCGATTTGCCCTTTCTTCGCGCGGAAGTCGAACCGGTTGCCCCTTCGCCGCGTATCGAATTCGTCCGAATGCGCCGCGCCCGGCGCTACATAGTCCGCGTCCGGCCTGACGGCACGGTTCGCGTCACCATTCCTCGAGGCGGCTCGAGCGCCGAAGCGGTCCGGTTCCTGCACCGCCATAGCGCCTGGGTCGCGGCCGAGCGCGCCCGCGTCCACGCCGCGAGTGTCACGCCCGCGTGGACGGACGGAGCGACGATGATGCTGCGGGGGGAAATGGTGACGATGGAGGTCGCCATCGATGCGCGCGGCCGGCGAATCGTTCGATACGGCGAGCGGACGGTGCTCGTGAACGGGGCCGATGACCTCCGCGGCTGCATCGAGGACGACCTGCGCACGTTGGCGCGCGGCGAGCTGGGCACGAGGCTTCATACGTTGGCCGCCGATCATGGCCTGAAGGTCTCCGGATTGACGATTCGAAACCAGCGGTCACGATGGGGATCGTGCTCGCGCGCCGGACGGATTGCGCTCAACTATCGGCTCGTCCAGATGCCTCCGCCGGTACGCGACTACGTCCTGCTGCATGAATTGATGCACCTGAAGGAGCAGAATCACTCGCGTCGCTTCTGGCGCCTGGTCGAGACCGCGTGCCCCGACTTTCGTCTCGCCGAGCGGTGGCTGCGGCGGCACGGACCAGGGCTCCTGTAATGGCTTCGCGGCTCGCAGTTCGCGACTCGCGGTTCGCGAAATGCTTTTCCGACAGAGAATCATGAAGGGCATCGAGTGAAGCTTCAGGGGAAACGGTGTGTGGTGCGCCCCTGGCGGATGGACGATGCGGAGTCTGTGGTGCGGCACGCGAACAACATCAACGTTGCGCGGCAGCTGCGCGATCGCTTTCCACACCCTTACACACGCGCGAACGCGAACGCCTTTCTCAAGGCGGCGACAAGCTCGCCGGAGCCGTCGAATCTTGCGATCGATGTTGGCGGTGAAGCGATCGGCGCAGTCGGCTACGTGCCTGGGATCGACGTCGAGCGATTCTCCGCGGAGATCGGCTACTGGCTGGGAGAATCGTATTGGGGACGAGGCATCGCCACCGAAGCCCTGCTGCTCGTAACCGCGCACGTCTTCGAGAGCTTCAATCTGCTCCGCCTGTTTGCCCTGCCGTTTGCAGACAATCCTGGATCGATCCGCGTGCTGGAAAAAGCCGAGTACGTCCGCGAAGGGCTGCTGCGATCGAGCAGCGTCAAGTACGGCCAGCCTCGCGATCAGTTGATCTATGCGCGCGTCAATACGTCGTGGCGCGGAGTGGGCGGTTTAGAGAGCCGTGCCCCCTGACGACCCCAACGGATACCCAGGTGCCTGGCGCACTTGGTCTGCCTGCCAGAGATGACGACGATCGTGAGCGTTGATCACCAGCAGCCCCGTGGAGACGCGAAAATTCACCACCCTGAGAAATGGATTCCGGTACTGCGCACGGTTCAGGTCGAGGTCCGCGCCCTCGACCAGGAGACGGCGCATCTCGTCGTGGGCGGCGCGGAAGTCCGTGAGAATCCGATCGCCACTCTTCGAGTGCGCTGGTTGCATCCCGCGGGGTGCGCGCAGGCGTCGCTTCACCGGGGGCTCGAGCGACTTGATGAACAGAGCGCCAAAGAATCCCGGTTTCAGAACCCCGTTCCGCTTCCACCCGTGCGCTTTCGCCTGATCGACGCCCGAGCGTATCGACTTTACGTAGAACGCGTTGATGGTGGCCAGGTGATCCAGACACTGAGCGATGCTCCACCCTGCGCCGTTACGCGGGCGCCAGTGCAACTGTTCGTCGGTGCACGAAGCCGCGACCGTCTCTGCCGTGCGATCGGCGGCGTCGATGTCGTCGAGGACCTGTTGAAGGTCGTCGGGGAGCGCGGTCATTGCCCTATTCTCCCCTCAGCGCCACCGGCTACGCTCCGCCGGGATAACGACGTATAGTAATAGGCCCGTGGAATACCTCATCAAGCAGTACGGCCTTCAGCAGGGGGCGCTCGAGATCCAGTATATCGAGGAATTTTTCCTCGATTTTCCCAGAAAGAAGACCGCCACCGAAGTGATTCAGCGGCTCTCGGATCGCGATCACCAGATTCTCATGGCGGAAGCCGCGCTGCCCGAGGATCCGGGCATGGTGGTGCCGGTCTCGTTCAAAGTTTCGCATGAGCTGCGTGCCGCGGAGCGCGACCCGAAGCTGGCGGATCTCGTTGCCTCGCTCGAGGACGTCATCGAGTTCGACGATCGCCGCATCCTCTACCAGTGGATTGGCGGCACCCGCAAGGACTGGCGCGGCCAGGGGCACTTCCGTGCCCTCACCGAGGAGCAGGAAGTCTGGGCGCTCGCCAACGGATTCGACGAAATCATCGTCAAGACCAAGAACCGGTTCTACGAGATGCGGAGTACGCTCGCGCAGCTGCACTTCAACGTCATCCGCTTCGTCCAGCATCCGTTCGATCCAGGGGAATCCAAGGTGTTCTTCAGCAAGCGGCTCGGCCAACACGTCATCGACAGACACCGCAGCAGGCGGTCAGTCGTCCGGACGGATTGAATCCCTCATCCCTCATCACTGATCCTGCAATCCCTGATCCCTGCATCCCTGATCCTTGCATCCGCGATCCGCGAATCCTTGAATCATTGACACCATGATTCAGATCGCCCATTTAGACGATTCGCGCGTCGCTGACTACGGTCATGTCGGCCACCCAGAATGGCTCAAGCAACGTGGTCTCTTCGTGGCGGAAGGACGCCTGGTTGTTCAGCGGTTGTTCGAGGCCCGTTCATTTGGGGTGCGGTCGGTGCTCGTGACACCTGCCACGCTCGCGGCGATGAAGGACGTGCTCGAAACGGGACGATGTCCCGTTTACGTGTGCGAGCAGGCAGTGTTGAACGATCTGACGGGCTTCAATTTTCATCGTGGGTGTCTCGCGATCGGCGAGCGTCCCGCCGTCATCGAGCCGCTGGAGCGGTTCACCGCCGCGCGCTGTCTGCTGGCACTGGAAGGCGTCGGCAATCCCGACAACGTCGGTGGTCTGTTTCGAGCGGCGGCGGCCCTGGGCGGTGACGGGGTGCTGCTCGACAGCGGCTGTGCCGACCCGTTGTATCGGAAATCGATCCGAACGTCGATGGGCGCAGTCTTCCGTCTTCCGTTCGCTATCCTGGACGACTGGGTTTCTGCGATTCAATCGCTCAATCAAGGCAACGTCGACGTGATCGCGCTGACGCCGCATCCGTCAGCCATGCGATTGGCTGACGTCGCACGCGATCGCGCACGGGAGCGGCGACTGATATTGATGCTGGGAGCGGAAGAGCCGGGCCTCTCGGGCGAAGCGATCGGCGCGGCCACGGCGGTGGCGCGGATTCCGATTGCGTCCGATATCGATTCGCTGAACGTGGTGGTGGCGGCGGGGGTCGCGCTCGCGGCGCTGGCGGGCCACGATTAACATCCTACTCCACGCCGCCGCATCGGCCGCCGCCGCACATCTTTTACGCCGGGGGCTTTCGCCCCTCGGACTCCCCTACACCCTCTCTCGCGAGCCGCTTGCCGGCTCGCTCCGTTCGCGTGGCTCGCGTCGCTACGCTCGCTCGCATCTGCTTTTTGGGTACTTCTACTCCACGCAGCCGCATCGGCCGCCGCCGCACATCGGTGAGGAGGGCATGGCGCAGCCTTCGGAACGCGGAGCCGAGACCCCGACCATTCCAAGCCGCGACAACAGTTTTCTCAGGTTCGTGCCCTCGCACGCGGGGCATGCGGCGGTGCGGTCCGCGGTGACAAACGCCTCGAACGGCTTCCCGCAATCACGGCATTCGTATTCAAAGAGAGGCATGGTGGTCAGTTTCCAGTTTCCAGTAACCAGTTTCCAGTAACCGCGAACCGCGAACGGCGAATGGCGAATGGCTTACGCTTTTGCTACCGCCACGGACGCCGGTCTCAGCACGTCCTCGCCAATCGTGTAACCGTGCCGAATGATTCCGACTACCCGGCCGTCGTCTTCCGCTGTTGCCGCCGGGACGGTACTCACCGCTTCGTGTCGCAGCGGATCGAACTGCGCACCCTCGCTCTCGATTCGCTTTACGCCAAGCGAATCAAGCTTTGAAAGAAACTGGCGGCGCACCATTTCGACGCCCTGAAGCAAGGCATCCGGAGAGCGTGCTTTTCCGGCCGCGTCGATGGCTCGATCGAGGTTGTCGACCACGTCGAGAAGGTCGGCCAGGATTTCGCGTCGGCTGCGCTCGATGTCC
Source organism: Acidobacteriota bacterium (assembly GCA_046732715.1). Classification (GTDB taxonomy): domain Bacteria; phylum Acidobacteriota; class Vicinamibacteria; order Vicinamibacterales; family 2-12-FULL-66-21; genus JALZOC01. The sequence continues at coordinate 21,302 of JBKPNQ010000227.1, read as the reverse complement.
TTGGAAATCTCGCGACGCAGCCTCAAGCGCGATTCTTCGAATTCGCTCGCCGCCTGACGATATTTGGCGATGTACTCCTGCGCGATGCGATCTTTCTCGGCGAGCTGACGCTCGAGTTCTTCGACGTAGGTCGGTTTCGTCGATCGTTCGGCCGGCTGGGCGTCGTCCTCGCCGCGGGCCCACCAGCGGCGATCGACGACCTTGACCGGGATTTCTTGCTCTTTGTTCGAGCTCACGATCGGTTCACCAATTCAGGAATTCGGCGAGGCCGGCTCGGGCCTCGCTTCGTACGCAAACTCGAGATGTCCGTCGGCGAGCCTGATCGTGACGGTGCCGCCGTGCTCCAGCTGCCCGAACAGGATTTCATCGGTCAGCGGATCGCGGACGTCGGTCTGGATGACCCGCGCGAGCGGGCGTGCGCCATAGACGGGGTCGTATCCCTTCTCAGCCAGCCAGGCTCGCGCCGTGGGCTCGAGGACGATCGCGATTCTCCGCTCGGCAAGCTGCGACTCGAGTTGCAGGACGAATTTTTCAACGATCGTTTCCATGACGGCTGGCGTGAGTGGATCGAAGGAAACGATCGCGTCGAGGCGGTTGCGGAACTCGGGGCTGAACACCTTTTCTATCGCCTGCTTCGATCGCTGCTGCGCAGCTTTCTGGCGGCTGTCCACCGCGCGCGCTGAGGCACCCGATTCCCAGAAACCGATGGCGGCGTTGCTCAACTCGCGCGATCCCGCGTTCGACGTCATGATGAGCACGACCTGACGGAAGTCCGCTTTCCGCCCGTTGTTGTCGGTCAGCGTGGCGTGATCCATGACTTGCAGCAGGATGTTGAAGATGTCGGGATGGGCCTTCTCGATTTCGTCGAGCAGCAGCACGGCATAGGGATGCTGACGGACGGCGTCGACGAGCAGGCCCCCCTGTTCGAAGCCGACGTATCCGGGAGGCGCGCCGATCAATCTCGCGACCGCGTGCTTCTCCATGTACTCGCTCATGTCGTAGCGCATGAACTCGTTCCCGAGATGCAGCGCGAGCTGTTTTGCGAGCTCCGTCTTGCCGACGCCGGTTGGGCCGGTGAAGAGGAAGCAGCCGGCGGGTCGATCCGGTTGCCCGAGTCCGGCGCGCGATCGTTTGATGGCGCGGGCGACGGTTCTCACCGCTTCGGCCTGACCGAAGACGACGCGGCCGAGCGATTCTTCGAGCCCCTTGAGCCGATCCTTGTCCGAGGCGGACGCCTGCTTTGCCGGAATGCGCGCCATGCGCGCGACGACTTCCTCCATGTGCTCGGGGCCGATCTCGACCACCGCGGCCTCATCCGACGACGAGCGCTGCGCTGCGCTCACCTTGAGTCGCATCTTGGCCCCGGCTTCGTCCATCAAGTCGATGGCACTGTCGGGCAGCTTGTAATCGCGGAGGTGCCGGGCCGCCAGCTTGGCCGCAGCCTCCAGCGCGTCCTCGGTGTATCGCACACGATGATGCGCTTCGTATCGGGACCGCAGACCCTGCAGGATGCGCACGGTCTCGGGGATGGACGGCTCGTCGATGGTGATCTTCTGGAGCCGCCTCGCGAGCGCTCGATCCTTCTCGATGTGCTTGAACTCTTCGTGCGTCGTCGATCCGACGACCCGAAGCTGGCCGGCAGTCAGGATCGGCTTGATGAGCGTCGCCAGGTCCATCGTCCCGCCGGTGGTGGCACCGGCTCCCACCGTTGAATGGATCTCATCGATGAACAGAATCGGCATCGGACGCTTCGCCAGCGAACTGATGACCGCTTTGAAGCGTTCCTCGAAATCGCCGCGGAACCGCGTGCCTGCGAGAAGGGCGCCGGTGTCGAGCGAGAACACTTCCGCGCCCTCGAGAAGCTCCGGCACGTCCTCGCTCAAGAGTCGCGTCGCCAGCCCCTCGGCCAGCGCGGTTTTGCCGACCCCGGCGTCGCCAACGAACACGGGGTTGTTCTTCCGGCGCCGGCACAGGATTTCGATTGTGCGCTGGAGTTCCTCGACGCGCCCAATCAGCGGATCGAGTTCTCCGGCGCGCGCGCGATCGGTAAGGTTCAGCGCGTACGCCGACAGCGGATCACGCGAGCTGGCCGGTCCTCGCTCGCCCTGACCGGCCTCTGCCTCGTCGCCATTCGGATCGGGGCCCGAGCCGCCACTGCTCGATGGCACCTTGCTGATGCCGTGTGTGATGTATTCGAGGACATCGAGGCGCGTGATGCCCTGGCCGGCGAGCAGCTGCGCCGCAAACGACTTGTTCTGCTGAAGCGTGGCCGCGAGCACATCGCCGGACTGCACTTCCTGTCGGCCGGCGCTCTGTACGTGCAACACCGCCGTCTGAAGCACCCGCCGAAACGCGAGCGTCTGCTCGGGCTCTTTCTGCTGGCCGCGGCCGTACTGCTCGACGGAATCCCTGAGGTACTTATCGAGGTCTTTGCGCAGCTGCGGAAGGTCGGCGCCGCACGCGGCAAGAATCCGCTCGCCGTCCTGATCGTGCGCAAGCGCGTACAACAAGTGCTCGAGCGTCAGATGCGTGTGACGCCGCGCGGTGGCCTCCCGGTACGCGACCGTGAGAACGATTTCCAAAGCTTGACTGAACATTATTTAATTGCGGCCCCACCAACAACGCCTGACAGCGCTCGCTCCTTCGCTTGCGCCGGCTGATCGCCGGACTTTCCCTTCGAGCCGCGGCTCGGTCGCGCCTCTTGCTTTCAACTTCTAACTTTTAACTCTTAACTTTTAACTTTCTATTCCGGTTCCATCGCGGCCCGAAGCGGGAACCCGTTGTCCCGTGCGGATTCGACCACTGCCTCCACCTTCGTCTCGGCCACCTCAAACGGATACAGGCCGCAGAGCCCCTTGCCCTGGGTGTGCACCATCATCATGATTCGATGCGCCTCGGCCGGCTGCTTGTGAAAGATCGTCTCCAGCACCTCGATGACAAAGTCCATGGTCGTATAGTCGTCGTTCAGGAGCACGACCTTGTAGAGCTCCGGCTTCTTGGTTTCGTGCCGTGTACGCTCGAGAATTTCGCCTTCCGTCCGGCGGTCGGTTCCGGCCATGGTCTCCCTTCGATTTTAGCAGGAGGGCCCCCGTCAGAGATACGTCGGCCGGGGCGTGACCATTCGGCACCGATATAAGATGGCCTTTAGCCATGCTAACGCTTGCCGCCGGACTCGATTACGTCGACCTGAACTTTCTCGGCGTCCCGGAAATCATTGCGACCGCCGTCCTTCACCACGCGTCCGGCGTGGCCGTCATCGATCCGGGACCATCGACGACGCACCAGAGCCTCAAGGAATCGCTGCGGAAAAAGGGCATTTCCATCGCCGACATCCGACAGGTGCTCCTGACCCACATCCATCTCGATCACGCCGGCGTGACGGGCACGCTCGTACGCGAGAACCCCGCCATCGAAGTCTTCGTCCATGAGCGCGGCGCGGCGCACATGATCGATCCGTCGAAATTGCTGGCGAGCGCCGGGCGCCTCTACGGGGCCGATATGGACCGGCTCTGGGGCGACTTCGTTCCCGTACCGGCGGAGCGCGTGACAGCGCTGAAAGGTGAAGAGCGCATCGTGGCGGCCGGACGCGAACTGCAAGTCGCCTACACCCCGGGCCACGCCTCGCACCACGTGTCGTATTTTGATGCTGCCAGCCGGGTGGCGTTTGTCGGCGACACGGCCGGCATTCGTCGACCCGGACGCGACTATGTCATGCCGCCAACGCCGCCCCCCGATATCGATTTGGACGCCTGGCGCACCAGCGAGGGTCGCATCCTTTCCTGGGAACCGGACACCCTGTTCCTGACCCACTTCGGGCCGTTTCACGGCGCACGGATGCACTTCCAGGACATGATGGCCCGGCTGGACGTCTGGAGCGCGATCGTCCGCAGACTCCTCAACGAAGCTGCGCTCGACGAGGACGAACGGCAGAGCGCCTTTGTGGACGAGGCGATCCTGGATCTGAAGCGGACGCTCGGCGAGCAGGAAGCCGACGGCTACAGCCGCGCCGGCCGCCTCGACTATTCGTGGCAGGGGCTCTCTAGATACTGGAGAAAGAAGCCGTCCTGATGATAAGGTGACGGCCTCTCAGGTCGGTTGATCTGGCACGCGGCTGGTAAGGCCGTCTTCCGAGGGAGCGTGTCATGAAGAGAACAGCCGGGCTAATGCTGTGCGCGTCGCTAACGGTCTGTTGCCTGGTCGCCGGTCTGCAGGCCCAAATCAAGCTCCAGCCGACGCCAGCCCCCACCGTCACTGCCGACAACGAAACCTGGTATCAAATGCGAGAGCCCGTGATATTCGCCGGCGAGTACTTCTTTCCTGCAGGCCCCGCCATCCACTTTCTGCCTAATGAGATGGTTCCGAGTGGACTGTTTCATGGCGTCCCGCTGTATTCCAGAACCACCATCGAACCGTACAGCGTCGTGTTCGTACCGATCGCTGGAGGGATGATGCAGCCGTACGAGCGACGACGGACGGGCGATCTCGTCGGAACGACCGGCAGCTCGGCGCCATCGCTTCCGGTGGACATGTCGCCGATGCCGGACTCTCCACGCCGGATTCAGGCGGCCGGGCCTCCAGTCGTCTCGTCTCAACCTGTCGCTGAGCCGCCGGAAGGAGCCTACGCGGCGGATCTCTTGAACCGATCGCGCGAGACAGCAAACGTGGCCGCTGCTTCGACCGCGATGTTGGGTAAGGTCAGCCCACCCTCCGGCGCCAAGGCTCGCAAGGTTGACACCTCAAAGGGCATCTTCGTGGAATTCCAACACGAACGCTGGTACAGCGCCGCTCGCCCGCAGTCACTCGATCCACGATCGTTGAAACAGGTCGGTGAAATGAACGGCTTCCCGGTCTTCACCGCGCGCGGCTCGAACGGGTCCACGATCTACATCCCGATTTCGAAGGACGCGGATGCGTACGCCGCGTATTCGAGACGCAAATAAAGACGGCACGAATTTGTAATCCGGCGTTTCCTACGTGAATCTGGTATCTTCGATGCTCGATCCTTGATGTTCCAGTCCCGACAGGCGCTCAACCGCGATGCTCGTTTGAGCCGCATGGAACACCGATCCGTTGAGCACTGAACATTCCAGCATTGAACTGGATTCACCGGCGGACCTGACGCGCCGCCTCGTTTTTGGCCGGCATCCGCGCCGCACCGCGGTTCGAATCCTCGTCCTCGCGACCCTCAGCTTCGTCATCTTCCACTGGGTACTGATCCCGATTCGAGCTGAGGGGATCAGCATGGAGCCAACCTATCGATCCGGTTCGCTCAAATTTGTCAACCGGCTCGCCTACCAGCGCCGAAAGCCCGACCGCGGCGACATCGTTGCGATCAAGCTCGCGGGTCCGCACGTGCTGTATGTGAAGCGCATCATCGGTCTACCGGGGGAACGGATTTCCATTGCCCGGGGCCAGGTGTTCATCAACGGCGCGCCGCTCGAAGAACCATACGTGCGCAATCGCCGGCCCTGGGACATCATGGAAGTGACGCTGACCGCGCGCGAGTATTTCGTGATCGGTGACAATCGCGGAATGCGGGCGGCGGATCATGATTTCGGACGAGCGGACGTATCGCGCATTCTTGGCAAGGTGATCTTTTGACGCGGTCCATCCTCCTTCGCGGAGCCGTGGTCATCGCACTGGTCACCGCAGGTGTCATCGTCTGGCGCTTGCGCGCGACGCCCGACGAGCGCGCCATCACCGGCCGGCTCGAGACCCTTCGAACCGAAATCAACGCCAGCACCCGGGATGGATTCGGGACTGCGGCCCGCGCGACACAGATAGGCTCGTACTTTACCGACGACGCCGTCGTCGAACTGGGGAAAGGATCTCCGCCAATCTCGGGTCGCGATACGCTGATGGGGATGGTTGCGCGTCTTCAACCTCGAACCGCGGCGTTCCGCTTAGACCTGGACGATGTCAGCGTCGAAGTCCTGCCGGGCGGTGATGGCGCGGACGTCCTGCTGACCGCGAGTTTCGTGCGGCGAAGCATCTCGACGGGCGAGGAATCGCTCGACGCACATGAGTACTCGCTCGTCATGTCCAAAGTTGGCGGTGTCTGGCGAATCGCCCGGATTACGGCGATCGACACACTGCACTAACGGCAAAGGTTCTACAGGGACGAAAGGCTAACTGATGCTGACGGCAGGTGAGGAAGCTCCTGACTTTGAGCTCCGTAGCCACAAGGGTGGCACGGTGAAGCTGTCGAGTTTTCGCGGAAAGAAGAACGTGGTGCTCGCGTTCCATCCGCTGGCGTTCACCCCGGTGTGCGCAAACCAGATGCAGGGCTACGAGTCGGATCTCGCTCAGTTCGAGCGTAGTGGCGCCGCAGTCCTTGGCGTGAGCATCGATGCGCAGCCTGCCAAGGCTGCCTGGGCGAAAACACTCGGACCGATTTCGTACGATCTGCTCAGCGACTTCCATCCGCACGGCGACGTTGCGAAAAAGTACGGCGTGTTCCGCGAGAAGGAAGGCTTTTCCGAACGGGCGATCTTCGTGATTGATAAGGCCGGACGTATCGCCTGGTCGAAGGTGTACGCCATTCCAGAACTGCCCAAGAACGACGAGGTCCTGGGTGCCCTCAACACGCTCGCCTGATTCGAACGAACCCGGTGGAACCCAGCGGAACCAGGAAGAACCCAGGAGAAGGACTCTGAGAAGTGATGTCGAAGGCTGAAGGCCGAAGCCCTCAACCTTCGACAAACCCGGCCGCGGGCGGCAGCCGCCCGGGAGCGAGGATGCTGGCCGGCGTTTGGTCAGCTGACGAGGCAGGTAGTCAGCCGTGCCGGCACTGGTGGGTGCAACTACGCCACGGCCATCTTCTGGCCGCGGTGAACGCTCGTCGTCACATTCGGACCTGAGCCTTCGGTCCTCACAAATGCGCCATCTCTTGTCTGCGAAAGAAACTTCGCGTCAACCAGGGCGCCTAGCAACGCATCACAGACATCGCGCTCCAGGCCCCACAACCGCTGGGCCTGCGCAGGTGTCAGCCGAAGCCCAGGCATTTCTACATACTCGCCTTGGATTCGCTGAAGCACGTCGTCGATACGCATGGAACCCCCTTGGAACGCCAGCCTGAACTTTCTGATCTTCGCAGTATGACTAGGACGAGCAACTCGTGTACCGGTCATGCCCGAGCCGGCGGCGACGCTCGAAACCAAGAGGGAATTTATCCTCTAAGTTACTGATAATGAGAAGCTTGATTGCGGTGTCGAGCTTCGCACGCGCGTACGCTGAGGCACCGGGAAGGGGCGCACTTCGTCTCGCAACCGTACTTCCGGCCGTCGGTGATTGTTGGGATTCGCTACGCCGCAGAAAAGCAACTCAGCCGGCGGCCGCCGTTACTGGGGTGCAACGGCGGTTCGCTGGTTTTCCAACCTGAATGATCGCGTATGAAATGCCGAGGGTTCAGAGTTCCCGAAGTGCCGTGACGACTGGTAACCGGGCCGCCCGGATCGCGGGGAGCAGTCCACCAGCCACTCCCATGACTAACGAGATGACCAGAGCGGTTGCGAGGAGCTGCGGGGTGACCGCGAATTTGAAGGCGATTTGGCTGAATGACTGAAAATTCATGGTGGCCGTCTCGAAGCCGTCGAATGCCAACCATGCGACCGCACCACCGATGACACCGCCGATGATTCCTAACAGGATCGCCTCGACGAGCACCGAAAAGACGACCGGCACACTGCCAAAGCCAAGGGCTCGCAGGGTGGCGATTTCGCGCGTGCGACTCGCGACCGCGGTGTACATCGTGATGACGGCACCGAATACCGCCCCGATTCCCATGAGCACCGCGATGATTCCGCCGATGGTGCGGATGATTCCCTGAAGAGTCTCGGTCTGGCTGCCGTAGTAGTCAGGTGCTCGCATCGCGGAGACCGTGAGCTGTGGATTCGACGTGAGCGAGTCCTTCAGCTGCTGGAAGGAATCCGGTGACGAGAGCCTGGCGTACACCGACTGGTAGCTGTTTCCGCGGCGATAGGCCGGCTGAAGCACCTTCACGTCGCACCACAACTCGGATTCCGACACCGATCCGCCCTCGTCGAATATTCCCACCAACGTCCACGTGTTCTCGCCCCAGGTCAGTTTCGTGCCGACGTTGAGGTTGACGAACTGCCTGGTGGCGGCTCGACCGGCGATGATCTCGTTTTTGCCAAATTCGAGATTCCGGCCTTCGATAATCTTCAGCCGGTTGTGAACCTGGAACGCCTCGGGAGATACACCTCGAAGCGGCACGTTCGCCGCGCTGCCGGATCGCTTGAGCGGATGATCGACGACCACGAAGAGTTCGGGTGACGTCATGGGCGCACCGGAACTATCCCGCGCGATGCCGGGCGCATCCTGAATCACGCGCACAGCGTCGCCGCCCAGGCCGCTCGTCATCTCGGTGTCGCTTCCGGCACGCAGGATCAGCACCATGCCAGGATCACCGGAGGCTTTCATCGTCGCGGCCACACCCTCTGCAATCGAAAGCACCGCGACGAACACCAGGACGACGCCGGCGATACCGATGACGGCGACGGTCGACGAGCCAAACCGGGCCGGGATCGAGCGGATGTTGACGCCGGTGACAGCGATGATTTGGGAGAGCATCAGTTTCTCCTCAGTGCGTCCACGATCCGCAGCCGGCTAGCCTGCCACGCGGGGAGAAATCCCGAGGCAATTCCGAGGACCAGCACCAGGGCTATGCCGACAATGATCTGCGGCGTCGGGAAGTAGAACGCTGGAAGCAGCCCGTGCGTGGGATCGCCTCCAAGTGTGATGAACGTGTACGACAGCGCGAGCCCAAGCCCGCCGCCGACCAGCGCGATGGCGATTGCCTCGAGCAGCACCAGGCTCAGGATGCGGCCATCGCTGAATCCCAGGGTCTTGAGCACCGCGAGCTCGTTCGTGCGCTCGCGAATCGCCTGGGCCATCGTGTTTCCCGCCACGAGCAGGATCGTGAACATGGCCATCGCCACGATCCACATCATGATCTTGCCGATGTCGCCGACCTGCTTGGACCAGTCGGACACGAAGGCCTTCTCCGTGTTCGTCTTGGTCTCGGAGGGCGAGTTGGCGAACATCGAGTCAATCTTTGCCGCGATCTCGGGCGCGCGATCGGGATCGGAGACGGTAAAGACGTACCAGTTGTAGCGATCGCGGAAGCCGCTCTGCTCGGGGATGGTTTCGCGCAGGAACTGATAGTTGAACAATAGGTTTGTCTTGTCCGCGCCCTTGATCTTGGAATCGTAGATGCCGTCGATCGTGAATTCCCACGGCCCACCATCGGGGCGGCGGTAGATGGTTCCCTGGATGGGCACCCGCTGTCCGACCTTCCAGCCGTACTTCTTCGCCGTGTCAGCGCCGACAATGGCGCCGGTGCGATCCGCAATCCAGGCTTTCTTCTGATCCTCGGGCAGCTCGAACTCCTTCGGATACACGCGCAGCCAGCTCTCGGGGTCGGTCGCGAACGTCGCGAACTGGTTCCGCACGTCCTGGTAGTACCCGCCGAACCAGTTGGCGTGGGTCGTGTCGGTGACCCCGTCGATCTGCCGAATCTGCTGCTCGTACGACGCCGGCAGCGGATTGATGATCGACACCTTGTCGATCACCATCAGCCGTCCCTGGCCGGCCATGTCGACACCCATGCTGAACGCGGATCGGATCGCCATCAGCACGCCAAACAGCAGGAACGCAAAGAAGATCGCACCAATGGTGAAAACGGTGCGGAACTTCCGGCGAAGGAGGTTACGCCAGACAATGGGGAGGAACTTCATGCGACTGCCTCCGCGCGCGTCACGAGGACGCCCTTGTCGAGATACAACGTCCGCTGGGCGCGCGCTGCCGCGTGCGGATCGTGCGTCACCATGACGATGGTCTTTCCCTGATCGCGATTCAGCGCCTGCAGCAGATCGAGAATTTCGTCGCCCGCCTTGCGATCGAGATCGCCGGTGGGCTCGTCGCAGAGGAGGAGGGTCGGGTCGGTCACGATCGCGCGGGCAATGCCGACGCGCTGTTCCTGTCCGCCTGACAGCTGGCGTGGATAGTGATGCATCCGCTCGCCCAGACCGACGACCGACAGCGCCACCTCCACGCGCTTCCGGCGCTCGACCTTGTTGAGTTTCGTCAGCAGCAGCGGCAGCTCCACGTTACGGGCGGCGGTAAGGACGGGCAGCAGGTTGTACAGCTGGAAGACGAAGCCGATGTGGCGCGCGCGCCAGGCAGAAAGCCTCGCGCCCGACAGCTTGTCGATGCGGTCGTTCGCCACCGTGATCGACCCTTCGGTCGGCGTGTCGAGCCCGCCGATCAGGTTGAGCAACGTCGTCTTGCCCGATCCCGAAGGGCCCATCAGCGCGAGGAAATCCCCTTCCGGGATATCGAGGTTGACGCCCTGGAGGACGTCAATGCGCTGTCCGCCCCGCTGAAACACCTTGTGGAGATCGCGAACCGTGACGAGAGAATTCGACATCATTGCACCTTCACCTTGTCGCCATCCTTGAGGGTTTGAGGACCGTCAACCACCACTCGTTCGCCGGCGTTGACGCCAGAGAGGACTTCGGTCTGATCGCCGGAAGCCGTGCCGACGCTGACCGCTCGACGCTCGACACGGTCCTCGCGCATGACGAACACGATCGTCCGCCCATCCGCCTTGCGGACGGCGGTCGTCGGCACCAGGAGCCGCGCCTTTGCCGCCGATCCATCCGCCGCCGGACGTTCATTCAGAAACGAGACCTTCACGCCCATGTCCGGCAGAATCCGCGGGTCGAGCTGCTCGAAACCAATGCGGACCTTGACCTTCGCATTCTGCCGATCGGCCGAAGGGATGGTCGCGATCACGTGGGCTGGGATGCGCCAGTCCGGATACGCATCGAGAACGGCTTCGATCGGCATCCCGGAGCGAACGCGATTGATGTAGCTCTCGTTGACGTCCACTTCGATTTCGAGCGATGTCATGTCGACGATAGTCGCGACGCCGGTGCGGGTGAAACCGCCTCCGGCCGACACCGGCGAGATCATTTCGCCGGGCTGCGCGTCCTTCGAGATGGCCACGCCGTCAAACGGGGCCCGTACTTCCATGTCGGCAAGATCGGTGCGTCGCTGGCTGACGACGCTTTCGGCGACGCGAATCTGCTGCTGCGCGACCTCGATCCGGGCCTTGAGCGACTCGACTTCCGCCTGGGCGGAATCGAGCTCGGCCTTGCTGATGACCTGTTCCTTCACGAGCTGCTGCCGTCGGCCCAGCGTCAGCGTGGCTTCACGCAATCGCGCCTCGTCTTCGGCCGCGCCCCGGCGGGCGGTTTCGAGCTGCGCCTCGCCGACCGCAAGGGATGCGCGGACCTGCGAGGCGTCGAGTCTTGCCAGCACCTGTCCCTTGTGGACGGCCTTGCCCTCCTCAACGAACACTTCAAGCACTTTGCCGGTCACTTTCGACGACACGGTGGCCCGGCGACGAGCCGTGACGTAACCCGAGGCATTGAGCACAGCGCCGGGGGCCGGACCGCCGCCTGTTTCGGCTTTGACTGCCACCGCCTTGACCTCGATGGCGTCAGCGCGCGTCGACCAGACCCATCCAGCCGTCGCCACGGCCACCAGGATGACGCCGATGGTGATCCAGAGGCCGCGACGGCTCGCGCCAGCCCGGGCGCTTTGATCAATCCGCAATGCGGCGAGATCGTCCTTGAGATTCGACAAAGTTCACCAGCACACTAACTAATAGTCGTAGACAAAGGGGGAAGATCGACTGTCGCGGACCCTCAGTATATCCCGCACTCTTCAGTTTACGGCGCCGGGCGACCCGGCGGTTCCTGCCAATCGGCGAATGGCGGACCCGATTCGGTCAGTTGCGGTTGCCGTCCACGGCCGGGCATACGACGCCGCCGTCTCAAGATCGACGGACAAGTGGCTGCAAAACCGCGGACGACAATGGCGAACGAGCGCCCGTCGACGCCCCGCCGAGGCATGGAAGCGGCAAAGGGCAAAGGAAGACGCGAGCGAGGGCAGCGAAGCGAGTCACGCGAACGGAGCGAGCCGGCGCCCTTCGACTTCGATCAGGGCGCGATGAGCAAGAGTCGAACCGTGAAGCGGCTCGCGAGAGAGCGTGTAGGGGAGACCGAAGGGCGAAGCGCCTCGGAGTGACTAATTGATGAGACTCCACAGCTGTCGCAGGGTTGCGCCGATAAACGCGTCCGGTGTAGAGTCCCCCCATTCGAAAGATTTCTGGACGAACGCGTTGAGGGAATAACGGAGATCACGTTTGTCATAACGGCGTCACGACAACTAGGGCAAAAGGAGCGGAGCATGCGCTGGACAGGGAAGAGGTTGTGCCTGGTGGCTGGGCTCGTCGCGTTGTCAATGTGGCCGGGGATCGCTTTTGCCGCCTCGACCATCTCCGGAACCATCACCTTGGACGGCAAAGCTCCGACGCTCAAGCCGCTTGCGATGGACGCGGACCCTGCGTGCGCGAAGAAGCACACGGCGCCCGTGCCTGGCGAGGCGCTGGTCCTCGGCCCCGGCAACACCATGGGCAACATCATGGTCTACATCACGAAGGGACTGCCGGCCGGAAAGACCTATCCCGCTCCCACGACTCCCGTCGTCATCGATCAGAACGGCTGTCAATACAAGCCGCACGTGATGGGAATCATGGTCGGTCAGCCGTACAAGATTCTCAACTCTGACGGCATCCTCCACAATATTCATACGCTTTCCACGATCAATCCGACCTTCAACAAGGGGATGACGGCATCGATCAAGGAAGTGACCACGACGTTCAACAAGCCGGAGGCCATCTTCCACATCAAGTGTGACGTCCATCCGTGGATGAGCGCCTACCTCGGTGTGTTCAGCAATCCCTTCTTCTCGGTGACGGCGGCGGACGGAAAGTTCAAGATCTCCGGCCTCGACCCTGGAACCTACGAGATCACCGCCTGGCAGGAACGACTCGGAACGAAGACCGCGTCGGTGACGGTGGGTGCCAACGATACCAAGACCCAGGACTTCAAGTTCGCCCTCCCCGCTGGGAAGTAGCGTTCCGGAGACAAGTCGCATGAGCGAGCAGGGAGTCGTCGCCACACACAAGGCGCACGTCGCGCACGAAGCTCATCACGAGGAGCTCGGCTTCTGGCGCAAGTACGTCTTCTCAGTCGACCACAAGGTCATTGGCATTCAGTACGCCGTCACTGGCCTCTTATTCCTCTTCTTCGGCTTCTCGCTGATGATGCTCATGCGCTGGCAGCTCGCCTACCCGGGCGCCGCGCTGCCGCTGCTCGGCAAGCTTCTCGGTGACGCGCGCATGCCTGGCGGGACCATGGTCCCCGAGTTCTATAACGAACTGGGGGCGATGCACGGCACGATCATGGTCTTCCTCGGCGTCGTCCCGCTCGCGGTCGGCGGTTTCGGGAACTTCGTGGTCCCGCTCCAGATTGGAGCGCCGGATATGGCTTTCCCGAGGCTCAACATGTTGAGCTACTGGTCCTTCTTCCTCGGCGGCGTGACGATGCTCGTCAGCTTTCTCGTCCCCGGGGGAGCCGCGCAGTCAGGGTGGACCTCCTACGCCCCCCTTTCGGTCATAGCGGGCACCGGCCAGACGTTCTGGTTGATCGGGATGATCTTCCTGATCACTTCGTCGTTGCTGGGAGCGATCAACTTCATCACGACGATCATTCAGCTGCGCGCCAAGGGACTCAGCTTCATGCGGTTCCCGTTCTTTGTGTGGGCGCAGCTCGTCACGGCATTCCTTCTGCTGCTCGCGTTCCCGCCGCTCGAGGCCGCAGGGGTGATGCAGCTCATGGATCGCGTGGCGGGCACGAGCTTCTTCCTTCCCACCGGACTCGTCGTCAGCGGCCAGGTCCTCAATCACGCCGGTGGAGGCAACGCGCTCCTCTGGCAGCACCTGTTCTGGTTCCTGGCGCACCCGGAGGTCTACGTCCTGATCCTTCCGGCGATGGGCATTGTGGCCGAGATCATCGCGAATAACACGCGGAAGCCGCTGTGGGGCTACCGTTCGATGGTCTACTCGCTCGTCTTCCTTGGCTTCATGTCGTTCATCGTGTGGGCGCACCACATGTTCATGACCGGCATGGGAACGGCGATGGCGACGTTCTTCCAAACGACGACGATGATCATTTCGATCCCATCGGTCGTGATCCTCACGGCCCTGATCATCTCGCTCTGGGGCGGATCGATCCGCTACAACACGCCGATGCTCTTCGCCGTCTCGTTTCTGCCAATGTTTGGCATTGGCGGGCTCACGGGACTGCCGCTGGGACTGAACGTCGCGGACATCCCGCTGCACGACACCTACTACGTCATCGCTCACTTCCACTACGTCGTCGCGCCGGGGACGATCTTTGCGCTGTTCGCGGGCGTGTACTTCTGGTTCCCGAAAGCCACCGGGCGGATGATGAACGAGACGCTCGGCAAGATTCATTTTGCCGGCTCGCTGGTGTGCATGAACGTCGTCTTCATGCCGATGTTCATCGTCGGCCTGCACGGCGTTTCGCGGCGACTGTTTGACGGCGGCGCAAGTTATGACTTCGCGCAGCCCGTGCTCCATTGGAACGTGGTTTCGTCGTGGGGCGCCTGGATCATGGCGCTCTTCCAGATTCCTTTCATCTTCAATTTCTTCTGGAGCATCTGGAAAGGGGAGAAGGTCGGCCAGAACCCCTGGGGCGCCACCACGATCGAATGGGCCGCGCCCTCACCTCCACCTCACGGCAATTTCGCTGTCGTGCCGCAGGCATACCGCGGCCCCTACGAATACAGCGTGCCTGGCGCGGGGAAGGACTTCACACCACAGTTCGAGGCCTGATTCCACAATGAATCGATCATCAACCGCGAGTGAGCACAGCGAACGCACGAGAGCGGGGCGGGGCGTCAGGGGCCCCGCGAGCGAGCGTGTAAGGGGGTCCGGGGGACGAAGTCTCCCGGTCAAATAATGGAAATCCCCTACACCGTTGAACTGCGGCGCGATACCGGTCTGACTAACGGAAAGATCGGCATCTGGCTCTTCCTGGCGTCCGAAGTGATGCTGTTCGGAGCCCTGTTCGCGAGCTACATCCTCATTCGCACGGGGGCGCCGACGTGGCCGAGAGGAGATACCATCCTCAACGTTCCGCTCGCCACGTTCAACACGATCGTTCTGATCTCGTCATCGGTCACCATGGTGATGGCGTGGGCGTCGCTGATGCGCCACCGGTTCGGGACGTATCGGATCTACATGGGGGCGACGATCCTGCTCGGAGGCGTCTTCCTGGTGGTCAAGTATTTCGAATACAGCCACAAGTTCGAGACCGGGCTGTTTCCGAGCACCAACAACTTCCTCGCGATCTATTTCACGCTGACCGGCCTGCACATGCTGCATGTCATGGGCGGTATGGCAGTGAATGCGTATTTCTGGGGTCCCGGGGCCAAGCTCTGGAAGACCAACCCGGAGTGGTTCATTAACCGCGTCGAGCACTCGGGCCTGTTTTGGCATTTCGTCGACCTGGTCTGGATCTTTCTCTTCCCGACTCTGTATCTGTTGTAGGAGTGGCAGGCGGCATCCATGACGACCGACCATGCGGTAGACATCGACAAGCAGGTCAGGATCTACATCACCGTTTTCGTCTCGCTCATGGCGTTGACGATTATCACGGTGGCGATCTCTCGCTTCCATCTACCAGTGCCGATCGCGGTGACGGTGGCGCTGATCGTCGCGATCATCAAGGGATCGCTGGTGGCGTGCTACTTCATGCACCTGATCTCCGAGAAGAAGCTGATCTACGCCGTGCTGGCTGTGACCGCGTTCTTCTTTGCCGCGCTCCTGGCGCTTCCGGTCATCACCCATAGCGACGGCTTCTGGATCCACGGGCTTCACTGATGAACCTGCGGTTGGTCCACGCGTTCCTGATTCTCCTTTCCGCGGCCCTCGCGGTGCTGTTCGGAGTCTGGTGCCTGGGCCTCTACGGGCAGAGTCATGGGACTGGGGCACTGGTTGCGGCCGTGACCGCGTTCGCGGTCTCGGGTGGCTTGATCGTCTACGACTCGTGGTTCTTGCGTAAGACGCGGACGTTACGATGAGAGCACTCAGGCGTTGCGGTCGAGTTCTGACCTGGGCGGTGCTCCTGGTGATCGGCAGCAGTTCGCCCATCTTCGCCTGTCCGATGTGCTTCAACGCCGAGGAGACGTCGATGATCGACGGGACGAAACTCGGCGTCTTCGTGATGCTCGGAATCCTCCTGGTCGTCCAGGGAGCGTTCGTGGCGTTCTTCCTCTATCTCCGCAAACACGCGAAGGAGAACGCTGACATCGAGCTCGACATGGAATGGTTGGAGCTCCAAAGAGGGTCGAGATGACTGAGTGGATGGGACTTCCCACGCTCGCCGCGGTGAACGGCGAACAGATCGACGGCCTGATCGGCTGGATGCATGTGTTCATGCTCCTCCTGTTCGTCGGATGGGGCGGGTTCTTCCTCTACGCGCTGATTCGTTTCCGTCGATCGAGAAACCCTGTTGCAAACTACACCGGGGTCAGGTCGCACGCGTCGAGCTACCTCGAAATCGCGGTGGCGGTGGTCGAAGCGGTTCTCCTGTTTGCGTTCTCAGTACCACTCTGGGCCGCGCGCGTCGACCGCATGCCGTCGCCCAACGAAGCGCTGCAGGTTGAGGTCACTCCCGAACAGTTCGCCTGGAACATCCACTATGCCGGTCCGGACGGGGTATTTGGCAAGACCGACATCAAGTTGATCGACCTGCAGTCGAACCCGCTGGGACTCGACAGGTCCGATCCGGCGGCGAAGGACGACGTCACGACGGTCAATCAGCTGTACGTACCGGTGAACAAGCCGGTCATCGTCAGGCTCAGAAGCAAAGACGTCATTCACAGCTTCAACGTGCCCGAGTTTCGAGTGAAGCAGGACGCCATCCCCGGCTTGACGATCCCCATCTGGTTTGTCCCAAACATCACCACCGCAGACATGCGCACTCGCACGGGGAAGCCCGAGTTCCAATATGAGATCGCGTGCGCTCAGCTCTGCGGCCTGGGCCACTACCGGATGCGCGGATTCGTCACTGTTCTCAGCGCCGACGAGTTCCAGAAGTGGCTCGACGAGCAGGTCAAGGCGGCGAGCGAAGCGGCGTCGGATCCCTTCCGATAGAGCGTGTCCGGCTGTCCAGCGCCGTTCCTCAGTGCGCGACCAGCCTGACGACTCGGATGCCGAACTGCGGCTTCGTGTTCGATTGAACGGTCTCGCCCCCAACCACGGCTTCAATCCGGTCGATTTGGCGGTGCGGTGTCTGTTTCATGTCGAACATCTCGACTGAGACGGTGCCGTCCTTCACCGTCGGCACAAAGCCGAACTTCCCGACCTTGGGTAAGTCCACCGTGGCGGTGCCTCCATCGGCGACTCGAAGCTGGGGAACAGCACCGTTGGGTAGCCCTATCTCCAGGACGACACTGCGACGCTCCTGAGCGACAACGGCGACGCAGGCCAGGGCAACGACAGCAGCAAAGGCGATCGGCAACGTCGAACGCATGCAGTCCTCCTATTGCTTGCCGAAGAACTTCGGCGTGGGCATTCGCGCGCGGATTCTCTCCAACTCCTCAGTCGTCACGCGACTGAGGCCGTTCTTGCGACACGAGTCCTCAACCGCTTTGACGACCATCCCCCGCACGAACGCCGGAATTTTTTTCATTCGTTCTGCGGCAGCATCATCCCACCCGATTGTCGTCGACGAATCGGTCCCGTACTGGAGCGTGGGCGGGGCGGGGGCCGGGGAGCCGGCGGAGCCTTGGATAGTGAGCAAAGGAGAGCCGGCAAACGTGCCTGGCGTGTGCGTGCAGAGCGGATCCTCGGACATGAGGTCGCCGCTCATCCCGAACGCTCGCGCACGGCAGCCGCCGCAGTGCGCGTTCATCTCGCAGTCACCGCACCGTCCTCCCAGCGACGAGCGTCGGCGAACGGCGGCGAAGAGATCCGACGATGTCCAGAGATCCGTGAGACTCGAGCGGCGAAGCGACCCGGCGAAGACTGGAAGATAGGGGCAAGGCGTCACGTCGCCGTTCGGCCGAATCCCCATGTAATGCGTACCGGCCGGGCACCCGCCGGCTCCGCCGGAGTAGGTCCTGATTGGCGATGAACCGAGCCACGGAACGCCCGGTGATTCATCATCAGTTCGGGGTTCCGCCGCCCCGTTGCCGAGATTTTCGAGGACGGTCTTGATGTAGTGTGGCGCGCACTTCGCGTTGACGAGCATGCGCCGGTCGTACTTGCGCTGGATTCGATAGAGCGACGCGAGAACGTCGTCGTACTGCGCCGGCGTGATGTCCGACACGAACTGTCCGCGGCCGGTCGGCACGAGGAAATACAGGTTCCACACCTTCGCCGCGAGACGATCGTGGGCGAAGTCGGCAATCGCCTCGAGCTCGCCGACATTGTGCGACCCCGCCGTCGTCTGCACGATGAAGGGGAGCCCGGTCCGGTTGAGAATCCCCGCACCCTCAACCGTGTTCTGCCAGGCGCCCCGCACTTTCCGGAAGCGGTCGTGACGATCAGGATCGAGCGCATCGAGCGACAGTGACAGTCCTCGTGCTCCTGCCTCAGCCAGGCGCTGCGCGACGTTTTCCGTGATCCTGACGCCGTTGGTGCCGACGACGACCCAGAGCCCACGTTCGGCCGCGCGCTTGACGATCTCGAGAATGTCCCGCCGCAGGAGCGGCTCGCCGCCCGTCAGAATCGTCACGCACTCAGGAGCGAACGCAGCGATTTCGTCGATGACTTTGAAGCATTCTTCGGTGTCGAGCTCGCTCCGATCGGCGAAGTTCTCGGTGCCAACCAGCGGTGTGCTGCCGGCGTCGAGGTAACAGTGCTCGCACGCGAGGTTACAGCGGTAGGTGAGATTCCAGGAGACGACGTAGGGTCTGGCGAACGGGCTGGCGTTCGAACTCAGCATGCTCTCGGGTCCGATCACATGCCGAAAAAGTCTTTGGCGGCGTCCAGGATCGTTTCGTCGACTTCGACGGACCCTCGCTCGCGAGCGAACCTCTCGATGCCGGTCCGCGCCATCGGCCGCACGAACTCGGGAATGTTGGCGAGTCGTGCCTCGGCGGCGGCAGTCCACGTGACCGGAATTGGTTCGCCGTCGGCGCGTGGTCGTGGATCTTCCGCCGGTACCATCCCCGAGAACGGGCACCCTGACGACTTGCCCGTCTCCGCCGAAGGTTCGGCCGGACCAATTTTCACGCCGAGAGACTGGACCGCTTGCGTTTCATACGCATTCGTGAGCATGGCCATCTCGTAGCCGCACTCCGGGCACGCGTAGACGATCGACAGCGACCCGCGATCGGGCGGACCGACGGTCTGGAGCTTCATCGGGCTATCGCAGGGGACGCAGAGGAATTTCATCGCGAGGACTCCTGATCGGCGAGTCTGTCGAGAAGTTGGACCGCAACATGGTTCAAGGCGCGCCCAACGGGTGTTTCTGCCAGTTCCGTAGTGGGGAGTCCTCGATCGCAGCGTTGAGCGAGCTCCGGATCGAAAGGAATGCTCCCAAGCCACGGAATCCCGAGAGGTGGCACCTCGCCTGACTCAAACAGCGGTTTGATGGCATCGCAGTCGCGGCAGTAGTAGCCGCTCATGTTCTCGACGTAACCGAGCAAACGATTGGGTGCCTTCGACAGCGCCGCCACCGAACGCGCGACGACGCCGCGTGACACGTCAGAAGGGATGGTCACGAGGACGAACGACGTGCGAGGCTCGAGATACTCGGCGTATTGAACAGTCCGCTCAGCACCGGGCGGCAGATCGAACAACAGCAGATCGAGTTGTCCCCAGTCAAAGGATCGAAGGATTTCGCCGAGCAGGGCAAATTCCCTCGTGCTGCGCCACGTCTGTGACTCTCCTCGCGCGGTGCTTTCGAAGTCCAGTGCTTGCGACTCCGGGATCAGCGTGCCCATCGAGAAGACGCCAATGCCGTTTCTGGTTCGAGGCAAGGACACTTTCTCGGTGCCAGGCACGAACACCGCTCCCTGCACACCCGCCATGCGTGCCTGTGAAGGTCCGTTGAAATCGGCGTCCAGGATGGCAACCCGAAGCCCACGCGCCGCGAGCGCGCTGGCAAGATGGAACGTCAAGGTGCTCTTGCCCACTCCGCCCTTGCCTGAGCCGACGGCCACCAGATGACGCACGCCGGCGAGCCCGTCAGTAATGCGGGTCCGTTGCTCCGCGACCTGCTCGAGGATTCTTGACCCTCCGTCGCCGACGATATCGTGATAACTCTTCACCGATGTAGCCTACAACGCTCCGTCCGTCTGGGCTCACGAGGATGCCATAGAGTGGGGGGTTTTTGCACGAAATCCAGTTGGGGAGCCGGACCAGGTCGCGGGCTGCGAAGGGCCGCTGGCCGTCGATCAGGCCTGCCGGTCGTGGTAGATTCCCGCGGGAGTCACCTGGATGAGACGACGCGAGAGCCCGGCGACCTGACGTGGATTTGTCCCATCCGACCTTCCTGCAGATCTTCCTGACGGCAAGTCTGCCCATCATGGGTCTGGCGTATGCGCTCGTCGGCGGACTGAAGCTCTCGCTGGTCGATCGACTGCAGATCGATGAAGGTAAGGTCGGCCGTCTCGTCGGGGGGTTTGGAACGATGTTCGGCCCGACGATTGTGCTCTGCGGATTCCTGACCGACGCGGTCGGACGCAAGGGGGTCTGGCTGGCAGGGTCGGTCGCGGTCGCGGCCTCCATCCTGATCCTCGCCCGCACACGCACCTACCGTGGCGCGCTCGTCGCCGTGGTGCTGTTGGGAATTGGCTGGGCGGCGCAAGTCAATGTGAGCAACGTCCTCATGCGGGTCGCGGTTCCGGCCGATCGTCCACGCGAACAACTGGTGTGGGCCACCAACTTCTTCGATTTCGCCTTTGGCTTCGGCGCGTTCGTGACTCCCATGGTGCTGGCGCTGATTCTTCGACGGCTCGGGTACTCCAAAGGCCTCCTGCTACTGGCGCTACTCGCGACAACGCCTGTGCTGCTCGGTGCCGTCGCCGAGATGCATCCGCCCCCGGCGGCAGCGCAGGCGCTGTCTGCATCCGCGCCGATCGCGCAAACGACCGCCGCAAGCGGATCGGCAGCACTTCTCTCGAGCCCGGTTTTCTGGGTGCTTGGCTTCGCGTTCCTGTTCTTCGTGCCACTGGAGACGTCCGCGGCCGGGTGGGCGACCACGCTGGTGCTTCGACAAACACCGCCCGATGTCCCAGAGCTACGCGCGAAAAGATTTGCCGCGCTGACGCTGTCGGGGTTCTGGCTCGGCTTCACGGGCAGCCGCCTGATCGCCTCAATCCTCGGCGCT
>JBKPNQ010000226.1:0-9242 GCA_046732715.1 Acidobacteriota bacterium | reverse complement strand
GTACTCCCGGTCACGCCGCGTTCACGAAACAGCTCCTGGATCTTCCTGAACTTCGTCGGATAGTCAGTTCCGTGCCATCGTGCCGAGTGCACGCCCGGTGCCTTGTCGAGCGCGTCGATCTCGATCCCCGAATCATCCGCGACGCTCAGGAGACCCGTCGCCTTCGAGTAGTAGCGCGCCTTCAACCGCGCGTTGTCTTCGAATGTCGTCCCCGTCTCCTCGGGCTCGACGAGGGTCCGGTCGCTCAAGGTCAGAAGGCTCACGGGCACGCCCTCGAGGATGCCCGCGATTTCTTTCAACTTGCCGGGATTGGTGGTCGCGATCAGCAGCGAAATCATTCGGTTCTACCGAGTTCTACAAGGTTCTACTGGGTTCCGCGGGGTTCGTTCTGTGGTTCCACCAGGTTCTCTGGTTCGACGGCGTACTGCGGACGCGACCGCACAAGCCGGGAGAACTTCGCGGAACCCAGAACGAACCTCGCAGAACCGAGTAGAACCTCGTGGAACCAGGTAGAACCCGATCAAGCTCGAATATCGCCGACAATGGAGCGCTGAAGCGTGACGAGCTCGCGGATGCCGGCATCGGCGAGCTCGAGCAGATCGTCGAGCGCCTTGCGCTCGAACGGGGGCCCCTCCGCCGTGCCCTGCACTTCGATGAAGCGCCCGTCGCCGGTCTTGACCACATTCATGTCGACCTCGGCGCGGGAGTCCTCGTCGTACGCGAGATCCAGCAGCGGTGTGCCCTCGACGACGCCGACGCTGGTGGCGGCGACGTGATCGAGGACGGGCAACGTCTTGATCTGACCTGCCGCGCGCATTTTCTGCAGCGCCAATACGAGGGCCACGAAGCCGCCGGTGATCGACGCGGTGCGGGTGCCGCCATCCGCCTGGATGACGTCGCAATCGATCCAGATCGTGCGTTCACCGAGATCGGTCAGCTTCGTCACCGAGCGGAGCGATCGACCGATCAGCCGCTGAATTTCCTGGGTACGGCCGCCGACTTTTCCGGCCGACGCTTCGCGCTGCGTGCGGGTCGAGGTGGCCCTCGGCAGCATGCCGTATTCCGCCGTCACCCAGCCCTTGCCGCTATTACGAAGAAATGGCGGCACGCGATCCTCGACGCTGGCCGTGCAGATCACTCGCGTGCGTCCGGCTTCGACAAGGACGGAGCCTTCCGCATGCATCGTGAAGTCCGGTGTCATGCGCGTCGGCCGAAGCTGCCCGGCCGCGCGCCCATCGAGTCTCGTCATCGTCATTTGTCGTTATCCGTCTGAAGCTCGGTCCATTTCAGGCTTTTTTGGAGCGGATGGCGCAGATCGACGTGGCCGGCCAGCGTCTCCACTTCCTTGCCGTCGATCAGGATCTGCACGCGGGTGATGGCAGGAAGATTCACGGTCAGCGAGTTGACGATTGCATACGCCGTAAAAATTTCATCTAGCGATCCGCCGGGATGTTTGCTCCGAATCTCGCCGCCCAGATCCACGAATGCTTCGCCGCGGTCGCCGATGAACAACGCTCGAAGCGTGGTGCCAGCGGGCAGTGCCGAGAGGTACGGCGCCGGGGCGTCGCTCAGCTCCGCCTCGACGATCCGCCGAGCCTGCTCGCCGATGCCATCGCCAAACGGAACTTCACGCTGCACCCCTGGCAGCGACAGACCATCTTCGGAGACGTAGTACAACGTCGCGGTGATTCGCCGCTCGGCGCCGGTCGACGGAGCCGCAGCGGGAGTAGCCGGCGCAGGTGTGCTCCGCGTCGGCAGCCGCGGTGCGATTGCGCCCAGCGCCCACACGAGAGCAACGACCACGAGCACGACGAGGGCGCCGATAGCCATGCGTCGGATCATCGGGCGCCCGCCTGGCGGACACCGCTGTGAGCGTCGCGGAATCGAGTGATGCTCTCGACCAGTGCCTGCACAATCAGGTTCTGAAACTCGTCGGACTGCAGCTGCTTTTCCTGTCCCGGGTTGGTGATGAATCCCATCTCGACCAGCACCGCGGGCATGTTGGCGCCTACCAGCACCCTGAATGGCGCCTGCTGAATCGCCCGGGCACTCATCGGCACGCGCTGACGAAGCGAGGCTTCGACCGACTGCGCCAGCGAGGCCGATTCCTTGATGTAGCGCGCCTGCGCCATGTCCCAGAGAATCAGCTCGATGTCGCGCGAACCGCCGCCGAACACCGGAAGCGCTTCACTATCCGCGTGAGCGGCCCGCTCTGCGGCGTCGCCGTACTCATCGAGGCTCAGGTAGAACACCTCGGCGCCGGATGTGCCGGGCCTGGGGGACGCATTCGCGTGAAGACTGACGAAAAGATCGGCCTTGTTGTTGTTGGCCACCGCAGCCCGTTCATCGAGGCCGATCGTCGTGTCGCCATCACGCGTCAATATGACGCGAAGCCCAAGCCGCCCCTCGAGCGCGGCCTTCAGCCGTCGGGCGACGTTGAGCGTCACCTGCTTCTCCAGAGTGCCGCCCGGTCCCTTGGCGCCGTTTTCGTCCCCGCCATGCCCTGCGTCGATGACGATAGCCCTCAGCGTCCCGGCTGGGGCGAGATCGATGAGCGGCGGTGTCTCGGGCACTTGCGGCGTCGATGGCGCCGGCGTTGGCGTTTGCGTTGGTGTAGCCGGTGATGGCTGCGCTTCAGTCGTCGCCGCCAGGACATCAATGACGAGCCTCGCGGCGCCCCGATCCCCAGGTGTATCCACCGTGCGGAACGACGAGAAGCGCGGTCCAAGATCCAGTGCGATGGTCGCCGGCCCGTCACCGGGCCTGACGTTCACCACGAGGTCGGGTGAGGTCGTTGCCGGCAGCGCGGCGTCGAGCGAGTCGGCCTCGAATCGAACCGTCAGTCGCGTGCCTTCCTGGGTGATCGTGTGCGGCGTGCCTGGCGACATGTCGAGCGTCAGCCGCGCGGCGCTGCCGAGCGATTCCATGCGTCCGACGATGCGGGGGACGCGAATGTCGCCGACGAGAATGAGCCGCGACGGTTTGCGGAGCTCGAGCCGGCCGCCGATCGCCAGCGCCAGCGCGCGAGGGACGAAGTCGACCGGCACATACCACGTGCGCCCCTCTCGCACGGGTGCGGCGGGCAGAGAGACCAGCCGGCCACTCACTGACGCCAGGCTCTGACCCGCAGAAAGCAGGATCGTCTGCGTGCCGGCGGTGACGGTGAGGCCGCCGGCGGCCGCGTCTTCGCGAACGACGACGTTGAACAGCCGCGCCAAATCATCGAGCGCAAACATCTCCTGTCCCGCCATCGTCCGCGCCGCCAACGGTCGTCGTCCGTCGCGCGACAGCACGGTATAGGGCGCTGCGCTTGCCGGCTGTTGTGCGGCTGAGGCGTGTTGCAGCAGCGCGAGCAGAAGAGCCGCTGTAGCGGAGCTCAATCGACGGCGGGACACTCGATCATGATACTGAATTGGGTGAGCTTAAGCTTCCGGCTTCGCGGTCCCAGCTTCCCGCAACTCAGTTGCCGGTTTCCAGTTGCCAGTTTCCAGTTTCGCGGAGCTGAAGAGCCGCATCTGTCCGGCGCCATCCCGGACCATCCCGGATCCCGCACCGCGGATCCCGGATCACGACAAGAGTTACAACCGCGGCAGCGAGAGGCCACCGTCGAGATGAATCACGCTGCCCGTGGCGTAGGGCAGATCCCCTCTCAGCAATGCACAAACAGCTCGCCCGACATCGTCCGGCAGCCCCCAGCGTCCCTCCGGGACCAGACCGTCAACGATCCGTCGATCGTAGAGGTCCTTGACCGGCGCGGTCATGTCGGTGGCGATGATGCCTGGCCGCACGTCGTAGACGGGAATTCCGTCGGGTGCGAGCCGAACCGCGAACAGGCTGGCTGCCATGGCGAGGCCGGCCTTACTGATGCAGTACTCGCCGCGATTCGGTGAAATCATTTCCGCGGAGACGGATGTGATGAAGACGATTGCCGCGCGAAACGAGCCATCGCTGCGCCTGTGCTCGAGCATGTACCGAGCGATCGCCTGAGTGAGGAAGTAGGGCCCCTGAAGATTCGTGCGGAGCACTTCTTCGAAGCTGTCTTCGGTGGCGTCGATGATATCCGCGCGGACGCGCGGCGCGCGGCCGGCGTTGTTGACGAGCGCGTTGACGGCACCAGGATTCGACTGCACGCGCTCGACAATCGCCGCCCTGCCTGCCGACTGAGAGATGTCCGCGGCGACGTAATCCACGCGCCCGCCATGCGTCCGAAGTTCGTCGAGGATGGCTGAGACGTCAGCGGCGGCGCGCTGACCGCTCAGCAACAAGTCCCAACCGTCGCGTGCCAGCGTCCGGGCGACGCCCAGGCCGATGCCGCGAGTGCCGCCCGTGACGAGCGCAGCCTTCGCTGGCGAGTGTCCGACTGCGTCAGTCATGGGAGCGAGGACCAGAGAAGGACAGGTAAGGTCGATCGTGGGCGAACCGCGTGACGTAGAGAGCAACCTCGCGCGCGTGGTAGTCGCCCCACTGGCTCGACTCGCCGCGCGGCACATGTGCGCCGGGAGGGACATAGTCCCATCCGTTGGGCCAGTGATAGACCGAATGAAGCAGCAGCCCCTGGTGCGCCGCATCCTGGCTGAGATAGGGACCCGCCGGATCGAATAGCGTGTCAACGACGCGGAGGCCGGCCTGCCAGTACTGCGAGCCATCGCCGTCTTCGTCGAGGAAGCGCCCGAGGCGGAGAAGTCCCTGAGCGGCAATCGCCGCGGCTGAGCTGTCGACCGGTTCGCGATCGTTGAACGGATCGGCCGCGCGGCTTCCCCAGTCGCCGAGCGCAGACAAGCCCGGTGCGCCGGTATCCCAATAGGGGACGCCGTCGGCGCAGGCCGCCCTCTCGATATAGAAGTCGCACGTGGCGCGCGCTGCCTCGAGCATCCACGTAATGGCGTCTGTGTCGCCGGCCTCACTCAATGCGTTCGCCGACAGCGCTGACAGAAACTCGAGCTCCTCGGCAAAGCCGAGCATCGCCCACGCCAGCCCGCGCGTCCAGGTCGTGAAAGGGGAGTACCCCTGCTGCGTGCTCGGCCCACGATACGTGCCGTTCGCCGCGTTGAACAAGCTCTCGTGTGCGACGCGGCCGCGGACGTCGAAGGGCCCGCCGCCACGACCGGTGAAGACGTTGTAGGTGGCGGTTGCTCGTGCATGCTGCAACAGGCGCGAGAGCAGATTGACCTGCTCGTCCTGTTCCCCGACCAGCTTATGACCCAGCATGTGCGCGAGCGCGAGCGCACGCAGCGAGCGAATCGTGTCGACAAAGAGCGAGTGTGCGCCATTGAACGAGTGAATGAAGCCGCCGCCGGGAATCGGGGTCCACCGGCGTGCCTGCACGGCGCCGCTGATCCTGAGCGCGAGCTCGTAGAAGCGAATCTCCCAGTCACTGGCGTCGATGCGATGCTCGCGTGCCATCCGCCATAGCGCGCCATACGTGCTCACGTTGTTGAAGCCGTGATCGTGAACGCCGGTGTGGGTGAGATGGGGCGCCATCCGCGTCAACGTGCGATCGCGGCCGAGATCGAGGAATTCGCGTCCGCCGGTGGCGTCAAACTGGAGCAGCGCGGAGCCGTACTGAAAGCCTTCGGTCCACTCCGTCCATCCGCGTGCGGTGTAGCGCCCTTGTACGGTGAATACGGGGGCGCCATTTGCCGGACTCCAGGATTTTTCGAGCGAGTGAATCTTCGCGGCGGAGAGTTCGAAGAGTGTGTTGATCTTGCCGACGAGGTCTTTGGGTGAGCGCGTGCGGTCGATCTGAATCATTGCGGGGAGAACATCATAGCTGATTCATTGTTGACGCCGCCGTGTGAAGAGGACAGACCTCAACGCGCAAGCACAAGAGTCAGAGGCAGAATCCGTGAACACAGGGCAAGCGGGTCCGGCGGCTGGCGCCGCTCCGCGTGCCGGGAAATCGGTCGCGCCTCTTACTCTATCGATGTCGCGGCGAGTACGGATGCGTGTGGACGACACATGCCAGGCGCACCGATGCGCCGGACGTGCCGTTGATCGACGCGGATCACAGAGGCCGGACTCGCCGCGCCGAATCGGCGCGCCCGCTTTCCGGCTTCGCGGTGCGTCGGCACGCTCCGCATCGCGCCTGCCGCCGAACCCGCTTGCCCTGTGGGAGTTCAACGCACGCACCGGAGCAGCGGATGTTCCGCGCGGCGAAACGGGAGCAAGACGCAACCCGGCTGGTGCGGCGAGCGTCGCCACGGGAGCTCTGGAGGTGCGCGATTCACTCAACGGACGAGCGACGTTCAGTTTCCGGGCGCAATGCGGCCAGGGCGCTACGTCAGTTCTGAAAACCATGCCGCAGGCGTTCTGATCCGCGGCGGCGCTGTTTCGACAATGACGCCGACGGTAGCGTGAGGCGCGAATGATTGTTCGCAGCCGTTCGACAAACCCGAGCCGACGCGGCCATCGTGAGGCATGCCCCGGAGGCGTGGTTTTCCGCCCGTAGGCCGAGGCGCCAGGGAACTGAACGTCGCTCGTCCGTTGAGCTCTTCAGGCGCGCATCGACTTCCGCATGTACTCGATGCTCTTGACCGTGATGGTCTCGGGGTCGGGCTTGTAGTCGAATACTTCGACTGAGACCCAGCGGTTGTAGCCGCTCTTTTTCAGCGCGTCAAAAATCGGGACGAAATCGACGTCGCCAAAGCCGGGTCCGCGGCGGTTTGCGTCGTTCGCGTGGAAGTGATGGGCGATTGGCCCGTAGGTGCGAATCAACTCCGTCGCGGGCGTGCTCTCGCTATACATCGCCTTGACGTCGAGGTGCAGCGCGAAGTTCGCGTGACCGACGGCCTCAATCAACTCGGACGCTTCCGCGCACGTGTTGATGAAATCGGTTTCGGCCGTCGACAGCGGTTCCATGCAGATCGTGATGCCATAGTCCGCCACTTGCGGCATCACCTGTCTGAACAGGGCTGCGGCCCAGTCAAACGCCTGCTGACGCGACACACCGGGCAGGAGTGACCGCTGTTTTGGCGATCCGAAGACCATCAAATCGCCGCCGAGATCACGTGCCGCTTCCGCAAGCCGGACGATGTATTCGGCCGTTGCCGACCTGACCGCGGCGTCCGGCGATGTCAGGTAGAGGTCCTGCGTTCCGGCCAGCAGCCAGTGCAATCCGATGATGTCGATTCCCGCATCGGCCGCCAGCTTGCGCAGCTCCGATCGGCGTTCGCGGCTGACGTCGGTGATCCGAGGCGCGAGCGTGAACGGCGCCACTTCGACGCCGTCGTATCCCGACTGCTTCAGGAACTGGCACGTATCGCTGAACGACCAGTTCTCGTACAGTTCGTTGCACATGGCAAAGCGCATAGACAAAGTCCTACGCCCCCGACCTTGTCGCTTTGAGAAATGCCACAAGGTCGGCAAGTTCCTGACGCGTCAGCTGATCGATGAGTCCCGGGGGCATCAGCGAGACCGTGCCAGGCTGTATCTCGACGATGTCGCGACGGGGAATCCGTATCTCGTCGCGCTCGGTCGCCAGTACGATCTCGTCTGGCAGATCGTTGTTTCGTAGAACGCCGGTGTGGACCTGCCCGGCTCGCGTTCGGACCACGACCGGCTCGAAGCCGCGCGCGAAGCTGGCGCTGGGATAGGCGATCGCCTCGAGCAAATCCCGCTCGCTGCGGACCTGTCCAATGCGCGTGAGATCGGGGCCAATCCGCCCGCCCATGTACCCGATCGCGTGGCAGGAATAGCAGGCAACCTTTGGGCTGTTGAATACCGCCTGGCCGCGGACGATGTCGCCACCCTGAATCGTCGGCAGAAGCTGTTCGAGGCGCCGCAATTGATTGGCGGCATCCTGCGTGACGGCTGCGAGGAGGGCTTCGCCGGCTTTCTGGACGGACTCGGGATACTTGGCGATCAGCGGTCGCAGCACGTCGGGGCGCACACTTCCCCGGACCGCCGATTTGTTGAGCGCAGCAATCAACGCGAGCCCCGTCGCTTCGTCGCTCGCGTTGGCGAACGGGCGCAAGAGTCGCGGCAGCTCCAACGGTCCGACCGACTCCAGCGATGCCGCGAGCGTGCCGAGTTGCGATCGATCGAACACCGCCTTCTCGACGATGGCCGCTGCTGTCGACCGGACGGGCATCGGCTTCGACGGCTCGATGCCGGTGCGCAAGAGCGTGAAGATCTCCGGGTCGACGGACGTCAGCCCGCTGGGCAGGGCAGCCAGGGCACCGAGTCGCACCTCAATCGGCCGCGAGGCATCGTGACCGACGCGAAGCAGCAACGCCTCAAAGCCCGGCGCGACATCCTTCGCCGCCGGTACGGCGCGAACGACCGAGACGGCGGCAGACGCGAGCTCGGCGTCGCCGGTCGAAAGCGTGCGAAGCAGAGGATCGATCCACGCGGACGGCAGCGTCTTGACCCGCGTCCTCGCAATGTTCCCCATCGTCTGAAGCGCCGACAGCTGGTCGTCCTTCGACCGAGCGCGGTCGAGACGGCTCGCCAGCAGTTGCTGCACCGCACTGGTGTCGCCGAACAGCGTGAGTTTCTGCTCGACGTCGGTCCGCTCTGTCGCACTGATTCCGGGCTGCGCGAGACGGGTCTCGAAGTATCCCGCCAGCGCGGGCCCCCATTCGGGATGATGTCCGCCGATCCACCAGGCCGTATCCTTGAGCACCGGATCGGACGAGTCGAGGAGCGATGTCATTTGCTCAGGCTGCAAGTGCCCGCTGTCCATCTGATCGAGCGCGATCAGCGTGGCGCGACGCGCGCGCGACGCGCTGGACTGAAGTCCAGATTGCGTGGCAGCAGGATTGTTGATTTCAATCAGCGCGTAGGTGACGGAATGTTCGAGCACGCGATCGAGCGGTGAACCTGCCACGGCGATGAGGTCCGGAACCGCGCGAGCGTCGCCAATCCGGCCGAGCGATTCTGCCGCAACACGCTGAATTGACGGCGTTCCCGTCCTCACCGCTTCCCTGAGCGGTGCCAACGCACCAGCATCACGCCATAAACCGGACGAATGAATGGCGGCGTGGCGGACACTGTCTTCGCGATCGTTCAGCGCGATTCTGACGGCCTCTCGTGCTGCGGCCGCATCGATGCGCGTCAGCGCCCAGACTGCGTTGCGTCGCGCATCGGGCGACGGGGACTGCTTCAACACATTGATCAGCGTCGTGACGGCCGCCGGGCCGTGTGCGCCCAACGCTCGTACGGCGCGGCTTTGCACCGCGGGGCGCTGGTCGGCGAGCACCGCAGTGAGATCGCCGGCGCTCATCGTGTTCCATCTCAGTGAC
>JBKPNQ010000225.1:0-13408 GCA_046732715.1 Acidobacteriota bacterium | reverse complement strand
CCGCGTCGAATTCACACCATCGCCTGACCACAGCGCGGTCGATCAAACCAGCGGCCTCGCACTCGTCAGTAATTACACGCTGGATGTATTTATTGCCGGAGGGACAATCTCGCAGCGGACGGCGAACCTCGGCAAGCCCCTGCTCGATACAGACGGAATGATCCGCGTCGACTTCGTCTCGCTGCTCACGACCGCTCTTGTTCCCGGCGTGATCTACGAAGCGGTCGTCAACGCAGTGGGGCCAGGCGGGTCTGCCGCCAGCGCCCGATCGAACACCTTTTCTTTCAGTTTGCCGTGTCCGCCCACCATCTCGCCAACGAGCCAATCGTTCAGCAATACGGGCGGCAACGTGACCGTGACAGTCAGCGGTGCAGCGGCGTGCGCGTGGACCGCCGTCAGCAACGACGGGTGGATCACGGTCACCGCGGGGGCGGCGGGCGTTGGCAACGACACGGTCACGCTCAGCGTGGCCGCGAACACCACAACAGCTTCGCGCACGGGCACCGTCACGATCGGCACCAATACTTTTACCGTGACGGAGGCCGGCACGCCGTGCACGTTCACGCTTTCTCCGACGAGTCAGACATTTGCAGCAGCCGGCGGCAGCACCACCGTGAATGTGACGACGGGCGCGAGTTGCACGTGGTCCGCGACAAGCGGGTCGTCGTGGGTCACGATTTCAAATGGCACGAATCGCACCGGTTCGGGCAGTGTAGGAATTGCAGCGACGGCGAATCCGAATACGCAAACGAGGACCGCGACGTTGACGATCGCGGGCAAGAGCTTCACCGTGACCGAGCAACCAGCGACGTGCACCTTCACGGTCGCGCCGTTGACGGTCACCGTCCCCCAAGCCGGCGGAACCGGCACCATCGGCGTGACAACCCTCTCGACCTGCGCGTGGACGTCATCGGCGTCCGGCGCATCCTGGATTTCCTTGACCGGCGCGCGCACCGGATCCGGCACCGCGAGCTACACGGTGGGCGCGAATACAGGCACCGCAACGCGGAGTGCAACCGTGACCGTCGCCGGCGTCTCGGTGAGGTTCGACCAGGCTGCGTTGACGGCGCCGGTCGCGCCGACGAATTTTCGAATCGTCAAGTAGCCGAGCCGGCTACTTGATGAACCCCTTCTGCACCGATCCGCCGCTCTGGAAGTAGCTCGCGCACAACTTCCACTCCGTGCCCTCGTAGACCGCGGTGACGTAATCGATGCCCTGCGAACGCCCCGGGGTGCAGGTGACCCCGGGTGCACAAACACTGTCCCAGGTGGACGGGACAGTGGCGCACGCGTCTCCGTCGCGGGGCACATAGCTGCATGGAAGGCTCGCGAACTGAATGTTCACGGTTGCCGGGCCAATGTTGGATGACGTGATGCGATACGTGTTGCGGTTGGCGTCGACCTCGTTGAACTCCTCGTCGCGGTCGGCCTCGCAGCGCGGGCTCTTGGTGAAGTTGCGGACGACAAACGCGGCGCCGTTCTTTGAATCGGAAAAGTCGAGCAGGAACTGACGCGACAGATCGCCGACTTCCTTGACGGAGTTGTGCAGCGAGAGCGTCACGGTGCCGGTCGTGCTGTTGGATCCGGGATCAGAGACTTTGACGGTCAGCACGATCGCCTTCGGGGTCGAAACATCGCCTGGCGCTTTCCAGGTCACGCTGGCGCCGGTGCCGCTGAACGTGCCGGCCTCCGCGCTCCACTCAAACGTCAGTCGGTCAGCCGGCGTGTCGGGATCGTCAACCACCGCGGTGACTGCGACCTCCTCGTTGAGATCGGCGAAATTCTTTGGTTCGTTCGGACGCGAGCCCTGCGCCGTCACCGACGTAATCACTGGAGCAGTGTCGGTGTCGTAGGTGAAGCCGCCGGCGAGCGTGCCGTTTCTGCCTGCGACGATCACGGTCACGTCCGACGCGCCCGTGGGATGCGCAGCGGTCTTCGCGGTGATCGACGTCGCCCCCTCGACGATGACCTCGGTCGCCGGCACGCCGCCCACCATGACCGTCGCGCCACCGGCAAAGTGATCGCCGACGATGTGAACCGACGTTCCACCGCCAGCGGGTCCGTGATTGGGATCGACAGACGCGACGGTCGGCGACGTCGCGGAGGGTCCGGTGTGACTGCCGCAGCGCAGCATGAGCAACGCCGTGGCGACTACGGCGACTGACCGTGCCAGATGAGAAAGAAAGGATGGTGTCTGCAATCAGGGTTCGGTCAGAAGACGTTCGACAATGACGACGTCTCGCCAGGTTCCGTGGGATTGAGCATGACGCCTGTAGATACCGACCTCACGGAAACCCGCGCGCTGCAACAGCGTGCGGCTCGCCGTGTTCTCAGGGAACACGCGCGATACGAGCTTCCAGAATCCAGCGGCTCGCGCCTCCTCTATTAATGATTGCATGGCGAGGCGGCCAGCGCCATGGCCTCGCGCGGATCGGGTGACGTAGACCGAGAATTCGGCGATTCCCGCATAACATTCACGCCGACGGTACTCAGATGTCGCAGCAAAGGCGATGACCTGCCTGCCAGAGTTCTCGATCACGACGATTGGAAACCGCGAGCCAAACCATGTCCTGACATCGTCTGTCGTCCGCAGCCTTGTTTCGAAGGTGGCCATGCCGTCTTCGATGCCCTCGTTGTAGATGGCGGCGATGGCATTGGAGTCGTCGGGCGTCGCGCGACGGGCGATCATCTTCGAATCCTCCGCCTGAAGGCGGACGCACGAATTCTTATTCAACCCAGTCCGCGATGAACACGTTCGTCTCCCCTTCGACCTTGGCATGCCTGTTTGACGCGAACACGAGATGCTTGCCATCGGGCGAGAACATGGGGAACCCATCGAACGTGTTGTTGTAGGTGACGCGCTCGAGGCCGGTGCCATCCAGGTTGACGAGATAGATGTCAAAGTCGCGGCCCTTCGGATCGGCCTTGTTCGACGCGAAGATCAGGCGCTTGCCATCGGGATGCCACGACGGCGCGAAATTGGCCCCGCCAAGTTTCGTAACCTGACGCTGACTGCTGCCGTCCCGGTTCATGACGAACAACTCGAGCTCGGTGGGACGCCACAGCGCTTCCTTCAGAAGCGCACGATAGCTGTCCAGTTCGGGGCCCGGCCCAAGAGGCTTGCCGCGGAAGGCGACCTGCTTGCCGTCCCACGAGAAGAACGGTCCACCGTCAGGACCGGGACGGTTGGTCAGGCGCTTGACGTCTGATCCGTCCGCCTTCATCGAGTAGATCTCCATATCGCCGTCGCGGACGCTGGTGAATACGATCAGACCGTCGGGCGCGATCGTGGCCTCGGCATCGTAGCCCGGCGTGCGGGTCAACGGCGTCGGGTTGGAACCATCCAGGTTCGCTCGATAAATGTCATAGCCCGCATAGATCGGCCAGACATAGCCACGCTCGTAACTCGGCTTCGGCGGACACTCGGGAGACGCTTCGTGGGTGGACGCAAACAGAATCTGCTTGCCGCCCGGATAGAAATAGCCGCACGTGGTTCTTCCCTTCCCGGTGCTGACCTTGTGCAGATCGGTGCCGTCGATCTTGACCGTGTAGATCTGATCGCACGCATACCCGTCGCGCGTCGACTGAAAGATCAGATCACTGCCCTCGGGCGAGAAATACGCTTCCGCGTTTTCGCCGCCGTGGGTCAGCTGCCTGATATTCCGCAGGTGGCGCTCCGTGCCCTGCGGTTGTGACGCTGGCTCCTGGGCCCAGGCAAGCGCACCAGCGAGAACGAGAATGCTGAACGAGAGCTTCATAGTTGATTCGGGTTACTGAAAACGCTGTGGCGGCGTTGTTAAGATTACTCCGAATTCCTGATGTCTCATCCGGCCGTCCACAAACACGTCCTCTTCGTCTGCCGCCTCAATCGCCACCGTAGCGCCACCGCCGAGCGGATTTTCTGCAAGCGGAAGGATTTGGACGTACGGTCAGCGGGAACCCAGGAAGATGCGCGGGTGCGCGTGAACAAGCGCATGCTCGACTGGGCGCACGTGATTTTTGCAATGGACGACATTCAGGTCGACGCGCTGCGACAGATGTTCCCCGGCCATCCGGCACTCGATCGCATCATCTGCCTGGATATCGAAGACGTGTATGTGTTCCTCGAGCCGAAGCTGGTGAAGGTCCTGCAGGAGCGGGTGCCGCCGCACCTTTGAATCGTCGACTCCGATTGCGCGCACCGCCCGTGGCTGGCACTCCAGCGAAGAAACAACGAGTCGCGACTTAGAGTTCTGCGTCGCGTAGCCGCAGCGCATTCATGATCACTGAAACCGAGCTGAAGGTCATCGCCGCGCTGGCCCAGATCGGGCTGATCAGGACGCCGAGGAACGGATAGAGCACGCCCGCGGCTACGGGGACGCCCACTGCGTTGTAGATAAACGCCAGGAACAGGTTCTGACGAATGTTCCTCATCGTCGCGCGGCTGAGATGCCGGGCGCGCAAGATGGCGCGCAGATCGCCTTTGAGGAGGGTGATGCCGGCGCTCTCGATCGCGATGTCGGTGCCCGTGCCCATGGCGATGCCGACGGACGCCGCGGCAAGCGCGGGGGCGTCGTTGATGCCGTCGCCTGCCATCGCCACCACGCGCCCCTGGGACTCGAGTCGCCTGACGAGATCGCGCTTGTCGGTCGGCAGCACTTCGGCGTGCACGTCGGAGCGCGGAATACCAAGCGCACCGGCAACGGCGTCAGCGGTGATGCGGTTGTCGCCGGTCATCATGACGACGTGGATCCCATCGCCGCGTAGCGCAGCGAGCGCTTCTGCCGTCGTCGCCTTGATTCGATCGGCGATCGCGAAGAGACCGGCGGGACGGGCATCGACGCCGGCGAAAACGATCGTGTGACCATCACTTCGCAGCGCGGACGCCTCCGCGTCGAGTACCGACACGTCGATGCCACGATCGGACAGGAACGTCTGGGTGCCCGCGATCACAGTATGCCCGTCGACCTCTCCAGCAACGCCCTGGCCGGCGACGGATTCAAAGCGCGCGACCGGCGGTAACGTCAACCCTCGTGCGTGCGCCGCCTCGACGATGGCCAGCCCCAGCGGATGCTCGCTCGCTTGTTCGAGCGCAGCGACCACTCGGAGCAGTTCGACGGTGGGGTCTGACCCCACGGGGTCTGACCCCACGGGGTCTGACCCCATTGGCATGGATCTTTCGCGAGCGGGGTCTGACCCCGTTGGCACGAAACTCGTGCCAACGATCCGCGACACGCTAGGACGCCCCTCCGTCAAGGTCCCGGTCTTGTCCACAACCAACGTGTCGACCCGCTCGAGACGCTCGAGCGCCTCGGCGTTGCGGATGAGCACACCCGCACCCGCGCCACGCCCGGTGCCGACCATGATCGCCATCGGCGTCGCGAGCCCGAGCGCGCATGGACACGCGATGATGAGCACGGCCACCGCATTGACCAGCGCCAGCGCGAACCGCGGCTCGGGACCCCAGATGCTCCACGCGAGGAACGCGAGGCCCGCAACAGCGACGACGGCAGGAACAAAGTATTCAGAAATCTGATCCGCGAGGCGCTGAATCGGCGCGCGCGTGCGCTGCGCGTCGGCCACCATCCGAACGATCTGCGCGAGAAGCGTCGCCTCCCCCACCCGTTCGGCGCGCATGATGAAGGATCCAGCTCCATTCAACGTGCCCGCGGTCACCGCGGTCGACATTTGCTTTTCGACGGGCGCCGACTCACCGGTCACCATCGATTCATCCACGAAACTGCGGCCGTCAACGACGACGCCGTCGACGGGGATCCGCTCACCGGGACGGACACGCAGAAGGTCGCCGACATGGACCGACGCGATCGGCACGTCCCGTTCGCCGTCGGCGTCCATGCGGCGCGCATCGGACGGCGCCAGACGAAGCAGCGCGCGCAGCGCCGTCGACGTCTGCGAACGCGCGCGCAGCTCGAGCACCTGGCCAAGCAACACAAGCGCGGTGACAACCACTGCGGTGTCGAAGTACGGATCGACCCGCCCGTCCATACGGAAGCCCGCGGGAAAGAACCCCGGCAAAATCGTGGCGACGACGCTGTAGAGATAGGCTGCGCCGATGCCCAGCGCGATGAGCGTGAACATGTTGGGGCTGCGATGAACGACTGATGCCCATCCGCGCTCGAAGAGCGGCGCGCCTGCCCAGAAGACGACAGGAGTCGCAAGCACGAGCTGAAACCAGTTCGCGAGAGCCGGCGGCACGAGGCCATGGACGAATGATGGCGCAATCATTTCCAGCATCGCGTAGAGCATCACCGGCAGGCCGAGAGCTGTGGCAGTCCAGAGTCGCCACGTCATGTCCACGAGCTCGGGGTTTGGTCCCTCGTCCAGGGTCACGCGCTCGGGCTCGAGCGCCATCCCGCAGATCGGGCAGCTCCCCGGGCCTTCCTGACGCACTTCGGGGTGCATCGGGCACGTGTAGATCGCGCCGGGAATCACCGCGTCCGGTGCGCGCGGCGCGAGAAACTCCGCCGGATTCTGCGTGAATCGCTCCAGGCACGATGGGTGGCAAAAGAAGTAGGTCGTGCCCTCGAAGTCGGTGCGGAGGTCTGTGGATGGGTCTACTTCCATCCCGCAAACTGGATCGATCGGGAGCGATTGGGGTTCGGTCGCCTGGGTATGCATGGAATCCAATGGGACGGGCTATCCATCTATTATGACCATGCCGACGGGTCCGTCGTCCCAGAGTTCAGCACATTCCTGGAACCGTCCAGGCGTCCGGACGTAGAGTACACGAACGCTTTCGTAGGTGCCTGGATCTTCCCCCTGAAGGCGGAAGCACATACGGAATGCGGTCGGGAGCCGCGCGCATGATTCAAACGACTCGGCAAGACGTTCGCTACGCTCTCCGGCTGCTCCGCCGAAGTCCTTTGTTCACGGTCACCGCCGCGCTTTCGCTTGCGATCGGCATCGGCGCGAACACCACCATTTTTTCCATTGCGAGTACGTTGCTCCTGCGACCGCTTCCCGGGCTCAGCGACCCGTCACGACTCGTGGACATCGGCCGCACGCAAGGCGGCCGCGGCTTCGACAACTCCTCCTACCCAAACTTCCGCGATTATCGGGAGCGTCAGAAGTCGCTGATTGATGTTTACGCGTGCCGCCTCGATCCACAGCCGATGAGCCTGGCCACTGGCACCGACGCAATCCGCATCTACGGCACCATTGTCTCGGCGAACTACTTCACGGTTCTCGGTGTGCGTCCTTTGCTCGGACGGATGCTGCAGGACAGCGACGATGCGCCGGAGAGTTCTCATTCGGTGGTGGTCCTGAGTTACGACCTCTGGAAGCAGACGTTCGGCGGCAATGAATCAATCGTCGGCCAAACGATCTCGCTCAACAGTCGGCCCTTTATGGTGGTCGGCGTGGCCCCGGCCGGGTTCCAGGGGACGACATTGATGAAACCTGATGCCTGGACGCCGATCGCAGGCGTCGCTGACACCATGCCTCGACTCGCCCAGGACACTCGCACGAACGTCTTCAACCAGCGCGGGGCGGTCTGGCTGGTCATGGGCGGCCGACTGAAGGAGGGTGTTTCGATCGCTCAAGCGAACGCCGAAGCGCTGGCGATCGGCACGAACCTGGAGAAGGAGTATCCCAACGAGAACCAGGGCAAAGGCTTGACCGTCGTGCGATCGACGCTGGTACCCGGCCAGTCGCTCGCAGTCGCCGGCTTCTTCGCTCTTCTGATGGTGATCGTCCTGCTCGTGTTGATGATTGCCTGCGTGAACGTCGCCGGCATCCTGCTGGCTCGCGCCGCCGCGCGACGCCGCGAAATCGCCGTGCGCCTCGCAATGGGCGCGGGACGAGGCCGGCTAATCCGTCAACTGCTGACCGAAACAACCATCCTCTTTGGCGCCGGAGGGATCGCCGGCCTCCTGCTGTCCGTGTGGTTGACGAGGCTGCTGCTGGCGTTGATTCCGCGACTGCCCATACCGATCGACATGGCCGTCCACACGGACTGGCGGGTCATCTCGTTCGGCCTGGTGCTGTCCTTCGTTGCGGCGATCCTCTCAGGGCTCGCACCCGCGTTGCAGTCATCACGCGCCGATCTCGTTCCAGCCCTGAAGACCGAAGGACTTGACTCGGGCAAGCCGCGCCTTCGGCTGCGGAACCTCTTCGTCATCGGCCAGGTCACGATGTCGCTGACCCTGGTGATCGTCGCGGGTCTGTTCCTGCGCGCGCTGGAGCATGCGGCGGCAGTCCAGCCCGGTTTCGACGAACGCCGCGTGGACGTCGTCCAGCTGGACCTGTCGCTCGCAGGATACACGGCGGAAAGCGCACGTCCGTTCGTCCGCCAGTTACTCGAACGGATCCGCTCGCTGCCTGACGTCGAAAGCGCGACGCTTTCTGTCGATCTGCCGCTCGACGGCGGCCGCATGGGACTCGGCGGCATCAAGGCCCCCGGCAAGACACCGCCGCGCGGCCAGTACTTCCCGGCGGACTGGAACATCGTCGAGCCGGGAGTGTTTCGGACGTTGAAACTCCCGCTCGTCCGTGGTCGCGATTTCACCGATGCGGACACGGCCAGCTCGCAATGGGTTGCGATTATCAACGAAGCGATGGCGGCTGCGATTTGGCCGGGCGAGGATCCACTGGGGAAGCAGATGATGGTCCCCGACGAGAACAAAGAGCGTCAGGTGACGGTCGTCGGCGTCACCGGGAATGCGCGGGTCGTCTGGCTCACCGGCGCGGTCGAACCGTACATCTACATGCCCTTCGCGCAGCGATACATCCCGCGAGTTTCCCTGCTGGTACGAACCAGGGACGACCGCAGCGCGGTGCCAGACGTGCGGGCGCTCTTGCGCAGCATGAACCCGAACCTGCCGATGACTGAATCGATGCGACTTGCCGAACTCACCGCCATCGGACTGGTCCCACAGCGCATGGCCGCCTCGGTCGCCGGCACACTCGGCATCGTCGGATTACTCCTCTGCGCGATCGGCATCTATGGTGTCACGTCGTACTCGGTCGCCGGTCGTACGCGCGAGATTGGTATCCGTGTGGCGCTCGGCGCAGACGCCGGCGCCGTCATCCGCCTCGTGCTTCGCCAGGGTCTCGTGCTCGCGGCCATCGGCACTGCGATCGGGCTCGTCATCGCCGGAGCCGGGTCCACGTTACTCGAGAGCCTGCTTTACGGTGTTCGCGGGTTGGACCCGGTGACGTTCCTCGGCGCATGCGTGCTCTTTGCTGCCGTGACGCTCATCGCGAGCTACATCCCGGCGAGACGCGCGACGAAGGTCGACCCGATGGTCGCACTACGGAATGAATAGCTGAATCCCGTATCACTAATCACTGATCCTGAATCACTGATCCTGAATCGCTAATCGTCGAATCACGAATCGTCGAATCACGAATCGTCGAATCACGAATCGTCGAATCACGAATCGTCGAATCGCGAATCGTTGCATCCTCGCATCTTGAATCGTTGAATCCTCGTCGCCGAAGCGCGGCACTATACTGCCTTGGTGAGAGCGCTCATCGTCGTAGCGTGCATTGCGGTTAGCGGTTGCGGACCAACCAACGGCACCGCGCCGGCGCAGCAGACAGCACCGGCGCGCAGTCTTGTCGTCATCACCATCGATACTCTGCGGGCGGATCATGTTGGCGCCTACGGCTACAGCGCTGCGCATACGCCAAGCCTGGACCGCTTGGCGCGCCAAGGTGTGCGGTTTACACACGCCTACGCAACCGCTCCAATTACCCTGACGTCGCACGCGAGCCTGATGACGGGGCGGTATCCTGCCGGCCACGGGGCCCGCCACAACGGGATGCGAATCGATCTGAAGACGCCGACGCTCGCAGACACGCTGGCCGCGTCAGGATTTACAACGGCTGCCTTCATCGCTGCGTTTCCGCTGGATCGGCGATTCGGCTTGATCAAAGGGTTCCACACGTATGGCGATCGGATGCCACCAGGCCGCAACGGCCGCGCGATCAATGAGAGACCGGGACGCGAAGTCGTGGAGGAAGCGATAGCCTGGCTGGCCTCGCATCGCGACCGGCGGTTCTTTCTCTGGGTTCATCTCTTCGAACCACACGCGCCATATGGGGATCCGTTGGATCCTCGCCATCTCCCTGCGCTGGCTCGCTACGACGAGGAGATTGCAGAAGCCGACCGACAGGCCGGCCGATTGCTCGACGCGCTCGAACCGGTTCGAGCCTCAACGTTGATCGTTGCCGCTGCGGATCATGGAGAGGCGTTCGGCGAGCACGGCGAGATTGGTCACAGCATCTTCGTCTACGATACGACGTTGCGCGTGCCGCTCATCGTGGCGGGGCCCGGCGTGAGCGCTGGCCGGACGATTGACGGTCGCGTCTCGCTGATCGACGTTGCTCCGACGGTCGTCCACCAGCTCGGCCTCACACGCTTCGATGCCGACGGAATCGACCTGAGTTCGGCGTTGACCGGGTCGCCGGTACCAGATCGGGACCTGTACGCCGAGACATTCGCGCCGCTGCTGGATTTTGGATGGAGCCCGCTTCACGTCGTGCGTTCCCGGCGGTGGAAATACATCGAAGCGCCGCGCCCTGAGCTGTACGACATCAATCGCGACCCGAACGAGGATCATGACTTGAGTCAGACCGAACGGATCACAGCCGCGGCGTTTCACGATCGAGTGGCACGCCAGTCAACGACAACCCTGCAGGGGAGCGCGGCGATCGACGCAGAAGCGAGGGCGCGGTTGCAGGCGCTCGGCTACTCGAGCGGAAATCCAGGACCACCCCAAACCAATCGCGCGGATCCGAAAGACAAAAAGGTGGAAGCGGCCCGACTGGCAGAGGTGACTTCCGGTGAGTTGACCGGGAAGGCACACGAGCGTGCACTGCGGGCGATTCTCGCCACTGATCCGGAAAACCCGCAGGCAAACCTCCGGCTTGGCTACGTTCTGCTCGAGTCGAACCGCTGCCACGATGCGATTCCGCGCTTCCAGTCCGCGGTTGCTGCACACGCGCCGTCAGCCGACGCGCACCTCGGGCTTGCCGCCTGTGAGGTGTCGGAACGACGATTCGACGCTGCTGCGACAACACTGCGCGCGGCGGACCGAATGGAGCCCGACAATCCGGTGGTCAGCGCGAACCTCGGCATCGTGCTCTCCGACGGCGGTCATCCGGATGATGCCATCGCGCCGCTTCAGCGCGCCCTCACCATCGATCCTGATCTTCACCAGGCGCGCTTCAATCTGGCGATCGCCTTCGCGCGGCTCGGTCGCCGCGGTGAAGCCGCGACAACCGCCGAGGAGCTCTTGCGTCGACTCCCGCCAGACGCACCGCAGCGCGGTGAAGTCGAACGACTGATTCGAGCGACGAAGAACGACTAAGGCTGTTAATTCTGACAAGAAGCTCTTCACACTTTGACCACAGCAGCTGTACCCGGTACCGGTGACCGGATTCGGAACGGCAACCAATCCATTGGATGCCAAATCCAAATTGGTTCCCTGGAATTCGTACTGACACCAGGCGAACGCATTTCGTCAACGAATTCAGGGGGTTCGTCACCAGCCGAAGTGGAAAAGTCCTTGCTAGCGGCGCAGGGTCGACCATTTGAGATCAGATCAATTTCGATGGGACGAGTGGTCAGGGGTGGGGTAGACCTCAGGCTATTTGCCGTAGAATTGACCGTCTCCCCCGCACCTCGATTCGGCATGTGACGCCTGCCGTCGCGGCTTTGCCGCGTGGCGGGACAACCGTTGTGTTGGAGTGAGCGCGACGGTTGCTGCACTTTTTCCAAGGAGCTTGAAGACATGAAAAAGATCATCCTCGCGATGATCGCGCTGTGCGCATTAGGGGCTGCACCGGTATTCGCGCAGCAGACGACCGGAAACATCACCGGCCGAATTCTCGACGCACAGGGCGCGGCGGTGCCGGGAGTCACCGTGACGGCCCGCAATCCGCAGACCGGGTTCGTCCGCACGGACGTTTCTGACGGCGAGGGCATCTACCGGCTGTCGGCACTGCCCGTCGGCAACTATGAAGTCACCGGCGAGCTGTCCGGATTCGCAACCTATAGCCGCAAGGACGTGACGGTCAACGTCGCGCAGACGACCGACATCAACATCGAGTTGAAGCTGGCCGGCGTGTCCGAATCTGTGAACGTCACGGCGGAAGTGCCGATGGTGAAGACGACCGACTCCTCGGTCGGTGGCGTCGTCGACGTCACCAAGATTGAAAGCATGCCGCTGAACGGACGTCAATTCGCGAATCTGGCGATGACGATCCCCGGCGTCGGCCTGAGCTTCCACTCCGATCCGACAAAGACGACGCAGTATTCGCCGCAGATTGCGGGCGGCAACGGCCGCAACGTCAACTATCAGATTGACGGCGGCGACAACAACGACGACACCGTTGGTGGCCTGCTCCAGCTGTATCCGCTCGAGGCGATCCAGGAATTCAACTTCATCACACAGCGCTACAAGGCCGAGTACGGCCGCAGCAACGGCGGCGTGATGAACATCGTCACCAAGAGCGGCACGAACGACATGAAGGGCAGCTTTTTTACGTCGTTCCGCAACGACACCATGAACGCGAAGACGGAAACCGAGAAGCTGAGCAAGATCGACAAGCAGGACTATCAGCGCTATCAATTCGGTGGCTCGTTCGGCGGACCGATTATTCAGAACAAGGCTCACTACTTTGCCGCGATCGAACGGACCCAGCAGGACACGAAGCAAGCGGTGACGACATTCGGACTCTATCCGGACAAGGAAGGCGTCTTCCCGACGCCGAGCCGTGAAAACCTGTTCACGGCCAAAGTATCGGCCAACCTCACACCCACGCAGTACGGGTCGGTCCGCTACGGACGCAACACGAACTCGCAGGTTTACAACGCGGACAATCGGCGGACCGAGGACAACTGGGGCGACAGCAGCAACACGTTCAACTCAATCAACCTCAATCACAACTGGGTGCTGGCAGGCGGCCGGCTGAACGAGTTCATCTTCCAGTACGCGGACTTCGCCAACGCCATTCTCGCCCGCACCCCCGATCCGCAGCAGACGTTCCCGAACGGGCTGACGGTGGGCTACAACGTCAACACGCCGCAGCAGACGCAGCAGCATAAGTTCCAGTTCCGCGACGACTTCACGTGGCACATGACGGGCATGGGCGGGCTGGGGCACGACCTCAAGTCTGGAGTCAACTTCATCAACGAACCGCGCCTCTATCTCACCTTCTCCGCGGGAAGCACCGACTACGCCTACACACACCTGACCAGCGACGTGAACGGGCCGATCAGCCGTGTCACCAAGAGCAAAGCAGGCAACCCGGCCAACCTGCCGATGAAGCAGTTCGGCACTTACATTCAGGATGACTGGCGGCTCACGAGCAGGCTGACGGTGAACGCGGGCCTCCGGTACGATGTCGTGACCGGGTTCAAGATCGATCAATCCAACGTCCCGAATTACGTGAAGATGCG
>JBKPNQ010000224.1:0-16078 GCA_046732715.1 Acidobacteriota bacterium | reverse complement strand
GTTGAAGATCGATACCGGTCCGGTCTTCTCCGGACCCGACGGTGACGACCGTCGCACGGCTTGGACTGGGCGAATTCGGATGATACGTAGTCGGATAGACAAGCACATGACCATCGCTCGTCGGCGGCGGTCCCACAGCTGATCCCGTCAGCGTCAAGACCGCGTCTCCCACTTGCATCGACAGGCCACGTGCGGTCGGAAGAGCGGCGCCAATCTCACTAATGGAAGAGGGGGGCACGCCGCCTCGACGTACATCGTCAACAACTGAGGCGGCGACAGATACCTTGCTCGACACCGCTGCAACGAGGTAGTCGCCGGGGAACAATCCATGGATTCGATACACACCGCGATCGTCTGTCCACCCGACAGAGCCCGCGATGGCGAACCGACGCTGCCCCGCGAACATCGTTCGTCTGAACGCACGCATTTGAATCCCGACGACAGGTTCACCAGCTTCGTCAACGACGATGCCGGAAATTGCCGAGTGTCTCGAGAGGTAAA
Organism: Acidobacteriota bacterium; assembly: GCA_046732715.1. Classification (GTDB taxonomy): domain Bacteria; phylum Acidobacteriota; class Vicinamibacteria; order Vicinamibacterales; family 2-12-FULL-66-21; genus JALZOC01. The sequence goes on along the minus strand of JBKPNQ010000224.1, from coordinate 15,577 downwards.
TGCGTAGACCTCCAACCTTCTGACCATCGAAGAGCACGAGCGTCTGCGAATCTCCACCGGGACGTCGACGACCGTACGCGCCGTTCAGATAACCGGGCTTGGCGGCGGTAATGATGAAAGTGCCCTTCTGGAGATGGCGGAACACGAAGCGACCGTCGGAACCGGTCAGAACTCTGGGAGTTTGCGTCACCTGAGTTGGCGCGGCCGTTGGTGGGAAGGGCGGCGCAGGTACCGATTGCAGCGACTGAACCGCTTCAACAAGCACACCGCTGAGGGGGCTCCCAGTGCCGGCGTCGATCACTTGCCCGACGACAAGAGCGGATCGCGGCGCCGCCTGGGACAGTCCCGGGACCTGACTCTGCGACAGGGTAGCAGCCAGCGCAAGTGCAAGCGTCCAGCAGGCGACGTTCACAGCAGTCAGCTCATGTTTCCGGGAAAGACGCCGTAAGTCTACACTCGTCGAGCCGGAACGGAAACTCAGGTCATGACTCGAGGTAGCGTGTGCCGATCAGTGAATGGTCCACCCACCGTCCACCATCAGCACGTGGCCAACGACCATGTCCGACAGATGGCTGGAGAGGAACAGTACGGCTCCGACCAGATCCTGCGGCTGGTTCCATCGCCCAATCGGCAGCATCTGCGACGTCGCCCACTCTTTGTAGCCAGGGCGCTCGAGAATCACGCGGCGCGATTCGGTTTCGGTGATGCAGGGCGCCACGACGTTGACCGTCACGCCATGCTTCGCCCATTCGAGCGACAGTGCACGCGACAGGTGATGAACGCCCGCCTTGGCGGCGGCATAGACCGAGCGCATGGGAAAGGCGACAACGCCGAAGTTCGATCCGATGTTGATGATTTTGCCGCCGCCCTGCGGGATCATCACCCGAGCCGCGGCCTGACAGGCGAAGAACACGCTCTTGAGCGAAGCCGCCATCGTCCGGTCGTACTCGTCCTCGGTAACGTCGAGCGCCAGCGTCGTGCCCGTCCAGCCGGCATTGTTCACCAGGATGTCGATGCGCCCGAACTCCGCTTTCGCGGCGTCGATCATCGACCTCACCTGTTCGACGCGCGACACGTCGGTCGGAACCACTACGGCACGTCGGCCCAGCGCCTCAATCTCTGTTTTGACTGACGCGATGGCTTCGTGCCCGCCTTCGGGATATTTGCCAAGGACAAGGTGAGCGCCGGCGCTCGCGAGGCCGACAGCGATGGCACGGCCGATGCCCTGGGACGCTCCGGTAACGATGGCAATCTTGTCGGACAGACCAAAGGCCGAGTAATCGGCGGTCACGTTAAAAGTCTCCTCGAGCAGGTTGTCAACAGAGAGTCTCGGCTTCAACGACTGGCACAGGTCGCGTTTGCGAGACCACTACGTCCTGAAAACGAAACCCAGCTTGACCAATGCTTCCTTGTTGATGCGCGCGGCCTCGAGCGGCGCCAGCGGCATATCCTTGCTCGGGTCGAGTTCGGCCATGATCATCAGATCGTTGCCGGACTTGTCGAGCAGATCGCAGACACCGGCGAGATCCACCTTCCCCTGCCCGAGCGGACAGTACCCTTCGTAGTTGGGACCGCCGTTCCAGTCCTTCAGGTGAACGTGCCGGACGACGGGCAGGAAGTCCTTCACTACCTTGACCGGATCCGACCCGCCCTTCTGCAACTGACCCACGTCAGGCCCGAACTTCACGTATCGCGTATCGACGGCCTCCATCACGGCGTACGTTTCCTCGCGGGTCTCGACGCAGGTTCCGGTGTGCTGGTGCAGCACGCCGACGATGCCGATGCCGTCGAGGGCTTTGGTGATTTCGTTGAGCGCCGCCACGATGTTCGATTTGTGCTCGGCGAAGTTGTAGTCGGGTCGTTTGACGTTGTTCGGCCCGATGACGGCTACGGCGCCGCCGCACTTCTTTATGAGCTGCCCCCAGCGGACGATCTTGGCGGTTTCATCCTTGAGCTTTTCGGGATCGGTCAGGTTGACCGGGCAGTACGCGGACCGCAACGGAAGCTTCGCCGCGTTGAGGACCGCGTCGAGCCCGCCCTTCGATTCCCACGCCTCGAGCACATTGCCGAACGATTCGTAGCCGTGGAATCCAAGCGACGCGACGTCGGGGATCGCTCGCTCGGCATCGGCCGGGTTGAACCCCCAGGTGATGCCGGTGTGACCGGCCTTGAGACGCCTCGTGTTCTGAAGCGCGTCCAGCGCGTTCGCCGATCCCGGAAGCGCCGCACCGGCGAGTCCGAGTGCGAGCGTCTTGTTGAACTGTCTGCGATCGAACATGTGTGGTCTCCTCGTGACATCGGGGACCTCGTTCGCCCCACACGGTCACGGATGCGCTGACCGGGCAAGCAATCGCTTCATAGAATAGCGTGTCTCGACTGCCACCGAATCGTCTGGGCGCGGGAATGCTCGCGACCGTTGCATCTCGTAGAAATGCGCGGTGCCCCCTATCGTATGCCACGGGGTATAGTTCAGAGGAGGTTCAGTGAGGCTCAGGGACAAGGTCGCGCTCGTCACGGGCGCCGGACGGGGAATCGGCCGCGGCATCGCGGAGGTGTTTGCCGACGATGGCGCACATGTCGCGATCGATTATCTCGACAACCCGGAAGAGGCCGCGCGGGTCGCCGACTATGTGCGCTCAAAAGGCCGGCGCTCGATGACGGTTCAGGCGGACGTGGCCAACCGATCGCAGGTCGAGCCGATGTTCGACCAGGTCTGGAAGGAACTCGGACCGGTCGACATCCTCGTCAACAACGCCGGCATCGAAACCATTGTCCCGTTTCTCGATCTCACCGACGAGCAGTGGACGCGATTGACCGACACCAACCTCCGGGGAGCCTGGCTCTGCTCGCAGGTGTTCTGTAAGCGCGTGGTAGCCGCCAGTCGCAAGGCCAGCATCGTCAGCATCGGATCGATCCAGGCGGCCAAGGTGCTGCCCGGCCGTACGCACTACGCTCCAACGAAGCTCGGTCTCGAAGCGCTGACCCGGAACATGTCGGCGGAGATGACGCCGCTCGGCGTCCGCGTGAACTGCGTGCACCCCGGCCTCATTGAGACTCCGATGACGGACTGGGTCATGAAGTCGCCGGAGATCCTGCCGCAGGTACTCGCGCAGATCTCACTCGGCCGCGCCGGACAACCGCGTGAGGTCGGTCAGGTCGTCGCCTTCCTCGCATCAGACGAGGCGGGCTACGTCACGGGCCAGTCGATCTTTGTCGACGGCGGTTGGCAGGGAAAGTAGGCGGCAGCGCAGGCTATCTGTCGTGCCAGTGAACCATGGGCAGGCCGGGCACGGGTGAGCGGAAATACGGAATGCGTGTCCCGCGGAGCGATCCGATGTAAACCGTTTTCAGATCGGGGCCGCCAAACGTGACGCTCGCCATCCACGGCGCCACGCCTCGACCGGTCGCAAACAGCACCTCTTCTGTCACGTCGTTGCGGAAGAACGCCTGTTCAAGAGCACCGACCTTCGCCGGATCGCCCTCGTCGATGAGCACGCGAAAATCACCCTTCGGCGTGATGACAAAGAGCTTGTCTGAATATACGAGCGTCCCCCACAGGTTGCCGTAGGCGTCGAACGCGATCCCGTCTGGCCACGCGCCGGTTCCCAGCTTTGACGGTCCGAAGATCTCGCGCTCGACCGCGTTCCCGTCGTCGTCGATGCGCAGCCGCGAAATGCACCCGCCGGTTGTCTCGACGACGTAGAGAAACTCTTCGCGCGCGTCGAAGCGGATCTCGTTGGTAAAGCGAAAACCGTCGGCGACGATCCTGAACGCGCCATCCTGGTAACGGGCCAGGTAGCCGTCGGCCAGATCGACACGCAACGCGTGCATCCAGTTCCTGACCCGTGTTGACACGGTGACCCAGATGCGATCCTTCGAATCGCGAAGCACGAAGTTGACCTTTCCGACCGGTTGTCCGTCAATGGTGCTGGCGATGACGTGGGATTCGCCGTCCCGCGTCATGAGCTCGAGGCAATCCGTCCCGAAGTTCGAAATGAGGAAGTCGCCGTTGCTGGCGAACGCTAGCCCGTTCGGCAGCGTGCCGTCCAGATACCGCGTGGCTTCGCTTCCCGCGCCGGCGAAGTGACTGGACTGCTTCTGCGTGATGATGCGCTGGCTGCCGTCGGACCCGATGCGCGCGACGCCGCCGCGAGCGTCGGCTGACCACAACGTGCCGTCGCGCTCCGCGAGGATGCATTCCGGTCGCTGGAGGCCGTGGCCGACATAACTCAAGGTGGACGTATCGACGCCAAAATCAAGAATCGGATTGGGATCCACGTCGTTTTCTCGGGCGCATCTCCAGCCTTGCGGGCCGGGTGTCGATGATCGCAGACAGTATCATAGCGACCTCGAGCCACGGCCAGCAGCCAGCAGCAGCCGCAACACCCAACAGCCAGCAGCCAACTAGAATATTTCCCCGAAGTACGACCAGAACGTCTCGCGGGATTTCTCGAGCCACGAGCGCTGACGCCAGCGCGTGAGATCCAGCCGCGAACTGACTCGTAGATCCTGCTCGAAATCGTCGGTGAACCGCCGCGCGAGATCGCGGTCCGAGACCGCGACATTCAGCTCGTCGTTCAGCTCCAGCGATCGGTTGTCGAAATTCGCGGATCCAAACATGCTCCACGCGCCGTCCACCACCAGCGTTTTTGTGTGCATCATCGTGGCTTGATACTCGTAGATCTCGATCCCCATGGAGAGGAGCCGGTCGTAGGCTTCTCGTGAGGCATACTTCACCGGCATCGCGTCGGTCTTGTCGCCTTCGACCAGGACGCGAATCTTCACGCCACGATCGATCGCGTCCTTCAGCGACCATTCGCTGGACTCGTCGGTCACGAAGTACGGCGAGGTAATGTCAACGGTGCGTCGCGCTGACGCGAGGCCGAGCAGGTAGAGACGTTTGAGATCGTTGCTGCCGCCGGTCGGCGAGCTGCGCAGGACCAGTGAGTGTCCGATGTCGTCAGCCTCGGCTTTCGGGTCATCGAGCTCCGGGGTCACAATGCCGGCCGTCTCGAAGAAGTTCTCGAAGAATGCACCTTCGACCAGTCGCACGATCGGACCGCGCATCCGGATTTGCGTGTCGCGCCAGTGCTCCTTGCTGTCGGCGTGGCCGAGCCAATGATCGGCGACGCCGGCGCCGCCAGTGAATCCGACCTCTCCGTCCACGACCAGAATTTTTCGGTGCGTGCGATAGTTCACGTCTTCGAGGTTGTACCACGTCAGGGAATGAAAGCTGCCGATTCGGCAGCCGGCTGCCTCCAACCGCTTGATATCATCCGCCTTCATGCCGCTCGCGCCAACCGAGTCGACGACCATGTTGACGTGAACACCGCGCCGGGCCGCTTCCTCCAACGCCACGGTGAAACGGTCGGCCACTTCTCCTTTGTCGTAAATATAGGTCTCGAAACTGATCCGGCGCTTCGCGTTTCCGATGGCGTCGAGCATCGCCGGAAAGATTTGATCGCCGTTGGTCAGGACGTCGTAGCGATTGCCCCGGGACAACGCTGCCCCGACAAGCGCCGCCAGGTACGCCGAATGTCGGGGATCCTCCGCACTGATGGCGCTGCGAACTTTCAGTGTTTCCTGGTCCTGCGCGAGCATCAGGAGCATGGCAACGATGCCGGCGGCAGCGAGCAGGATGACAAACGCGCGGCGGACAGGCGACATTGCCACGCGCGGTGACGGTGCAACATCAGTTCCGCCACACGGTTGAGCTTCTAACCGCGTGTACGGTTTGGCGGGATCGTCGAGCTACCGCTGATCGTCGCGTTCGTCGGTTCGGAACAACGACGCCGGCAACCCCCATTCGTTGACCAGGTTGGCCTCGGGGTAATAGTCCCAGGCGTAACGGACGGATCGCGGATCCGTGACCTCCGCGCTCGACACGACGACGGTTGTCCCCTCGATTCGGGCGGCGGCGGGGACGTACTTGCGGTCGCTGCCTGCGATCTGAAACCCCGTCAGCGGCGCGCCGGCTCGAGTCTTCAGGGCTTTGCCCGCATGGTCGAACCAGATACGGATGCCGTTGCCTTCGCGGGTGAACTGCCTATACCGCGGACTCTCGCCCGTGTTCTGCGCCAGCATTGCCAGCCGCCGGCCGACGTCCTGTTTGTTGGTGGGATGAATGCTTGTCTGATTGCCGATGTCGTTGATGATCGCGACACCAGTGTTGCGAAGCGCACTGGCCTTGACCTGCCCTTCCTGGACGAGCATCCAGTGTCCGTTCTTCGTCGCGTTGCCGTAGTTGGCCAGTTGCACCCAATAGAAGGGAAATTCTCCTTGTCCGAACGCTCGGCGCCAATCACTCACGAGCGTCATGAGCGCCTCGCCGTAGATATCTCCCTGCGCGCGACCCGCTTCCGTTTCGCCCTGATACCAGAGCGCTCCCTTGATTGTGTATTTGACCAGAGGAGCGACCATCGCGTTGTACAGCGTCGTTGGCTCGTGCTGGTGGCCCGGCCCGAGCGGAATGGCGGGACGTGCGCCCTGCGATCCACCCGCTTCCCATTTCTTTACCGCCTGCTCGTACCGGCTCTGATTCTCCGGATAATGAAGAACCATGTTTTGCCAGTACGACAGGAATGGTTCGAGCCTGGTGTTGCCCATCAGCGTGGGACCGCTGATCCACGACGCGATCGGCGTACCGCCCCACGACGTGTGAATCAAGCCAACGGGCGTTTTCAGGTCCTGATGCATCTGACGGCCGAAGTAGTAAAGGACGGCCGAGAAGTCTTTGATGGTTTCGGGCGAGCATACAACCCATCTTGCGTCCACGTCCTCGACCGGAACGGGCGATGTCTTGCGCGGGACATAGAAAAGCCGAATCTGCGGAAACTTCGCGGCCGCGATCTCGGCGTCGGCGTTGTCCGATTGCCACACCGCCCACTGCATGTTCGACTGACCGGAACCGATCCACACGTCGCCGATCAGCACGTCAGCGATCGTGATTGTGTTCGCTCCCTGAATGGTCATCGCTGCGGAAGGACCACTGGCCATCGGCTTGAGCCAGGCTTCCCAACGTCCCGTGGCGTCGGTTACCGTTTGCACAGTCTGTCCACGAAACGCGACGCTGACCGCCTCGCCCGGCGACGCCTTGCCGAAAATCCGTACGGGCATGTCGCGCTGGAGCAGCATGTGATCGCTGATAATGCCCGGCAGCTGCACATCCGCGAAGGCGTTGCTCGCCAGCGTGAAGACGAGAACGAAGAATGGCGCCACAGTGCGTTTCACCATGGCGCCATTTAATCACTAATCCGTAATCACTGATCTCCGAGATCCCTAATCGTCGAAGCCTTCAATCCTTGGATCCGGATCCCGGACCACGATTCGCGAGCCGCGAGCCGCGAGCCGCGAACGTTAGAACTCGTATCGCACGCCAATCCGGACCTGGCGCGGCTTGACGAATTGCTGTCCGGAAATCACGCCGGACGCGCCCGCCGTGCCGAAGTCCGGGTTAGGAACGCCGATCGAGAGCTCTGAGAAGCTGTCGTAGTCGAGCACGGTTTGCGTGTTGAAGACGTTGAAGACGTCGGCGATCACCGACAGATTCCTGCCGGCGACCTTGAGGTTGTACGAGGCTCCCGCATTGACCGGCTTCGTCCACGGCGCCCGAGTGCGGAAACCCTCCGACGTCTGAAAGCCGGCGCCACGAACCGTCAAAGGAATCTCGCCGCCGGAATCGTAGACGGGGTGCGCAGCAAATGCCGTGAGCGGTGCTCCCGACTGTACTTCCACGCCACCCGACAGGTTCAAACCCATGGCGAATGAGTAGGTGGCGTAGGCCTTCACGTCGTGCGTTCGATCGAGCGGCAACGGTCCGTTGCCGGCGGAGCCGAGGAACCGGATGTCGCCGGTATAACCAAACTGCGCCGCTCCGATCGTCGCGTAGGTCGGGTCATTCGTCGGATAGTCGTAGAGCGACGAGATCCCCGGATCCGACTGGCCGTTATCGTTGCGGAAGAAGCCTTCGAAATTACCGGTGAGCCGTGACCAGCGATACGAGGAGATCAGCGACCACTTGTTCGCCAGCCGCTTGTTTGCCGTCACCTCAATCGCGTTGTACTTGTGGACCGGCGATTCGAAGCTGATGGTCGCGCCCGGAATGTCCTGGACGACAGGGGTCTCAGGCCCCGGGTTGGTCAGCAGATAGTTGGCCGTGGCCGCGCCGGACAATCCGAGCGACGTCGCCAGGACCGGATACGGCTGCACGTCCTCGAGCACGCGGCCGATGTCGCGATGCACGTAGCGAACACCGATCTGAATGTCGCGGAACACCGGGTATTCCGCCCCGGCAACCCATTCGTTGTAATAACTCAGCTTGGCGTTTGGATCGATGTCGTCGGCGCCCGATCCGAGCAGCGTGAAATGCGTCGTCGTCTGCACGCCGGTCGTCGCGTTCGTCGTCACGGTTCCATCTGGAACGGGGTGCGTCAGATTCGCATCGAAATAGTCAGCGGAGATCGACGAGTCCGACGACAGCGCGCGAGCGGCGAGATCGTTCGGCACACGCGCGTAGTAGCGGCCGTAGTTCGCGAACACCTTGCTCCTGCCTGCGTTGGTCGGATCCCACACCACGCCGACGCGAGGCGCCCAGTTGTTCTTCAGCGAGAAGTCCTGAATGATCGTCCCCGACATCTTTTCCTGCTCGTATCGCAGGCCGGGCCGAATCGTCAGCGAGTTGCCCACTCTCCAGGCGTCCTCGGCGAAGAACGCCGCGTACTGCTGCGTCGTCGGCCGCGCATCGGTCAGGCTGGCGCGGCTGACGTGATAGATCTGACCGAAATCCGGATCGGGAATGATGCTGACGACCGCACCGGTCGCCGTCTGCTGGCCGTTCGGCGCGGTGAACGTCGGGCCGGTGTACTGGACCAACTGCGAGAAGTCGAGGTGTTCGTACACGAACCCGTAACGCACCTGATGTTCGCCGTACCCGGACAGGATCGTCGTGGCCTTCGCCTGGGTCTGCCAGCTGTCGCTTCGATTGCCCGCTTCGTAGAAACCGAGACCGCCGCTCAGGATGCGGGGCGTGACCCGGAAGTCGAGAATCTGCCAGTCGTTCGCCACTGGTATCTCGAGAATGCGGTTGAGCGCGTGCCCGACCGACGCATCGACGAGAAGACGCCGATTCAACACGCCGTCGTAGTGTAGGACCTGGTTGTGGCCGCCGTATTCGAGGGCGCTGTAGGCGGATGTCGTCTGCCCGAGAAGCGACGATGAACGCTGCGGGCCGACGTCCCCGGTTGCCGGATCGCCAAAGAACGACGCGTCGAAGCGGTGGGACTTTGTCGCCTGCCATGTCCCTTTCGCCGCGTAGTTCACGAGATGGCGGTCGCGATCGGCGTCGCCGAGCGCGTGCAGTGGAAATCCTTCAGGCGCGAGAAACGTCGTCGTTTCCCACTGCGGATCGATCGCGCCGAAGAAGAACAGCTCGTCGCGCAGCACCGGTCCACCGAACGTCGCACCCGCGTCGCTCAATTTCGATGCGACGGTGTTGACGGTTCCCTCAATGCTGTTCACCGTCTTGTAGTCGGACTCCAGCGATTGGGGCCGCGCATACGCAAACGCGCTTCCTGTGAAGGCGTTGGATCCGCTCTTGGTCACAACGTTGATGACACCGCCGGTAGCCTGCCCGAATTCCGCTTCGTAGCCACCGGTCTTCACCTGGACTTCCTGCATGAAGTCATAGGGCGTGCCGTTGCCGAGCGATCCAAAGACGATCGAATAAGAACCCAGGGCGCCGTAGCCGCCGTTGGTGATGTTCACACCATCGACGACGTACTGGTTCTCGAGACCGCTCGATCCCCCGACCGAGGGATTGGCGATGCCCACGTTGCCGCCGGTTGTGACCCCGGGCGCAAGGTAGAGCGTGTCGCTGAACCGCCGGCCAACCGGCAACCGTGAGAGCGTCGCGCTATCGAGCGTGGCGCCAATTGTCGTGCTGGTGGCATCCACAGTCGTCGATGCCGACGTCACCTGGACCGTTTCTTCGACCACGCCGACCTGCAGCGTCAGCGGAATCTCCACGGTCTGGCCCAGTCGTACCTGAACGTCCGCTCGATCGACGGGGGTGAATCCCTGGAGTTCCGCATGCACGCGGTACGCCCCCGGGGTGAGAAACGGAACGGTGAACCGGCCATCGCCGCCGCTGACCGCAGTCTTGCTCCCCTGCGATCCGGTTGCGGTGATGGTGACGCCCGGCAGTGCCAATCCCTGTGCATCAACGATGCGGCCCGAGAGCGTGCCGGTGGTGTCCTGCGCGGAAGCAAAGCCTCCGATCGAACATGCAATGAATGCAATGATGACGACTACACACAGTTTCTTCATACCATCCTCTGAGCGTGGTTCCGGCGCCGCCGCCTCGTAAGCAGACGGGTGCACCTCCCCGAACGAACGACCGTCGCGGATCAGTCCCTGAACAGCGATGACGGTCGGCTCGGTACCTGAATAGGAAGGAGAAGTGCGAAGTCTTTCGCGGCGTCTGCTGGCTTCAATGCTCGATTGCGAATCGATGCCTCGAAGAGAGGGATTCCTGAGGAGTTTGGATTTGATATAGTCCCCGCCATTCGACTACCGCCTGTTGCTGACGTCCGAAAGGAATGGACCGACATGGACAACGTCGTGCTGACGCTCGGCCTGATCGCACTCGCTCAAGCGGCCGCCCCCAGCGCCGATCAGACAGCGGCCGTGGCCGTCGTCCATCAATTCGTCGACTCGTTCAACAAGGGAGACACCAAGGGCGCCGCGGCGACGTGCGCGGATCAGACGTCAATCATCGACGAGTTTCCGCCGCACGAATGGCACGGCGCCGGCGCCTGCGCGAAGTGGATGGCCGACTTCGACGCCTTCGGCAAGAAGAATGGTTGGACAGATCCGAATGTCAAGCTTGGAGCGACCAAGCATGCCGATGTCACCGGGGATCGGGCTTACGTGGTCGTCCCGGCAACCTTCACGTTGAAAGAGAAAGGAAAGCCCATCACTGAAAGCGGAGCCTCCTTAACGGTGGCATTGCAGAAGACCGCCGCCGGTTGGCGGATCACCGGGTGGTCGTGGACGAAGGGATAATGAGCGACTCGCGCGTCCTCGTGGTCGGTGCGAGCGGTCAGCTGGGGAGCGCCATCGCCCGCAAGCTGATGGCGTCGGGCATCAAGGTTCGTGCGCTCGCGCGCAACGCGGACAAGCTGGCACAGTTCGCGCCGCAGGCCGAAATTGTGGCGATCGATCTGCGCGATGTGCCGAAGCTGAACGCCGCCTGCCGCGGCGTCGATCACATCGTCTCGACCGCCAACAACAATCTCGGCAAGGGCCCGAACAGTCCGACGCGCATCGACCTGTCGAACCACCAGAACCTGTGCGCGGCGGCGCGCAATGCTGGCGTGACAAAACTGATGTACGTCTCGGCAAGAGGCGTCAGGCAGGATGCGCCCGTCGACATCTTTCGGATCAAGTGGTACATCGAGGACGCCATCCGCCGCAGCGGCGTGCCGTTCGTCATGCTTCGTCCGAGCGCCTTCATGGAAACCTGGGTCGACGAGATGATCGCGAAAGGAATTCGCGAGAAAGGTGTGGCGACGCTGTTTGGCGACGGCAACAACGTCATGAACTACATCGCGATCGAAGACGTCGCGGAGTTCGCGGTGAAGATTGTGTCGCGGCCGGAGGTCGTCAACGAGGCGGTGGAGGCTGGCGGACCGTCGAATGTATCGCAGAATCAGCTCGCGTCGCTGATCGAACGTCGCCTCAAGTCGTCCGGCAAACGGCGTCACGTGCCGGCGCTAGCGCTGCGGCTGCTTCCGCCGATCGTCAGGCCGTTCAACGAAGTCGCCGCCCGGTTGATGACCTTTGGTTTATACGCGGCCACGGTGCCGCAATCGTTCCCGGGCTGGAAAGCGTCAGCCGATCGGTTCGGTGTCGCGCCGCGAACGGTGGAGAGCTACATCGAACAGATGCGCGGATGAACCGCGTGGCCGACGCATTGGGACATCAGCTTGACTCCGCCGTTCCGCTGCGCGCGGACGCCATGAGTCACTCGCACCGTGCGAGCACGTCACGCAGGTCTTGCGACGACGGAGGCAGAGCCGTGCTGCGTGATTGACGAGACCAATCGGCGTGCAGGAGCGTCAGTCGATCGAGCATGGCGCGGCCGCAGGCGATCAGTCACCGAGGCTCAGGCTGCCTCCTCTTCGACCCTCTCGTTCATCAGCAGCCAATACGCCAGCGTGCCGCCGATCAGGAGGAATCCGCACAGAATGAAGGCAGGAGCAAATGAACCGGTGCGATGGGCGATCGCGCCGGTCAGCCAGGGCGCGATAATGCCACCCACATTGCCACCAAAGTTCTGAATCCCCGAGACCGTGCCCACCAGACGTTTGCTGCAGCACGCCTGCGTGATGCTCCAGGTGTTGGGGGACGCCACACCAATCCCACAGAGCGAGAGCACGAGCAGCCAGACGGCGGTGTTGTTGTCCTCGACCAGTCCGGCGGGGACGATCGCCATCGCGATCGCGAAGCCGGCCGCGATGAACGCCTTACGGACTCGCAACTCCTGAAACCCTGACGCAATCATCCGGTCGGCCGCAATTCCGGACAGGATGATCACGATCGACATCACCAGGAATGGCACCGACGAGTGGAAGGCCATCTGCGCAGGCGTGAAGTGACGTTCCAGCCGGAGATAGCCTGGCAGCCAATACACGAACACGAACCAGACGTAGTCGAAGACGAAGAATCCAAGAAACGTCCCCAGAACCGCCCGATGGCGCAGCAAGCCGAAGCTGGACGCAAACGTAAAACGATTCGAGCCACTCGACGCGATTCTCGATCCAGGTGGCTCCCATCGACGAAGAGCCAGCATCCAAGGCACAATCCACAGCAATGGGACGAGGCCAGCGAGGACGAAGAGCATTCGCCACCCATACAGCGCAATCAATCCGATGCCGGCCGCATTGACCAGCGCCTGTCCCAGCCGCACGCCGATGAGATAACTCGAGTTGATCAGCCCGCGTTCAGTGTCCGGGAACCAATTGGCCACGGTGCGAGCGCTCGCGGGAAACGCGACCGACTGCCCCACTCCCATCGTGATCCTGAAGCACATGATCGCGACGATGTTGCGAAACGCACCGGTGAGTGCACAGGCGATCGACCAGACGGCGAAACCGATGGCGTAGGCACGACCGACGCCGAAGCGATCGACGATCCATCCCGAGGGCACCTGCATGAAGCAGTAGCACCATGAGAACGCCGACAGCATCAGCCCCATCGTTTCGGTGTTGATGCCGAGGTCGCGGATCATGAACGGCGCGGCGACCGACAGCGTGCCACGCTGCGCGTAACAGAGGGTCATACCGCTGGTCAGCAGCGCCGCCAGCCACCAGCGTCCACCGACACTGGATCGGTCCGCCGCATCCCGTGCGGGAACCGCGGGGTTGGCGGTTGGCATGCTCGGCATCTCGGACCCGCATTGTAGCCGACCACCTCTGATTGCAGTGGTGGTGACTATAATCGCGAGATCACCTCGATGACCCTCATGCCGCCGGCGTCTTTCGTACGCGAGCATCTCGATCGAATCGAGCGCAGCGCGTCATTGGGAAAGCCGAGAGACTCCGCGCCTTTCTGCGGTTCGTCGTCGAGAAGTACGTGCGCGAGTCTGGTGACAACCTCCACCACCATTTCGCGCCGCTGGGGCCGCTCGGCGATCTCGAAGGGCATCAATGGCTGTTGCTGCTGGCGAGCCATACCGATCGGCACGTCGCCCAGATGGAAGAGGTCAGGGCGCAGCCTCGGTACCCGGGTTAATGACGAGAATCTCGGCGCGCTAATTCGGAGGCTTTCGTCGCCAAGCCGTTGTTGCTCGGCGAGGCTTACGTCACGCTCGTGGGCTTCACATCGATCGTCACCGACTGGTCGTCGCCGCGTGTCACTGGCGGCGACGGCTTCTTCCGCATCGCCACGACGAGCGCCACGCATCCGGTCCAGGTCGGCAGCACGTCGATGATTGGGACCAGCTCGAGAATGAACGTCGGGAGCAACAGCGGATGGAATCCAAGCAGCCTCGTCGTGACGATCAGCGCGATCACGTCGAGAATCTCGTCGGCGAATATCCAACCGAATGGCCCGAGCCCGAACTGCAGGAGATCGGTCGCGATGGCGACGGCGTACGCCGCTTTGATACGCGACCTCGTCAGCACGAGGCTGCCATTGCCGATCAGCCGCTGGCGCCAGCTTCGCCCGCCCATGGATCCAGTTTACGCCCCTGCGCCCGCGACCGATCCTCGTCAGCTTTTCGCGCAGGCGGCAGCACGCGTGCGCGTGTCGAATCGTATCTCGGAGAAGAAAGAGAGGAAGTGGCGGGCGACAACGGGTCGCGCGACGGTGGGCAACCTTCGCTTGCGATCCAGAGCGAAGGGTGGCGGTGAGGCAGGGATTCGAACCCTGGGTAGAGCTTTTAGGCCCTACAACGGTTTAGCAAACCGCCGCCTTCAGCCTCTCGGCCACCTCACCGCGCTCCGGTAAGTATAGCGTGCGTAAGCACTTGCGGATCTGACGATTTTTATTGGCCGAGGCGAAATTCGGAAGCGAGTTTCTGAAGAACCGTCGCCATCACGTCAAGCCTCTGATCAGCAATGAGTTCCAGGTTTCTGAACGCGTCATTCGCCATGGTCGAGTGGGCACACTTTGGGGCACAACGTGGAATCGTCACGTGAAATCGGGCCCTCATCAGTGGAACCACCGTTGCCTCGCCGCGGCGCAACGGCTGGGGGTCGGGATTGTGGCCGAGGCGTGCTTGCCTTGCTGCTGGGGCCAACGAGGTCGGATAGGCGTGAATCACTTCGTCCCGGCCGGTTGGGTCAACGCCAGGCTCTCCGCTTACCCCCGCACCTGCCAAAAGGGCCATTGGGACCATCGCAATGAACAGCTTGCGGCGTTGCAGTGATCTGAGCTTCGTTTCACCCTTCGGTCATTGAGGTAGACGCCATACCGGCGACCTTCGGGGCACTCGAGAGGAGCGGACCGATGTCGCAGGGAAGCATGCGCTGGTGGTCAGATTCGCTGCAGCAGGATTGGCTGCGGTGCTCTCAATCAACGCCGAGGCTTCGGATCGTAGCGAAGCGTCAACTTCACCATCACCGGCTCATCAGCCTTGCTGTTCGCGCGATAGAAGATTGTCTGCGGGCGGGGCTCGTCCTGCGTGAGACTCCGCTGACGATCGGATCCGGCGTCCTTTTCGACCTTCGTCCAGGTTTGTCCGACACCAGCCGGCATCTCCAGCCGTCCGACCGGTCCGCCCCACGATCGCTCCCAGGTTGCGAGCTGCGCCGCGGGTACGCGGACGGGCTTGTCGCCGATGGTCAGCCCTTCGAGTGGCTTCGACGAGACGACGATGTTCAACACCTCGGCCGTCTGATCGGGACGGCTGCGCCGCAGCCGGAAGTACGGCGGAGCATCGTCCTGCGCCGGAATCTCCACGACCCGGCCGGCGGCGACGCGATTGTCGCCACCGCGTGTCGCGGTGGTCGGAAAGATCAGATACGGATCTCCTGACTTGCCGTCGCTGAATTGCTCGCGATCGATCACGTAGAGG